>CBIHOK010000165.1:0-8568 GCA_966211575.1 uncultured Noviherbaspirillum sp.
GATCGACAGTGCGGGAAACATTTACGTCGATGACTACGGCAATTCGGTGATCCGCAAGATCACACCCGACGGCACGGTAGCCACGCTGGCCGGGACGCCCGGTCTCAGCGGCGACCGGGACGGACCAGCGGCCAGCGCATTGTTCAGCGGTTCGCCGAGCGCGCTCACGGTGGATGACGGCGGCAATGTGTATGTAGCGGAACCTTTCGACGTCAGGAAGATCGCGCCGGACGGCACCGTCAGCACGGTCGCCGGCCGCTCCGCTTCCTCGCCGGCCGGTGCCGGCTTTGCCTCTCTCAACGGCATCGCGATCGACGGCGCCCACAATATCTACGTGACGGATGGCGGCTGGTTGCGGCAAGGCTCGATGCAGAATGCGACTTTCCGCGTCACCGCCGCGATTCGCAAGATTGCGCCGAACGGCACGATGACGACGCTGGCCGGAGCCGAGAGCGACAACGGTGCGACCGCCGATGTGCTCGGCCATGTCGACGGCCCGGGTGCGCAAGCGCGCTTCAGCTATCCGCAAGGCCTGGCGATAGATGGTGCCGGCAACCTGTATGTCGCCGACCGCGGCAACCACATGATCCGCAAGATCACCCCGGACGGCACGGTCAGCACCGTTGCCGGCACGGAAGGGCAGAGCGGAAGTGCCGACGGCCCGGTTGCCGGCGCCAGCTTTACCGCCCCATTCGGGATTGCGGTTGGCGCCGGCAATGCGGTGTACGTGACCGACTCGACCGCCGATACGATACGCAGGATTGTGCCCGGCGACAGCGTCAGCACCGTTGCCGGCGCCGCACCGCAAGCCGGAAGCGCCGACGGTACGGGCTCGGACGCGCTGTTCAGCAATCCACACGGGATAGGGCGTGATGCCAGCGGCGCGCTGTATGTCGCCGATACCGGCAACCAAACCATACGGAAAATCGTCGGATCCCAGGTAACGACCGTGGCCGGCACGCCGGGGCAAACCGGCAGCACCGACGGCGCCGGTGCCGGCGCGTTGTTCTATCGGCCGCTTGACGTGGCCAGCGATGCCGCCGGCAACCTGTTCGTCGCCGATTTTTCCAATCACACGGTGCGCCGCATCGCGTCCACCGGCGTGGTCACCACTTACGCCGGCATGCCCGGAAACGAAGTCTACGCGGACGGGCCTGCCGCCAGCGCGGGATTCGTCGAGCCGCAGGCGGCCGCCCTCGATTCGGCCGGCAATCTCTATGTCGCCGACCGCGCCGGCGACGCCATTCGCAAGATTACGTCGCAGGGCATCGTCTCGACCTTGTTCGGGCATCAGGACACGAGTTCCGCGCCGTTCGGCTTCGGCAACGGACAGGATTTGCTGTTCCCGCTCGACGTGGCGGTCGACAAGGACGGCAACGTGTACACGATCGACAGCAACACCGCGATACGGAAAATCACGCCGAACGGCACGATGAGCACGCTGGCCGGCGTTCCTTTCGCGCCCGGCACGCAAGACGGCACCGGCTCTGCCGCGCGCTTCAATTTCCCGCAAAGCCTGATCGTGGACGAGCAGGGCAACGTGTATGTCGGCGACCTGCGGGCGATCCGCAAGATCACGCCGCAGGGAGTGGTCACCACGATAGCCGGAGCCAGCGTGCAGTCGGACCGCTTGCGCAACGTCTATCAGCCAGGCGGACTGGTGATGACGGGCTCCAATTCGCTCGCCTATACCTCGGGGAACGGGGTATTTGAACTGCATCTGCCGTGACGCGGCGCCGGTCATCCGTGCCGGCGGTCGCGCACGAGACGGCCGGCGGCTTTGCCCTGATTTTGATCAGAAAGAATTTTCCGATTGGAATCAATGGCCTGTGCCAGCGGAAAGGGAGTTATCTACAGGACTGTCCACAGCTATTGTGGAGAGATGCGCCGGCTTCTCCGGAGACGCAGGTCGTGAAGCGCTCTTGATTGCAGACGTACGGCTGGCGGCAGCCGCGAACCGGGCGACAGTCGCCGCTCCTTGCAACGCTTCCTGGCTTCCTTCAAATGACTGTGGCCGATGCCGCAGGCTGCCACACCGGCAGAACCTGCAATTCACTCTGCGCGACAGCCGGTCGTGTTCGTCTGCAGGCTGGCAGGTCGCAGCCCCCATGGCACTGTCTGCCTTTCTTGCCTATCATGATTGTTGTAGAGGTGCAACAGGCGATGGTGCGCCATTTCGGGAAAACAGAAAATTTCCACAAGGCAATTTCATCATGGTTCAATACATCATTATCCGAGCCGATGCGACTGTTTGCCATTCGGATCGGGATGGCGCGTGCCCAAAATCTTTCTTGCCTGCAGCCAGGGCACCGTATGGAAAAATTGCTATTGTTTCGCGCGTGCATATACGCGAAACGCCGACGCTATTGACGAGTTGAATTGGAATACCTTGCCGCTACCTGCGTCCGTACCGGGCTTTCCGGCGCCCGCCGGTTTCGATGCTGGTCCCGCTGCCGTCGGGCCTGTCGCTCGTGCTTGCGCGGTTCAACGTTTTTGCCGTTGCCTGTGCACGTTCGAATCGCAAAGCAAGATGGCGACCAGGCTTGCCGCCGACCGGTTGTTTGCGATCGCGCCTGATGCCGAAATAAACGGCGTGCCATTCGAAGTGGTTTCTCGCAGCACAGGGGCCGAGGTCTCCGGTAGCGCGGAGGACCGGTTACATTTACGTTATGAACATTGATATCGGATTCGTGGATCGTTCGCGGCCGCGCGAGAAAAGGGGAGACGGCGAGCATGGCTGAGATGGACGAGCAGCGCAATCGCCTGACCGTGAAGCTG
Organism: uncultured Noviherbaspirillum sp.; assembly: GCA_966211575.1. GTDB lineage: Bacteria > Pseudomonadota > Gammaproteobacteria > Burkholderiales > Burkholderiaceae_D > Noviherbaspirillum. The sequence continues at coordinate 2,779 of CBIHOK010000165.1, forward strand.
GTCTACTACGGCCCGGCGCTGTCGGGCAAGACCACCAACCTGACGCGGCTGCATGACCTGCTGGGGGCCGAATTGATCGGTGACATGATGACACTGGAGACCGAGGGCGACCGGACATTGTTCTTCGACCTCCTGCCGCTTGGCTTCACCGCGCCTTCCGGCCTGCTGCTGAAGTTCAAGGTGTTCACGGTGCCCGGGCAGGTGGCTCACGACGGCACGCGCAAGGCGGTGCTGTCGCGCGCCGACGGCATCGTGTTCGTCGCCGATTCGCAGCGCGATCAGGCGCTCAACAACGGCGCCTCGTTCGACAACCTGATGGCCAACGTCGGCACGCTGGGCATGGACGTGGCGACGCTGCCGCTGGTGGTGCAGTTCAACAAGCGCGATTTGCACAACGTGCTGAGCGAACAGGAAATCCGGCAGCGCTGGGCGAATGCGCCGTGGCCGCTTCTGTTTGCCTCGGCGCTGGAAGGCAGCGGGGTGATCGAGACCTTCAGTGCGCTGCTCGGCAGCGTGTACGACCGGCTGGACGGCGAGTTTTCGCTGGCGGCGGCGCACCGGCTGCCGCGCGCGGCATTCGTCAACGCTGCCGGGGGGCGCGCATGAACGGCGCGCCGGCACGCTTTGACCGCGACCTCCCGCTGGCGGAGCTGCTGCGCGGAGTGCCACGGGGGCGGCTGGACGCCGCGTTGGCGCGCACCGTCGGCAATGCCTGGCGCCTGGTCGATGCCGACGGCGCCATCGCCGCCGAGGCCGGTCCCCCGGTAGCGGATCCCGCCGCCGTGCCGTTGCGGCTGGACATCGACGTGGTCGGGCAGCTGCAGGTGCCGCAGGCCCGCCACGCGCATGCCGCAGTCGCGGTCGCCTGGCTGGAAATGGTGCTGGCAAGTGCCCAACGCTATCGGATGGCGGCCGATCTTCACCTCGAAACCGTGCATGCCGATTACGAGGCGCTGCAGCGCAAGCACGCGGCGCTGCAGGAATCGGAAGCGCGTTACCGCGAACTGGCTGCCCAGCTCGAACAGCGGGTGGACGCGCAGGTGAAAGTGATCGAGCGCGCGCAGCGGCAGCTGTTCCAGTCCGAGAAGATGGCATCCGTCGGCAGTCTGGCTGCCGGCATGGCGCACGAAATCAACAATCCCGTCGGCTTCATTCGCAGCAATCTCAACACCGCGTCGATCTATGCCGGCAAACTGCGGGAAGCGCTGCTGGCGTACCGGCATGGCGATACGATGCAGGCCGAAGCGGCGTGGCTGAAGCATGACCTGGATTTCGTGTTCGAGGATTTCGCCGGGCTGCTGGCGGAATCGATCAATGGCGCCGACCGCATCGCGCGCATCATCGCCAATCTGAAAGCGTATGCGGCCATCGATTATGCGGCGAGCGGCGAGGTCGACCTGAACCAGTCGCTGCGCGACGCCGCCGCCGTCTGCGCCGACCAGCTGCCGGAGAACATCCGGCTGGACATCGATCTGCAGCCGCTGCCCCTGATCGCATGCGACGTGAGCCGAATCAATCAGGCCATGCATGCGCTGCTCCTGAATGCGCGGCAGGCCTTGGGCGCCGACGGCGGCCGGATTCGCGTGGCCAGCAGCATTGCCGGCAACGAGATCCGGATTGCCATCAGCGACACCGGCTGCGGCATCGCGGAAGCGATTCGCGACCGCATCTTCGATCCGTTCTTCACTACGCGGGAGGTCGGCAAGGGAATGGGGCTGGGCCTTACGGTCTGCAACGACATCGTGCGCGCATACGGCGGGCGCATCGAAGTCGAGACGGCGGTGGGCGCGGGCAGCACCTTCAGCATCTGCCTGCCGCTGGACCGGCCCTCGGATACCAAGGACAGACATTCATGAATTTCTCGCACCTGTTCACCGGCGAAGCGGCGCCGGTTGCCGACAACGCGAAGCCGGAGCGCTACCGGCTGCTGCTGGTCGACGACGAGCCGAACGTGCTGGCGGCGCTGCGTCGCGTGTTTCGGCAGGAAAATTACGAAGTGGTCTGCTGCACGCAGCCGGAGGAGGCGCTCAAGCTGCTCGGCAGCGAATCGTTCCAGCTGATCATCAGCGATTACATGATGCCCGGAATGAACGGCGGCGACCTGCTGCGCCAGGCGCGCACGCTGCATCCCGACATCATCCGCATCATGCTGACCGGCCATGCCGACGTGAACGCTGTGGTCGGCGCGGTGAAGACGGGGGCGGTCTACAAGTTCATCCTGAAGCCGTGGAACGACGACGATCTGCGGGTGACCGTCGCGCGGGCGCTCGAACAGCACGAACTGCGGCAAAAGAACAATGCGCTCAAGCGCGAAAGCCAGGAAAAAAGCCGGGAGATCGAACAGCTCGCGAAATTCAGCGTCACCAACCGCAGCCAGATGGCCATGATGCTGAACAAGCGCGGCCTGCTCAGCGTGCAGCAGGTGCAGGAATTGATGCGGATCCAGCAGCAACAGCAGCGCAAGGAAGCGATGATCAAGCTGATCGTCGACCGCGGCTGGGTCGCGGAAAAGGCGATCCACGAGCTGCTGGCGAAAGAATTGATGATCCAGCAGGTGACGCTGAACGAATTCGTGGTCGACCTTGCGGTGGCGGCGCTGGTGCCGGCCAAGCTGTGCCAGCGGCAGCTGATCGTGCCGCTGCGGATCGAGGGCAAGCGGCTGACGCTGGCGATGGTCGACCCGCTCGATACCGGCCTGCTGCACGACCTGCGCTTCGTCACCGGGCTGGAGATCGTGCCGGTGTTCGCGTCGATCGCCTCGATCGAGGAAAAGATCGCCGAAGTCTACAAGACCGAAGCTTCCGATATCACCGAAATCGAATCGGCGTTCGGCTCGCCCGATCCGTACGAAGGCATCGAAGTCGTGATCGAGGATGACGAGCTGCAGGGCATCGAAGATTTGCTGCAGGCTTCGGACGAACCGCCGGCGATCCGGCTCGTCAATTCGATCCTGCTGGAAGCGATCCGTCTCGGCGCGTCGGACATCCATATCCAGCCGCGCGCGAAGAACGTGATGGTGCGCCTGCGGATCGACGGCGTGCTGATCGACAAGATGCAAATTCCGCACAACATGCACCAGTCGATCGTATCGCGCATCAAGGTAATGGCCGAGCTCGACATTTCCGAGCGGCGCCGTCCGCAGGACGGCCGGCTGGCAGTGCGGACGCCGAAGCGGGTGGTGGACCTGCGGATCTCGACGCTGCCGACCATCAACGGCGAAAAAATCGTGATGCGCATCCTCGACCGCAACTCGGCGGTGCTGCGCCTCGACGCACTCGGCTTCGGCGCCGCGGAACTGGAGAAAATCCGCCACGCCAGCGACAAGCCGCAAGGCATCGTGCTGGCCACCGGGCCGACCGGCAGCGGCAAGACCACCACGCTGTACAGCCTGTTGCAGAGCAATGCCACCTCGGAAAAGAACTACATCACGATCGAGGATCCGGTCGAATACTATCTCGACCCGGCTGGGCAGGTGGTGGTACGCGAAAAGATCGGCGTCACCTTCCCGCTGATCCTGCGCGCCATCCTGCGCCAGGATCCGGACGTGCTGCTGGTCGGCGAGATCCGCGATTTCGAGACCGCCGAAGTCGCATTCCACGCCGCGCTCACCGGCCACCAGGTGTTTTCCACGCTGCACACCAATTCCGCGATCGACACCGTCTCGCGCCTGTTCGACCTCGGCCTCAAGCCCTTCGTGGTGGCGACCGGCCTGGAAGCGATCATCGCGCAGCGGCTGGTGCGCCAGATATGCCCGGACTGCCGCGAACCGGTCGCACCCGATCCCGAACTGCTGCGGCGCCTGGGCCGGCGCTTCGCCGCGGAGCCGATGCCCCTGTTCAAGGGCGCCGGCTGCTCCGCCTGCCATGGCAGCGGCTACCGGGGGCGCCTCGGCCTGTACGAGGTGTTCGTGCCGGACGCCCACCTGCGGCACCTGATCGCAACGCAGGCAGCGATTACGGAAATCACCACGTATGCGCGCGAACAAGGGTTCCAGACCTTGCGCGACGACGCGTTCACCAAGGTAAGGAACGGGCAGACGACGGCGGAAGAGGTATTCCGCGTGCTGGGACCGGAATGAAGACAAGACAGGCGCCCGGGCGCCGGGAAAGCAGACCATGGATCGATACAAGCAACTGGACCTGGACGACGTCGCCGCCGGCATGGTGCTGTCCGAGGACGTGCTGGATGCGCACGGCGGCATCCTGCTGCCGCAGCAGACGGTACTCACCGAGGCCTTGCTGACATCGTTGCGGCGGCGCGGAATCGACACCGTGCAAGTCGTCAACCAGGATATCTCCGAGCAGGATTGGCAGGCCGAGCGTGAGCGCTTGCAACAGCGCTTGTCCCGGTTGTTCCGCAACAGCCGCGGCGATGGAGCGGCGGCTGCGCTGCTGCAGCAGGTCACCGAATACCGGTTGGGGGAAAAGGGATGAACCAGATCGCGCTGTCGGACGTCATCAAGAACCTGCGTGACTTGCCGGCGCTGCCGCTGATCGTCGCCGAACTGATCAGCAGCTTCGAGCAGCCGGACGTCAGCATCGGTACCCTGGCGCAGAAAGTCTCGCATGACCAGGCGCTGGCGGCAAAGACGCTGCGTCTTGCGAACTCGTCGTTCTACGGCCTGCAGAGCAAGGTGAAGACGATACAGCAGGCGATCACGGTGCTCGGCTTCGACAGCGTGCGTGCGCTGATCGTTGCAGCCGGCGTCATCGATAACTTCGAGGGCGGCGACGGGACGCGCTTCGATTTCAAGGCCTTCTGGCGGCATGCAATCGGCACCGCGCTGTGCGCGAAGAGCCTGGCGCGCGCCTGCGGAATGAACCAGGATTACGGATTCATTTCCGGCCTGCTGCACGATATCGGCATGCTGGTGCTGGTCACGCGCTTTCCCGGGCCATACGCGGCGGCGCTCGCCCATTGCGCCGAGCATGACTGCCATGTGCTGGATGCCGAGCGGGCAGTGCTGGGCCTCGATCACGCAGTGGTAGGCCGGGCGCTGGCGGAGCAATGGAAATTCCCGCCGCTGATCCAGCGCGCGATCGCGAACCATCATGCGCCCGCCGCACAGGATGAAGGCGATATCGCCGGCGTCGTGCACGTGGCCGACGCGATCGTGCATGCGCTCGACCTGAGCGGCCGGGAAGACGACCTGGTCCCGCCGCTGACGGAAAGCGTCTGGGCCAGCCTGCATGCCGATGCGGCGACGATGCGCCGGGTATTCCGGGAAACCGAATCCGAATTCGAGGAAGCGTGCCGCATTCTGGCCGTGTAAGCACAAGAGCGAGACAACGATGACTACACCCCGGACAACGCAGCAGGCCGGCAATTCAGTGGAAGCGGCGCGCGTCGACGAACTGGAAGAGCTGGTTGCGAAGCGCACCTCGCAACTGGAACTGGCCAAGCAAAGGCTGGAGGACGACATTCGCAAGCGGGAAGCGGCGGAAGCCGAGCTTCTGCGCCGCAACAACGAACTGACCGACCTGAACGCCAAGCTGTCGATGGCGCAGGAACAACTGGTGCAATCGGAAAAGCTGGCCTCGATCGGCCAGCTCGCGGCCGGGGTCGCCCATGAAATCAACAATCCGATCGGCTACGTGTTTTCCAACTTCGGCACCCTGGAAAACTACATCACGGACATCCTGGAGATGCTCAAGGCCTACGAGGAAGCCGAAGCCGGCATCGGTTCGCCCGAGATACTGGCGAAGGTGAAGGCGGTGCGCGAACGGGTCGACCTCGACTTCCTGATGGAAGACATCCCGGTGCTGATGAGCGAATCCCGGGAAGGCATCG
>CBIHOK010000166.1:0-8396 GCA_966211575.1 uncultured Noviherbaspirillum sp.
CGGCCGCATCGGTCTTGTTGCGCTTGACGTAAGCGCGGATATACGCCGCCGGCAGAATCTTCACGTCGATGCCCAGGCTGTTGAGCCAGCGCGCCCAGTGATGCGCGGAACCGCAGCCTTCCATGATGACCAGCGACACATCACGGTTGGCGAACCAGCGCTCGAACTGGGTACGTGTCAGCCGATGCTGTTCGGTAATGCGCCAGTCGGCATCGGCCACGGCAAGTTGAAATACGGATTTGGCCAGATCAACGGCCACGGTAGTAGACCGCATGGCGGACTCCTTTCGTTGAAAACTGATCCCCGTCCCCACGTTGATCAGTGCGCCTACTTTGGCGCAAAAAGGCGGGGGGAGTCCATCCCATCAATCGACGCGGACCGCTACGCGGCTGGTCATCTTAACCGTTAGGTATCGTGACATGCGCGTGCGCATAGTACTCCTCTTCACGGCGTTAATATTGGCCATTCCAGCCTGGGCTGAACAATGCGAACCATCTGGCCTGTACTTTCGCTCATATGGCGATCAACTAAAATTGGAGTCTGTCGATGAGAAAACACAGCCACATACTGCCGCCTTTAGTCTCATGATTCTTGGTAACGTCGTTATGGATGCGCCGGCGATCGGGCGCGCGGAAGGTGAAATGATTCTAGCCGATGACCATTGTCTAGGGGTCTATAGCGAAGGCAGCGACTGCACGCTGGTATTTAACTTTCAGGCGAAATCAGCCAAGATTCGGCAAATTGGAAGCTGTTTGTTCGGCACGGGGGCACACGCAGATGGAACATTTCAAAGAACAGCCAAGCCAGAACGTTACCTGCAGTAGTTGTGCACGTAAGGCGGCGCCTAACATGTCGTTGCACACTTACGACTTCGGCGTAGGTGAACTTTCGCGTTATGTGTCATCACTATGATCGAGAAGCACAATGCAATTTGGGTAGACTTCGATGACGATAATGCCGGGAAAATCGTCAGTGAAATCTATTCGCCTGAGCTTGATAAGCTGTTCGTCGTGTACGAGCGCAAGGATGGTAGGTATATGCCATTCTCATATGTAAAACAGCCATCGCATCAATGGTCAATGCCGCTTTGGAACAAGGAAAATGCCAAAGCTATTCTGGCCTCATTAGAGGACGCAAAAAACTATTTGGCGAGCTATGGCGCAAACATATAACACATCGTTGGACACTGGCGCCTATGGGTGCCGGTCAACTCAACGTTAAATCACAGATGACCACTCGTGCGTTCCGGAGCATTGTATGGGGCTGCTTGCTCGTATTCGGCTCCGCGTCCGCTGAGCAGCCTTTCACGGGGGAGTGGAAAATCGATCTGCGCACGCGCGCCGAGCGACGGGCGGGTGCTGAATGCGGCATCGCGAGCTTCAAACTCGCCCAGATAGGCGACAAAGTAACCGGTGCACACTCGATGGCTACCGTCGGGTGCGGGAGACTGAATGAGGGCGGCGAGGGCACAGTCGAAGGCATCGCCACCGGCAACACTGCAATCCTTCTCGTGACGAGCGGTAGAAACGGTGAGATTGTGCGAGGCCGGGCGGAGCGCGAAGGCCCCAACCTGCGATGGAGAACGCTCGAACAGATAAAGCCTGGCCAGCCGGAAGGAGACTCTGGGCTCATTCTGGGGCGTGGCTTATTGCGGAGGGTGTCGCAATGAGTGCCACTGCACTGCGACTTAACAGGTCGGTCAACCGCATCGCATGCAAGCTGCGCTTGCAAGCTCCCTACACGCTTCGCGCTCCGGCAGTTGCCTACCTTGTACGTTAGAGGGCAATAGATGATCCGACTCACCAAGACTTGGAGGAATCGTTTGCGTGTTGTAGCCCTTGCTTTCATTGCGGCCTCTCTTCCTCAGCTAGCCCAAGCGCGCGGTGGACCTGTGGCTGCTGTGTCCGGTGGGATCGTTGTGTTTGCTGCGTTAATAGTGGCGCTGTCCGCGCTTACCGCCCTTTTTGCAAAGCCTGGAACCCGCTTGCCAGTATTTTTGATCGGCCTCATCGCATGGTTCCTATGTGGCGTTTTGCTCAATTGGGGCGGCTTCGCAGCCCTGCTTATCCCTGGATTATTAATAATATTTGTTGGTGCATTCCGGACTCCACAGCCTACTATTTCGCCGTCCGATGAGATCACCGACAACTTCAGTAAGAACGAGCCCCGCACTTGAACACTTCATTTTCATGTAATGCGACAGTGCTCTCTAACATTTCAATTGACGCTGGCGGCTATGCCGCAGACCATCTTTAACGTTAAATGTCCAGACATGACCATGATTCAGCTCCTTGGAGCCACGCTACTCGTATTCGTTAGCGTTTGGTTACTCATTTATCGACATTCACGGAAAAATGCTGGCGCCTTCACATCATCGATTCTGGCGACAATCGGATCATTTGCAGCAACATTCATCGTCGTGCATATTTTTTCTAAATGCCAAGATTCATACGAGATCAGCCAATTTATTCGAGCGAATTTGAGTAGTGAGGAAATCAAGAGCCTGAAATCCAATTCTCTCATTTGCCCTGATTCCTACTCCTTTCAAAGAAGAGGGAAATACACATGCATTAACAAAGGGGAATCGGTATTTATCGGATGTGGCTAAGCCTTACTACGTTTGACGAACTCGCTATGTTGCTTAACTTGGTAATCGGCAAGGACGCAAGTTCGCCGCTGTCATTTCAGCGATAGGGGCTCCAATGGTCATCTATGCAGGTTAATCAGCGATGCTTGTCATTTTTTTATTGCTTCTCTATTTTGCAATATTTATCTCCCTTCACGCCGGATCAGCCAAGCTTGCCGCTTTTGTTATTCGGCGCATCACCTTGCCTTGGCATAAGACGGCAATCCTCGGCCTTATTTGCGTGCTTATTCAATTGTCCGGTTTTATATTCGGCGCTGCTGGCATGTTCGCTTCCGTTGTCGTTGCAATGGTGCTCCCGCCTGTCGGTGCAGCATGGTACTGGTCATCTCAAACGCTCACTCGCTCCGGGGAACCCGTTAGCTTTGGCCTGGGGCTCCTTCATTCCTTACTCGCTTGGTTCTTTTCTAACGCGGTAGTGCTTGCCGTAGTGTTGAGCCTTTTTCCACCAGCTTTTGAGGGTGGCGGGTAGGATGACTCCAACCCCTAACATGAGGCCAAGGCCGCTTCCTTTGGTCACTGGATGTCTCGCAAGCGGCCGCCCCTTACCTTCAACATTATGTGGGGGGAGCTTTCAGTGCCAAGTAGGTATAGAGACTTGTTAACTTCACTGAGTACAGACGGCACAGATCCTCATGGCCGTAGTCGTGCTGATCATCGTTGTTGGCTTTCTCCATGCCCGCTTAAACCCGGAAGTCGACATCATGGCCTCCAAAAGCAAAAAGCCCAGTCCGAAGACTGGGCTTTTGCTTGAATTCTCTGGGGTGGCTGATGGGACTCGAACCCACGACGACAGGAATCACAATCCTGGACTCTACCAACTGAGCTACAGCCACCATTGAAACGGAATGTCCGGCGAGCACGCCGAACAAGCCCGCCATTATACAAATTTAATCCCGCTGTGGCAACGCGAAAAAGTTGCCGCCCGGCCAGAGGCGCTTGCCTGCTGCCATCCAGGCAAGTCCTCACTCAGGCGGTATCCCGCGCCGTCACCACCCGCCCCCGAGCGAGCGGATCAGGGCAACCGTCGTCACCGCCCGCTGTCCGCGCAACTGCACCGCGCTGCGCTCGACCGTCACCAGGTTGCGCTGCGCATCCAGCACGTCCAGGTAGCCAGTGCGGCCGGCGTCGAACAATTGCCGGGCCAGCTCCGCCGAACGGGCGGCCGACGCATCGGCGGCGTCGATCGCCTGCGCCTGAGCGGCGAGCGTGCGCAGGCCGGCGAGATTGTCCTCGACGTCAGCGAACGCGACCAGCACCTGCCGGCGGTAGGTCGCGACCGACTCTTCCAGCGCCGCCTCGGTACGGGCGACGTCGGCCTTGCGGCGGCCGCCGTCGATGATCGGCAGCGACATCAGCGCTCCCAGCACCCAGCTGCGGCTGGTCCAGCTGAACAGGTCGGACAGGTCTTCCGATTCGCCGCCGCCGGCGGCGGTAAGGCGCAGCGCCGGGAACATTGCCGATTTGGCGACGCCAATGCGCGCATTGGCCGCAATCATCTCCCGCTGGGCGGCGGCGATGTCGGGCCGGCGTTCCAGCAGCGCGGACGGCAGGCCGGCCGGGATTTACGGCAGCGCCGCCGATGCAGGCAGCGGGGCGGCGGGCAGGCTGAAGTTCGAGGCCGGCTTGCCGAGCAGGATCGCGAGCGCATGTTCCAGTTGCGCGCGCTGCCGTTCCAGTGCGATCGCTTCGGCGCGGGTGGTGGACAGCTCGGTCTTCGAACGCGTCAAATCGAGCTCGCCGAGATCGCCCAGGTCGAAGCGGCGCTGGTTGATGCGCACGCTTTCCTCGCGTAACTGCACGGTGCGCTTCAGCAGCGCCAGTTCGGCATCGAGCGCGCGTTCGCGGAAATAGCTTTGCGCGACATCGGCCTGCAGCGCCAGCAGCACCGAGCGATAAGTGGCGGCGCTGGCCGCGGCATCGGCCTGGGCCGCGCTGATGTTATTGGCGATGCGGCCGAACAGGTCGACTTCGTAGCTGGCGGTGAGCCGGCCCTGCCAGGCGGTGACCGGCGCCACCGGCGTGCCTTGCGGCAGGCCGAGCGATACGTCGGACGCATGGCTGCGCTGGACGCCGAAGCCGGCGCCGACCTGCGGCACGCGATCGGCTTCGCTGATGCCGGCCAGCGCGCGCGCCTGCTTCACGCGCGCGGCGGCGGCGGCGAGGTCGGGGTTGGCGGCGGTGGCTTCGGCAATCAGCCGGTTCAGCTCGCTGTCGTGAAAGACTTTCCACCATTCGCCGCGCGGCTGCGCTTCGGCCGGCTGGGCCGGCTTCCAGCGCGCCGCTTCGCCGGCCGGGTTTTCCTTGAAGGCGGTCGGTACGTCGATTTTCGGCGGCTGCAGCACGGGGGCCGCGCAACCGGCCAACAGCGCGGTCAGCAGCGCAGTCAGCAGTGCGGCTGGCAATGCAAGAGCGGGTTTTTGTAATCGGTAAGACATCATGCAACTCCTTCCGGCTGCTTGTGTTCGACAGCCGGCGAATGTTTTTCAAAGCGTTTCGCGAAGGTGCGCAGCAGCACGTAGAACACCGGCGTCAGGAACAGGCCGAACAGCGTCACGCCCAGCATGCCGGCAAACACCGCCACGCCCATCGCATGCCGCATCTCGGAACCTGCTCCGCTGGAAAACACCAGCGGCACCACGCCCATGATGAAAGCGATCGAGGTCATCAGGATCGGGCGCAGCCGCAGGCGGCAGGCTTCCAGCGCCGCCTGCAGCACCGGCCGGCCATGGTCTTCCAGCTCGCGCGCGAACTCGACGATCAGAATTGCGTTCTTCGAGGCCAGGCCGACCAGCACGAACAGCGCGATCTGGGTGAAGATGTTGTTGTCGCCGTGCGTGAGCTTGACGCCGAGCAGCGCGCACAGGATCGACATCGGCACGATCAGGATCACCGCCAGCGGCAGCGTCCAGCTTTCGTATTGCGCGGCGAGCACCAGGAACACCAGCAGCACGCACAGCGGGAACACGATCACCATCGTATTGCCGGCCAGGATTTCCTGGTAGGTCAGGTCGGTCCATTCGAAGCTCACGCCCTTCGGCAGCACTTCGTGCGCGATTTTTTCCATCGCCGCACGCGCCTGTCCGCTCGATACGCCGGGAGCGGCGGCGCCGTTCAGGTCGGCGGCGACGTAGGCGTTGTAGCGCTGCACGCGGTCCGGGCCGTGGCTGTCGCGCACCCGCATCAGCGACGACAGCGGAATCATTTCGCCCTTGTTGTTTCGCACCTTGAGCTGCGCCATGTCGTCCATGTGCGAACGGAACGGCGCGTCTGCCTGCACCAGCACCTGGTAGGTGCGGCCGAAGCGGTTGAAGTCGTTCACGTACAGCGAGCCGAGATTGATCTGCAGCGTCTGGTAGATGGTGGCCAGCGGCACGCCCAGCTGCTTGGCGCGGGTGTGGTCGATGTCGGCGAACAGCTGCGGCACATTGATCTGGTAGCTGGAGAACACACCGGCCAGTTGCGGTGTCTGCCACGCCTTCATCTGCAATGCCTGCACCGCCTCGTACAGCTTGTCGTAGCCGACGTTCGCGTGATCCTCCACCATCAGCTTGAAGCCGCCGATGGTGCCGAGGCCGTTCACCGGCGGCGGCGGGAACACCATGATGAACGCATCCTGGATCGCGCCCAGCTTCTGGTTGATCTGCTGCGCGATCGCGGCCCCGGATTGCGACGGCGAGGTGCGTTCGTCGAACGGTTTCAGCGAGAAGAACACGATGCCGGCGTTCGGCGCATTGGTGAAGCCGTTGATCGACAGGCCGGGAAACGCGATCGAATCCTGTACGCCGGGCACCGACTTCGCGATGTCCGACATGCGGCGGATCACGGCCGTGGTGCGGTCGAGCGAGGCGGCATCCGGCAGTTGCGCAAAGCCCACCAGGTATTGCTTGTCCTGCGCCGGTACGAAGCCGCTCGGCACCATCCGGAACACGAACACGGTGGCGACCGCCAGGATCGCGTACACCGCGAGCGCCGCCGCCTTGCGGCCGAGCACGCCCTTGACGCCGCGTTCATAGCGATGCGACGCGCGTCCGAACACCCGGTTGAACCAGTTGAAGAAGCGGCCGAACAGCTTGTCCATGGCGCGCGTCAGCGCATCCTTCGGCGCATCGTGCGACCTGAGCAGCGTGGCCGCCAGCGCCGGCGACAGCGTCAGCGAGCTGAACGCGGAAATCACGGTGGAAATCGCGATGGTCAGCGCGAACTGGCGATAGAACTGGCCGGTCAGGCCGGGCACGAAGGCGATCGGCACGAACACCGCGCACAGCACCAGCGCGATCGCGACGATCGGGCCACTGACCTCCTTCATCGCCTGCACCGTCGCGTTGCGCGGCGTCAGGCCGGACGCAATGTTGCGCTCGACGTTTTCCACCACCACGATCGCGTCGTCGACCACGATGCCGATCGCCAGCACCAGCCCGAACAGCGACAGCGTATTGATCGAGAAGCCGAAGCCGAGCAGCACCGCGAACGTGCCGACGATGGATACCGGCACGGCCGCCAGCGGAATGACCGAGGCGCGCCAGGTCTGCAGGAACACGATCACCACCAGCACCACCAGCGCAATCGCTTCCAGCAGCGTATGGATCACCGCGCGGATCGACTCGCGCACGAACTGCGTCGGGTCGTAGACCACGCTGTATTTCACGCCTTCCGGGAAGTCCTTGGCCAGCTCGGCCATCTTGGCGCGCACGTCGCTCGACAGCTGCAGCGCATTGGCCTGCGGCGCCTCGAAGATCGCGATCGCGGCCGCCGACTTGTTGTTGAGCAGCGAACGCAGCGCATAGGAATTAGAGCCGAGTTCGATGCGCGCCACGTCCTTGAGCCGGGTGACCGCGCCGTCGGCGCCGGTGCGCACGATGATGTTGCCGAATTCCTCCGCGGTTTTCAGCCGGCCCTGGGTGTTCACCGTGAGCTGGAATGCCGCGTCGCGCGAGGGGGCCGCACCGATCACGCCGGCCGCGACTTGCACGTTCTGCTCGCGGATGGCGGCCACCACGTCGCCGGCCGTCATGTCGCGCGCGGCCACCTTGCGCGGGTCAAGCCAGATGCGCATCGCATAATCGCCGGCGCCGAACAACTGGACTTCGCCCATGCCGGGAATGCGCGACAACTGGTCCTTGATGTTGAGCAGCGCGTAATTGCGCAGGTAGACGTCGTCGTAGCGGCCGTTGGGCGAAGACAGGTGCACCACCATCGTCAGGTTGGGCGAGCTTTTGACGGTGGTCACGCCGATCTGGCGCACTTCCTCCGGCAGCCGCGGCAATGCCCGCTGCACCCGGTTCTGCACCTGGGTTTCGGCCTCTTCGACATTGGTGCCGATCTTGAAGGTGACGGTCAGCATCAGTGCGCCGTCCGAAGTCGCCTGCGACGACATGTACAGCATGTTGTCGACGCCGTTGATCTGCTGTTCCAGCGGAGCGGCAACGGTTTCGGCGATCACCTTCGGGTTGGCGCCTGGATACTGCGCGCGCACCACTACTGACGGCGGTACCACGTCCGGGTATTCGGAAACCGGCAGCGCGAAGATCGCCAATACGCCGGCCACGAATATGATGATCGACAGGACCGCCGCGAAGATCGGACGGTCGATAAAGAATCTTGAGATGTTCATGAGTGATCTCTTGTTGTTTTGTTTGTCCAGCTCCTTCCCCCTCTCAGGGGGAAGGTTGGGATGGGGGTAGGGCGCTTGCAGCACCGCAGGCGCATGCTCAACCGCACGGGGGGGGGGGGGGGGGGCGGGGCGGGCCGC
>CBIHOK010000167.1:0-8272 GCA_966211575.1 uncultured Noviherbaspirillum sp.
CTGCAAGGGGGAGGGAACCATTCCTTGAATACCTCACACGCAATCGGAAATCGAAGCGAATCAGCCTCTTTGTTCTTCAGCCGCCGCAAGTCAGGCCGACGGCAGCACTGCAATACTCCCGGCTCCAAAAGAGAGAGGGAGGGGCACGTCTGCCCGTCAGCGGACCAGGCAAGGTTTCTTCGGATCGAACTTCCAGCCGGGAATCAGGTACTGCATCGCGATCGCATCGTCGCGCGCGCCCAGGCCCTTTTCCAGGTAGAAGCGATGCGCCGCTTCCACCTGTTCCATGTCGAGCTCGACGCCGAGGCCCGGCGCGGTCGGCACCTGCACCATGCCGCCGACGATCTGCAGCGGCGCTTTCGTCAGGCGCTGGCCGTCCTGCCAGATCCAGTGGGTGTCGATGGCGGTGATGCGGCCCGGCGCGGCAGCGGCCACATGGGTGAACATCGCCAGCGAGATGTCGAAGTGGTTGTTCGAATGCGAGCCCCAGGTCAGGCCCCATTCGTTGCACAGTTGCGCAACGCGCACCGAGCCCTGCATGGTCCAGAAGTGCGGATCGGCCAGCGGGATGTCGACCGACTGCAGCTGGATCGCATGGCCCATCTGGCGCCAGTCGGTGGCAATCATGTTGGTGGCGGTCGGCAGGCCGGTCGCGCGCCGGAATTCGGCCATCGTCTCGCGTCCGGAATAGCCGTCCTCGGGGCCGCACGGGTCTTCCGCATAAGCCATCACGCCGTGCATGTCGCGGCACAGGCGGATCGCATCCTTCAGCAGCCAGCCGCCGTTCGGGTCGAGAGTCACGCGCGCGTTCGGGAAACGTTCGGCCAGCGCGGTGACCGCCTCGATTTCCTGCTCGCCGCGCAGCACGCCGCCCTTGAGCTTGAAGTCGTTGAAACCGTAGCGCGCGTGTGCGGCTTCTGCCAGGCGCACGACTGCTTCCGGCGTCATCGCGGTTTCGTGGCGCAGGTGGAACCAGTCGTTGTCGGCGTTCGGTTCGCTCGCATAGGGCAGGTCGGTGCGCGTGCGGTCGCCGACATAGAACAGGTAGCCGAGCATCTCGACCGCGTCGCGCTGCCGGCCTTCGCCGAGCAGGGCCGCGACCGGCACGCCGAGGAACTTGCCGAGCAGGTCGAGCAGCGCGGCTTCCAGCGCGGTCACCGCGTGGATCGTGGTGCGCAGGTCGAAAGTCTGCTGGCCGCGGCCGCCGGCGTCGCGGTCGGCAAAAGCCTGGCGCACGCCGTTGAGCATGCCGTTCCAGTTGCCGATCGCCTGGCCGAGCAGCAGCGGGCGCGCCTCTTCGAGCGTCTGGCGGATGCGTTCGCCGCCCGGCACTTCGCCTATGCCGGTGTTGCCGGAGCTGTCGCTCAGGATCACGATGTTGCGGGTGAAGAAAGGACCGTGCGCGCCGCTGAGGTTGAGCAGCATGCTGTCGCGGCCGGCGACCGGGATCACGCGCAGCCCGGTAATGATGGGTGAGCCGGACGCGGCGCCTGCGAGATGTGTTGCGGACATGATGGATGTGGTCTGGAAAGGTAGTCGGATCGGGTTGGATTTCAGGCGACAGGGGTCAGGTGCGGCCGGCCACTGAAGTGGGCAAGCAGGTTGTCGACCACCAGCTGCCCCATCGCCTGCCGGGTTTCCACGGTGAGGCTGGCGACGTGCGGTGTCAGGACGACATTCGGCAATGCACGCAGTTGTTCGGGCACGCGCGGTTCGTCGGCGAACACGTCGAGCGCTGCCATGCCGAGCCGCCCGCTCTGGAGCGCGGCGATCAGTGCCGGTTCGTCGACCAGCGAACCGCGCGCGATGTTGACCAGCGTGCCGGACGGGCCGAGCGCTTCCAGCACCGCCGTATCGATGGCGTGACGCGTGCGGGCGCCGCCCGGCGCACAGACGATCAGGTAATCGCTGCGCTCGGCCAGCGCCAGCAGCGATTCCGTGCGTTCGATGCGGCTGCCGGCAACCGGGTTCGGCTGGTAGTAGCACAACTGCATGCCGAAAGCTTGCAGCCGCTGAGCCACCGCCTGGCCGATGCGGCCGAAGCCGAAGATGCCGGCCGTCTTGCCGCGCACGCTGCGGGAGGGTTGCAAGGGCCTGCGCTCGGCCCAGTGTCCGGCCCGCACGTAGGCGTCGAGCGCCGGCAGCCGGCGGGCGGCGGCCAGCACCAGCAGGACCGCCAGGTCGGCCACGTCGTCGGTCAGCACGCCCGGCGTATTGGTGACCGCGATGCCGCGCGGCCGGGTGGCGTCGAAGGCGACCGCGTCGACGCCGATGCCGTTGACGGCAACGATTTCGACATGGGGCAAGGCCGCCACCCGCGCGGCGGTGATGCCGACCGCGCCGGTGGTGACCACGGCGCGCACGCGCCCGCCCACCGTGCGGATGTAGTCGTCCTGTTCGCCGGCCGGCAGGCGCCAGGCATGGTGGCAGGTGAAATGCTGTTCCAGCTGTGCCAGCGTGTGGTCCGACACGATCGGGCCGACGACGAGGATGTCAGGCTTCATCAATGGCTCCGGTTCGGCCTCAGGGTGCGGTGTAGGCAGTCTTGACGGTGGTGTAGAACTCGGCCGCATAGCTGCCCTGTTCGCGCGGCCCGAAGCTCGACGCCTTGCGGCCGCCGAACGGCACATGGTAGTCGACCCCGGCGGTGGCGGTATTGACCATCACCATGCCGGCCTGCGCGTGGCGCTTGAAGTGCGATGCATGCTTGAGCGAGGTGGTGCAGATGCCGGACGACAGGCCGAACTCGGTGTCGTTGGCCAGCGCCAGCGCGTGCTCGTAATCGTCGGCGGGAATGACGGCCGCGACCGGCCCGAAGATTTCCTCGCGCGAGATCCGCATGGCGTTGCTGCAGTCGGCAAACAATGCCGGCGCCAGGAAGTAGCCGTCGGTGTCGCGCTGAAGCCGCTCGCCGCCGCACAGCAGCTTCGCGCCTTCGTTGCGGCCGATCTCGATGTACGACAAATCCTGCTCCAGCTGCGACTGGTCGACCACCGGGCCGATCTGGGTGTCCTTGTGCAACGCGTGCCCGATCTTCAGGCCGCCGAGCTGCTCGCGCATCGCCGCGATGAAGCGCGGATAGATATCCTTTTCGACGATGATGCGGCCGGACGCGGTGCAGCGCTGGCCGGTGGAAAAGAACGCGCCTTGCACCGCGGCGTTCACCGCCACCTCAAGCTCGGCATCGTTCAGCACCACCAGCGGATTCTTGCCGCCCATCTCCAGCTGGAAGCGCGCCATCCGCGCGACGCAGCCTTGCGCGACGCGGCCGCCGGTGGCGACCGAGCCGGTGAAGGTGATGGCATTCACGCGCCGGTCGTCGATCATCCGCTGCCCGACCACCGAGCCGCGTCCCATCACCAGGTTGAACACGCCGGCAGGCAGGCCGGCGCGGCTGATGATGTCGGCCAGCGCCCAGGCGCAGCCCGGCACCAGTTCGGCCGGCTTGAACACGACGGTATTGCCATAGGCGAGTGCCGGCGCGATCTTCCAGGCCGGAATCGCGATCGGGAAATTCCAGGGCGCGATGATGCCGACCACGCCGACCGGCTCGCGCGTGATTTCCACGTCCAGGCCGGGGCGTACCGACGGCAGCTTTTCGCCGCGGATGCGCAGCACTTCGGCAGCGAAGAACTTGAAGATGTTGCCGGCACGGGCCGCTTCGCCTATGCCTTCCGGCAGCGTCTTGCCTTCCTCGCGCGATAGCAGCGCGCCCAGTTCATCCTTGCGCGCCAGGATCTCGCTGCCGATGCGGTCGAGCGCATCGGCGCGGGCCTGGATGCCGCCGTTGCTCCAGGCCGGGAAGGCCGCGCTGGCGGCGGCGATTGCCTGTTCCGCCTGGGCTGCGTCGGCTTGCGCGTAGTCGCCGATCACGTCGGAAATGTCCGACGGATTGATGTTCGGCCTGTAGTCGGCGGCCGGGGCCCACTCGCCGTTGATGTAATTGTGATGCTGCGTCATCCGTTTCTCCGCTTTTTCTGAACCGCTTACTGCGCGCTTGCTATGTGCTTACTGCGGGCCGAGGCGCTTGATCAGCTGTGCCAGTTGTTCGCATTCCTCTTCGGTGCAATCGGTGAGCGGCGCGCGCACCGGACCCGCATCATGCCCGACCAGGCGCGCGCCGGCCTTGACGATGCTGACCGCATAACCGGCCTTGCGGTTGCGGATCGCGAGATAGGGCAGGAAGAATTCGTCGATCAGCCGGTTCGCCGTGGCGTGGTCGTCGGCCGCCACTGCCTGGTAGAACTGTACCGCGGTCTTCGGAATGAAGTTGAACACGGCCGACGAGTAGACCGGCACGCCCAGCGCCTTGTAGGCCGCTGCGTACACTTCGGCGGTCGGCAGGCCGCCCAGATAGGAGAAGCGGTCGCCGAGGCGGCGCCGGATCGTGACCATCGCTTCGATTTCGCCGATGCCGTCCTTGTAGCCGATCAGGTTGGGGCAGCGCTCGGCCAGCTTTTCCAGCGTTTCCGGCTTGAAGCGGCTGATGCCACGGTTGTAGACGATCACGCCGAACGATACCGATGCGCACACCTGCTCGACGTGCGCGAGCAGTCCATCCTGGCTGGCTTCGGTCAGGTAGTGCGGCATCAGCAGGATGCCGTGCGCGCCCAGCCGTTCCGCTTCCTGCGCATACGCGATCGCGGCGCGGGTAGGGCCGCCGGCACCGGCGATGATCGGCACCTTGCCGCGACAGGTCTCGACCGCGGCCTGAATCACCTGCGAATACTCGCCGGGCACCAGCGAAAAGAATTCGCCGGTGCCGCCGGCCGCGAACAGCGCGCTCGCACCATACGGCGCCAGCCATTCGAGGCGTTCCACGTAACTGCCGCGGCGGAAGTTGCCCTGCTGATCGAAGTCGGTCAACGGAAAGGACAGCAGGCCGGAAGAGAGTATTTGTTTGAGTTCCTGGGGATCGATGCGCATGGTGTGGTCGCTGAAAGTGATGAGGGACAGTGAATTGCTTTTGATGTCAGTCATCGTACAACACGAAATGGAAAAGTGCCAGCATTTTTTGTGGGGAAGCGGGGTGCTGGGGGATGAACCACGGCGAACGCGGCGAAGCTTGCCATGCAAATGTGTCGCTACTGTTGCCGGTGTCTTTTGCTCGAAGAGCCCTGACGACTACTCCTTTAAAGTTGCAAGCTCTGTCGAGGAAAAAAGCTTCCATTTAAGGGCATGTCTGACGGCCTCTCAAATAACTTCGGACGACTCCTTCCGCCTTGCAGGGGGATGAGGCGGGGGTTTCGCAAAGCATTGCTTTGCGCCCGTCGAATCGACTGGCCTTGCAAGGCCAGTCGTGGGACGGTTGGGATGGGGGTGGTGCGCTTGGACATAGATTCGATATCTCGAGCCTACCGCCCCCTCCCTAACCCTCCCCCTTACAGGAGGAGGGGACCGTCCGGCTACTGTTGGTCAGCTATCGGGCGAGTGAAATGTTGAGGGAAATAATCATTGGAAACCCGAGCAAATCCGGTCTACCGCTACGCCGGCTAGCTGGAGGAGGCGCCGGCTTCGGCCGCTTCGTGCGCGCGTCGCAGCCGTTCGCGGCTGTTGGTCAGGTGGTTGCGCATGGCGGCGCGCGCCGCTTCGCTGTCGCCGCGTGCGATCGCTTCGTAGATGTCTTCGTGCTCGCGCTGCACCCGGTCCAGGTAGCTGGACTGGTGGTCGTGCGACAGTTGGGCGGTGTTGACGCGGGTGCGCGGGATCACGCTCACGCCGAGGTGGTTGATGATGTCGATGAAGTAGCGATTGCCGGTCGCGTTCGCGATCTGCGAGTGGAAGCGGAAGTCGGCGGAAGCGGTATCGCCTCCCTCCCGCAACTGCACCCGGAATGCGTCCAATGCGGCGCGGATCTCGGCCAGTTGCCGATTCGAGCGGCGCGCTGCCGCCAGGCCCGCAGTCTCGGTTTCCAGGCTGATCCGGAATTCCAGCAGCGCGAGCAGGTCGCGGATGGTGGTGATGGTGGCCGGATCGATGCTGAAGTCGGCATTCTTCGGGAGGTCGCGCACGAAAGTGCCGATGCCATGCCGCGTTTCCACCAGGCCGGCCGCCTGCAAGCTGGAAATCGCTTCCCGTACTACGGTGCGGCTGACGCCCTGGGCAGTCATGATTTCCGATTCGGTCGGCAGCTTGTCGCCGGTGCGCAGCGTGCCGCTGCGGATCATGTCGGTGAGTACGGCGCTCACTTCGTGCGAGAGGCGCTGGGCGCGCTTGCGGGGGCGCAGGGGCGCCTGGGAAAGGGGGGTATCGTTCATCGCGGTTCCGGTTGCTGCATTCGGGCAGCAGCCGGGGCGGCCCGAAAAGTAAATCACATCATAGCAGAGCATCAATTCCCATCAGTTCCGCCGCATTGGATTCGAGTCCGGCTGAAAAAAATGTTTGCGCATTTCGCATTTGATGTTGTACGATGACTGTCATCATAACATACACAGCCGGATACCCCGTCCCTTGCAGGAATAAATTTCCAAATTGCAACAATATTGCAAAAGCCAACGAGATTCCGATCAGCCATGACGAAAACCGCTTCCGCTTCCGATGCGCCGCGCTATATCCGGATGCACGACCGCGACAATGTCGCGATCGTCGCCAATGACGGCAGCCTGCCGGCGGGCACCGTTTTTCCGTGCGGCCTGGTGCTGCGCCAGCAGGTGCCGCAAGGGCACAAGGTAGCGCTGGCCGATATCCGGCAGGGCGAACCCATTGTCCGCTACAACGTCACGATCGGTTACGCGCTGGTCGATATCGCACGCGGCAGCTGGGTCGAGGAATCGCTGGTCGGGCTGCCGCCGGCGCGCGAGCTGCAGGATTTGCCGATCGCCGACCGCCTGCCGCCGTCCCAGGCGCCGCTGGAAGGCTATACCTTCGAGGGTTACCGCAATCCGGACGGCAGCGTGGGAACGCGCAACATCCTGGCGATCACCACCACCGTGCAGTGCGTGGCCGGCGTGGTCGAGCATGCGGTGCGCCGCATCAAGGCCGAACTGCTGCCGCGCTTCCCGAACGTCGACGACGTGGTCGGGCTGGAGCATACCTACGGCTGCGGCGTCGCGATCGACGCGCCGGACGCGACGATCCCGATCCGTACGCTGCGCAACATCAGCCTGAACCCGAACTTCGGCGGCCAGGCGATGGTGGTCAGCCTCGGCTGCGAAAAGCTGCAGCCGACGCGGCTGCTGCCCGAAGGGGTGATCCCGATCCGCCACGGCGAGCCTTACGTGGTCTGCCTGCAGGATCAGCAGCATGTCGGCTTCCAGTCGATGATCGATTCGATCATGCAGATGGCGGAGAAGCGGCTGGCGGAACTGGACAAGCGGCGGCGCGAAACCTGTCCGGCCTCCGAGCTGGTGGTGGGCGTGCAATGCGGCGGCAGCGATGCGTTTTCCGGCGTGACCGCCAATCCGGCGGTCGGCTTCGCCAGCGACCTGCTGGTGCGGGCCGGTGCGGCCGTGATGTTTTCCGAGGTGACCGAGGTGCGCGACGGCATCGACCAGCTGACTTCGCGCGCCGCCGATGCCGAAGTCGCGCAGGCGATGATCGCGCAGATGGACTGGTACGACCGCTACCTGCGCAAGGGCGGCGTCGACCGCAGCGCCAACACCACGCCCGGCAACAAGAAGGGCGGCCTCGCGAATATCGTCGAGAAGGCGATGGGCTCGATCATCAAGTCCGGCACCAGTCCGATTTCCGGCGTTCTGGCGCCCGGCGAGAAACTGCGCCGCAAGGGCCTGATCTATGCAGCCACGCCGGCCAGCGACTTCATCTGCGGCACGCTGCAACTGGCGGCCGGCATGAACCTGCACGTATTCACCACCGGGCGCGGCACGCCTTACGGGCTGGCCGCGGTGCCGGTCGTGAAAGTCGCCACCCGCAACGAACTGGCGCGCCGCTGGCACGACCTGATGGACATCAATGCCGGCCGCATCGCCAGCGGCGAAGCCGGCATCGAGGACGTCGGCTGGGAACTGTTCCATTTCCTGCTCGACGTCGCCAGCGGACGCAAGAAGACCTGGGCCGAGCAGTGGAAGCTGCATAACGCGCTGACCCTGTTCAACCCGGCGCCCGTGACCTGACATCGCGCGATGTAACGACCTAGCAAGCATTTTCCTTTCACCGCGGTCGGCAGACCGCAGCACTTTCATTCTTTCGAGGAGACGAAATGAATATTCGCCGCAAGACCCTACTGATGATCGCAGCCACGCTGTCGATCGGCTCGGTTGCCCTGACTGCTTCCGCCGGAGACAACTGGCCGTCGCACCCGATCAACTACATG
>CBIHOK010000168.1:0-8228 GCA_966211575.1 uncultured Noviherbaspirillum sp.
CGATCGCCTCGCCGCCTTTCAGCGGGCTGCTCACGCCGGGCAGCACGCGCGCCGGGCGCACGTTCGCATACTGATCGAAGCCCTGCGCGATCGGCAGCCGCAGCCCCCACAACGACACATGGTCCGCCACCTGCCGGCTACCGACCGCGCCGAAGAAAATCGCGTCGAAGGTTTTCAGCTTTTCCAGGCCGCCGTCGGGAATGTAATGGCCGTGTTTCAGGTAGTAATCCGAACTCCACGGAAAGTGCTCGACCTCCAGTGCAAAGCCGCCGTCGCGCCTTGCCAGCACGTTCAGCACTTCCAGCCCCGCTGCAATCACTTCCGGTCCGATTCCGTCCGCCGGAATCGCCGCGATCTTGTATGTCCGCATGACATGTCCTTTTCCAGGTTGGTTGAATTTCCGGTGACAGCCATGCCATGCCGCTGGCGGCCATCCGGTCGACTGGCAGACTTTACGGGATTTGAAAGTCGATCGAATGCGTGTAAATTCAATCTACTTTGTCGCTGGAGTTGAAAATGATCGAATCGCTGGAATTGCGTTTCTTCGAACTGATCGTCAAGCAGGGCAGCCTGTCGGCGGCCGCGCGCGAACTCGGCGTGACGCCGGCGTCGGTCAGCAAGCGGCTTTCGAAGCTGGAAGAGCGGCTCGGCGTGCCGCTGCTGAACCGCACCACGCGGCGGCTAAGCCTGACCGACGAAGGAGAAACCTTCCATGCGAACGCGGCACGGATCATCACCGAGCTGGAAGACATGGAACGGCTGGTGTCGCGCAATCGGGCGGCGCCGAAAGGGTTGTTGCGCATCAATGCGCCGCTGGGCTTTGGCCGCACCTATGTGACACCGATCGTGTCGCGCTTCGTCAAGCGCTACCCGGAAGTCGAGGTGCAGTTGCAGCTCACCGATCATCCGCTGAGCCTGGTCGATGAAGCGTTCGAGGTCGGCATACGCTTCGGCGAGATTCCCGATACCCGGCTGATCGCGAAACGGATCGCCGCCAACCGGCGGCTGGTGTGCGCGGCGTCGTCCTACCTGAAGAAATGCGGCACGCCGAAGGCGCCGCACGATCTTGCGCGGCACAACTGCATCGTGCTGCGACAGAACGACAATGCTTACGGCACCTGGCGTTTCGCCCGGGGCAGGAACGTGGAAACGGTGAAGGTCAGGGGTACGCTCAGCAGCAACGACGGCGAAGTCGCGCTGAACTGGGTGCTCGACGGCCATGGCATCATGCTGCGCGCCGAGTGGGATATCGCGAAATATCTGCGCTCGGGCCGCCTGCAGGTATTGCTGCAGGATTACACGACGCCGTCGGCCGATATCTTCGCGGTCTATCCGGAACGGCACGGCACGTCGCCGCGGGTGCGTGCATTCATCGAATTTCTGTCGGAAAGTTTCAAGGAACCGTCCGGCGCCAACCGGAAGAAGGCAACGCTCTGGTAACGGGAACGGCCGGTTCAGGGGCCGTTCCGCAGGCGGCGAGCAAGCTCGTCCGCCATCGCGAGCGCGGCTTCGCTGCCGGACTCGCGCAAGCCGCGCTCGACGCCCACGCGGTTCGCCTGCGGCTGGTTCTGGCTCACCTTCCATTTTCCCTGCAGCCTGGTGAGCGGTATCTCGATGCCGACCAGCGCGGTCAACAGTTTCCCAATGTACTCGTCGGGCGCATCGCCCACTTTCCACGGATGCGCGCGCCCGCTCTCGAAATGCGAAGTCAAGCGCTCCAGGTGCGCCCGCAGCCAGGCTGCATCGTCGATCACGCGCAGCGGGCCGTAGGCATGCACGACCATGTAGTTATAGGTCGGCACCGCCCGTCCTGTTTCCTGCTTGGTCGCATACCAGGACGGCGCGACGTAGGTTTGCGCCCCCTGAAAAACGACCAGCGCATCCACGGCCGCCGACGCTTCGCGCCAGACCGGATTGGCGCGCGGCACATGGGCGCGCAAGACGCCGAAAGGCGCGGGGCCGTCGTCGAACTCGAAAGGAATGTGGTTGGCGTTGAGTCCGCCGCTCTCCAGCGTCACCAGCGTGCCGAGCGGATGCTGCCGCATCAGCCGGTGCAACGGTTCGCTGCGCGTTTCCTCAAAGTGGGCGGGGATGTACATGGAGGCGCCTGCAGGACGCGCTCAGCCTGGCTCGACCACGACCTCGGCCCTGATCGAGTTCGCGATGTAACACTCTTCATGCGAGCGACGATGGAGTTCGGCCAGTTCGGCGGGCGTCGGCCGCCGTTCGCCGGAAAACGCGATGGCCGGACGCAGCGTGATACGCGTGATCGCGATCTTCCCTGCATCGTTTTTCTCCATCACGCCGCTCGCATGATCGACGTAATCGTCGACCACGAAGCCGCGCTTGGCGGCGAACGACAGGAAGAACAGCATGTGACAGCTCGACGTGGCGGCAATCAGCGCCTCTTCCGGATCGACGTTGGCCGCCACCGACATCGGCTCCGGCACGCTCAGCGGCGACGACGACGCAGCCACCTGCGCGCCGCCGTCGAAGCGCCATGTATGCGCGCGGCTGTAGCTGTTGCCGGAGAAATCCTGGTCCCCTTTTTTCCAGGAGACGGTCGCTTCGTAGATGTGCATTGCGGTCCTCGTCCACGCGGCAAATCGTTACGGGAGAAAAAGTCGCGGGCTACAGCTTTTCGGTTTCTCCGGCCTGCGGCTGCCATTTCATCAAGTGCCGCTCTATCTTGCCGACCAGCATGTCCAGCACCAATGCAAACGCGGTCAGCACCAGGATGCCGGCAAACACGCTGTCGATGTCGAAACTGCCCTCGGCCTGCAGGATCAGGTAGCCCACTCCGCGTGCCGAACCCAGGTATTCGCCGACGATCGCGCCGACGAACGCGAGGCCAACCGAGGTGTGCAGGCTGGAAAATACCCAGGACGTCGCGGACGGCAGGTAGACATGGCGCAGCAGCTGGGCGCGGCTGGCACCCAGCATGCGCGCATTGGCCAGCACCACCGGGCTCACTTCGCGCACCCCCTGGTAGACATTGAAGAACACGATGAAGAACACCAGCGTCACCGCCAGCGCCACCTTGGACCAGATGCCCAGGCCGAACCACATGCCGAAGATCGGCGCCAGGATCACGCGCGGCATCGAGTTGGCGGCCTTGATGTAGGGATCGAGGATCGCCGAAGCGGTCGGCGCCAGCGCCAGCCACAGGCCGAAGCCGAGTCCCAGCAGCGTGCCGAGGCCGAATGCGAGCAGGGTTTCGGTCAGCGTCACCAGCAGGTGCGGATAGATCTCGGCCGGAAAATGCAGCGTGAACCAGGTGCTGTCGCCCCATCCGACTTCGAGCGTGCCGCTGCCCACGGTAAACCATTGCCAGATGCGCGCCATCACCTTGAGCGGTTCGCCGAAGAAGAATGCTCCCCTCGGGTCGCGGCTGATCAGGTGCCAGCCTGCGAACAGCAGGATCAACAGCAAGCCCTGCCAGATGCGCAGCTTGAGCTGCCCGGTTTTCATTGGCTTTCCCATCTCATGCCGTCCGTTTCTGCTGCTGGTATCCCTTCAGCACTTCTTCGCGCAGCACGCTCCATATCTGCGCATGCAATTCGACAAAGCGCGGGTGCGCGCGTATTTCGGCCACGTCGCGCGGCCGCGGCAGGTCGATCGGGAATTCGCCGATCGGATGGGTGGCCGGCCCCGCCGACAGCACCACCACCCGGTCCGACATGGCGATCGCTTCATCCAGGTCGTGGGTGATGAACAGCACCGCTTTTTTCTTCGCGCTCCACAAATCCAGCACCTCGTTTTCCATCAACTGCCGGGTCTGGATGTCGAGCGCCGAAAACGGCTCGTCCATCAGGATGATGTCGGGATCGAGAATCAGCGTCTGCGCCAGCGCGACGCGCTTGCGCATGCCGCCGGAAAGCTGGTGCGGGTAGCGGTCGCCGAAACCCTTCAGGCCGACCCGCGCCAGCCACTGCTCGCCCAGCGCGTGTGCCTCGCGCGCGTCGATGCCGCGGAATTCGAGGCCGGCCACCACGTTCTGCAGCGCGCTGCGCCACGGCATCAGCGCTTCCGCCTGGAACATGTAGCCGGCACGGCGGTTGATGCCGTTCAGGGTTTCGCCGAACACCTGCACGCTGCCGGCGGACGGCGCCAGCAAGCCGGCCCCGACGTTGAGCAGCGTCGATTTTCCACAGCCGGTGGGGCCGACCACCGACACGAATTCGCCCGGTGCGATATGGAGCGTGGTATCGGCCAGCGCGGTATAGCGCTGCGCCGGCTGTTCGGCCGAGCCGAAGGTGCAGCTGATGCGATCGAGCGCGAGTGCGGGAATCATCGATGCCGGTCGGAACAAAAGGAATGAAAAAAGCCGGCTTGCGCCGGCGTCTCGCCTACTTGTACTTCGCGTTCGCCTTCACCGCGAACTCGTTGGTATAGGTCTTCGACAAGTCGATCTGCTTCGAAGCCAGCGCCGGCTCGAAAGCCTTCAATGCCCGCAGCGCGGTGGCGGGGCCGTCTTCGGGGAACACGCCGTCCGGGGAAATGGCTTGCCGGACCTTCATGAACGACCGGATATACAGCGCGCTATCGCCCAGCAGATAGGTCTCCGGCACCGCCTTGACGATGTCTTCCGGGCCGGCGGTCTGCAGCCACTTGAGCGCGCGCACCATTGCATTGGTCAGCGCCTGGGCGGTATGCGGATACTTGGTGAGGAATTCCTCTTTCGCGTACAGCGTGCCGGCGGGCATCGGGCCGCCGAACACTTCCTGGGTATCCTTCAGGGTGCGCGTATCGACGACTACCTTGATCGCCTTTTCCTGTTCCAGCATCGTGATCACCGGATCGAGGTTGGCAATCGCGTCGATCTGGCCGGAACGCATCGCCGACAGCGCCCCGCTCGAAGCGCCGACGCCGATGAAGGACACGTCCGTCGGTTTCAGGCCGGCCTTGTCGAGCACGAAATCGGCCATCATGTTGGTCGACGATCCGGGGGCGGTGACGCCGATCTTCTTGCCCTTCAGGTCGGCGATCGACTTGAAATTGGGCATGGTCTTGGTCGATATGCCGAGCACGATCTGCGGCGCCCTTCCCTGCAGCACGAAAGCCTTGATCGGCAGGCCCTTCGCCTGCATGTTGATGGTGTGCTCGTAAGCGCCGGACACCACGTCGGCGCTACCGCCGACCAGCGCCTGCAGCGCCTTGGAGCCGCCGGCGAAATCGCTGATCTGTACCTGCAGCCCCTCGTCCTTGAAGTAGCCGAGCTGCTCGGCGATCGTCAGCGGCAGGTAGTAGAACAGGTTCTTGCCGCCGACCGCGATCGACACCTTCTGCTTTTCCAGGTTCTGCGCAAAAGCCTGGCCAAGCGTGCAATATCCCAGAATGAAAAGCGTCAATCCGACAGCCAGCTGCTTCCAGAAGTTCTGCTTCATTTCGTCTCCTTGTCGATATACCCGGAATCCGGGTGCGAATTCCGGTTCTTCCTGTCCTCTCTGCCTCGCATGGATCTCGGCGCGAAAGGGAATTGGTTATTTCCTGAGTATTTCCCGAGTATTTGATGCCATCGGTCAGATGACATGCTCGCGTCTTAGCTGCGCGATGCGCTCGTCATCATAACCCAGCCTGCGCAAGACTTCAGCGGTGTGCTCGCCGAGCTCCGGACCGAGCCACTTGGTGCCGCCCGGCGTCTCGGAAAGCTTGGGCGTCACCGCCGGCAGCTTGATCGGCGTGCCGTCGGCAAAACGGTGCTGCTCGAACATGCGGCGCGCCAGGAACTGCGGGTCATCCATCATGTCGCGCACCGAATAGATCTTGCCGACCGGGACGTCGGCCGCCTGCAATGCCGCCATTGCCGCATCGATGGTCTGGCCATCGCACCAGGCCTGGATCGCCTGATCGATCTCGGCGGTGCGTGGCACCCGGCCGTCGTTGCGCGCCAGTTGCGGATCGTTGGCCAGGTCGTCACGCCCGATCGCAATCATCAGCCGTTTGAAGATCGCGTCGCCGTTGCCGGCGATGACGATGTTGCCGCCGTCGCCGGTCGTGTAGGTATTCGACGGCACGATTCCCGGCAGCGCGCCGCCGGTGCGTTCGCGCACCACGCCGGCATAGTCGTATTCCGGCACCAGCGACTCCATCATGTTGAATACCGATTCGTACAGCGCGACGTCCACCATCTGCCCTTGTCCCGCGCGACTCTGCTTTCCGCTCTCGCCGTTCCAGCGGCCGCCGCTGGCGTCGCGATGGCGCAGCGCCATCATCGCGCCGATCACCCCGTGCAGCGCGGCCAGCGAATCGCCGATCGAAATGCCGATGCGCAAGGGCGGGCGGTCTGGATGCCCGGACACGTAGCGCATTCCGCCCATCGATTCGCCGATCGCGCCGAAGCCCGGCAAGTCCTTCATCGGTCCGGTCTGGCCGTAGCCCGACAGGCGGACCATGATGGTGGCCGGATTGATCTTTTTCAGGTCTTCGTAGCCGACGCCCCATTTCTCCAGCACGCCGGGACGGTAGTTCTCGATGATGATGTCGGCGTCGAGCGCCAGCCGCCGCGCAATTGCCTGGCCTTCCTCGCTCTTCATGTTCAGCGTCACGCTCTTCTTGTTGCGCGACTGCACCGACCACCAGAGCGACGTGCCGTCTTTCAGCACCCGCCACTGGCGCAGCGGATCGCCGCCGTCCGGCGCTTCGATCTTGATCACCTCGGCGCCGAATTCGGCCAGCATGCGCGAGCAGAACGGTCCGGCGATCAGGGTACCGAGCTCCAGCACCTTGATGCCCGCCAGAGGGCCGCCAGCTTGTTGATCCATCATGTTCCTCCCGTTATGAAGAAGCGAGTTCCCGCAGTTCGGTTTCGATGTTGCGCCGTGCGGCGGCCTCGAAGCGGGCCGCCATTTGCGGAGTGAAATACAGCGCCGGGCGCTCGGCGAAGCGGCGCAGCACGCTCGCCCTGCCCTTGCGGTAGCCGGCATCCGGCACCCACGCGTATTCGGCCCGGATCGCCCGGCTGTAGCGGCGATAGACCGGTGCCGGCGCGCCCAGTATCGACAGGTCGAAATCGAGGAACAGCGGCAGGTCGGGCGGTGCGGACGGCGGGGCCTGGTGGCGCTGCGTGGCGAGGATGCACTGTTCGACCGCCGCGATCGAATCGGCGTCGACAGCCAGCGACTGCAGCGCCAGGCGCGCCTGCTGCGCGCTGCGCTGTTCGTTGTCTTCGGCACGGGTGTCGTAGACCAGGTCGTGGAACCAGATCGCGAATTCGACCACGGAAGGATGGCGCAACTGCTGCCGTTCGCGGTCGGCGAGCTGCAGCAGCGCCGCAATGTGGGCAAGGTTGTGATACGCGCGGCGGGGTTCGCAATAATGCGCGCGCAATTGCTCCCACAGCGATTCCACGCGCGCGGGATCGTTTGCCCAGGGCGCACACAATTCGCGCCATCTGGCGTACAGTCGCTGCGCGAGGTCGGCGGAATGGTCGGACATGAGGGTGCCGTCGAGCGACCGCCGCCGTGTCAGGTGCTGCGCCGGTCCAGCATCGCGCGGGCGATGGTGCCGGCATCGACGTATTCGAGTTCGCCGCCGACCGGCACGCCGCGCGCCAGCCGGCTCACCTTCAGGCCGCGCGCCTTCAGGGTTTCGCTGATGTAATGCGCGGTCGCTTCGCCTTCGTTGGTGAAGTTGGTCGCCAGCACCACTTCCTGCACGATGCCGTCGGTGGCGCGCGCGATCAGCTTTTCCAGGTGGATGTCTTTCGGACCGACGCCATCGAGCGGCGACAACCGCCCCATCAGCACGAAATACAAACCCTTGTAGGTCAGCGTCTGCTCGATCATCAACTGGTCGGCCGGTGTCTCCACCACGCACAGCAGCGTCGGGTCGCGATCACCGGCGAGGCAAGTCTCGCACACGTCGTTTTCGGTGAAGGTATTGCACATCGCGCAGTGGTGGATGCGCTCCACCGCCTGCGACAGCGCGCGACCGAGCTGGGCCGCGCCGTCGCGGTCATGCTGCATCAGGTGATAGGCGATGCGTTGCGCGGACTTCGGGCCGACGCCGGGCAGGCGGCGCAGCGCTTCGGTCAGGAATTCGAGGCTGGAGGGAGATTTCACGTCAGTGTCAGTAACGGGCAGCGTTCAAGCCGCCCCGGAAAACCGGCCTGCATGACGCCGGACCCGCTGGCGCTGCGGCAGCCGATACGGTGGCCGATACGGCGACCAAGCCAACCGCGTGATCGCGTCTTCAAAACGGCAGCTTGAATCCCGGCGGCAGCGGCA
>CBIHOK010000169.1:0-8190 GCA_966211575.1 uncultured Noviherbaspirillum sp.
ATCTGCTTCGAAGCGTTTGCCGCTACCTGGCCACACGCCGAATTGCACTTGTGGGTGGACGAGGTGCGGCGCACCGGGGATGCCGCGCAATGGCCGCACCTGAAGCGCTACTCGCTGTACGATTGGGTGGAAGCGTGCCCGATGTTTTCCCGGATCTACAGGGAAACCTACAGTCCGCAGCTCTACCGCGAGTCGATCGCCGCCGCACGCAACGAGGGATACACGCTCGTGGTTTCCCTGGCAACGCTTCGCCCTCATCGCTACGCCCGCCTGGCACGCGACATCGCGCCGCGAGGATTCGTAGCCGGCATGCGCTCGGACGCGCGGTGGTTCCAGCCGGGGCGCCGGGCGGCCTATCGCCTGCTCGACGCCGCCCTGGATATGGCGGAGGCGGTGTGCGCGGTAGCGAAAGAGGGGGAACCTCACATCAGCGCCGTGTACGCGCAATGGTTTCACCGCCTGTTCGGGCTGCGCCTACCGCCGGCGGCCCGCTTCCCTCATGTCGATATTCCATCCCGCTGGACTGCGGATGCGCAACGGACGTTGTCGCACTGGCGGAAAGGTAAGCCTTCCGCAAAAGTGGTGTTCGTGAATCCCTATGCGAAGACGCCGAAGCGTTGCTGGCCGCTTGAGAACGTGGCCGAACTGATCCGGCGGATGTCGACCGAACCGTCCTGGAAAGGCGCCTGCTTTGTCGTCAACGCCACGCCCCAGGAATTGCAGGCGGCCCGCTCGGTGCTTGAAGGGCAAAACCTGGAACACACCCATCTTTTCACCGCCGAGGAAAATTTCTTCCAGTTGCCTGCAATGCTCGCCTGTTGCGATCTGGTCATTTCGGTCGAAACAGCAGTGATGCACCTGGCCAATGCGGTCCATGTACCGGTGGTGGCGCTGATGCGGCAGAAGAATCCGGAGTGGGCACCTATCGACAGCGCGAACAGTATCGTGGTCACCGCTCCCCGCCGGAGGGATTGGGTCAAGGCGATCAGTGTCGAGCATGTGATGCAAGTGCTGCCGCAAGCACCGGACCGGGAGTCGAACGCCGATCGAAATCAATGAATATGGTATCAAAGCAGAAACAAGAGGTGGTCGAACCGGAGGCCGTGCATCTCGCGTTTTGCGTCGACAACCGTTATTTCCGCAGTATGGGAGCGACCCTTGCCTCGGTGGTCGCGCACAACGCGCACTTGCGGTTCGTCGTCCACGTCTTTTGCTTTTCCATCTCCCCGGAGCAACAGCAGCGCTTGGACCGGTTGCCGGCGGAACTCGGAGTCTCGGTTCGGTTGCACTTGGTCGACCCTGCGGTATTCCGTGAGTTCGAGCGCTTTACCAAATCCACCTACTACTCGGGTGCGATCTTCACCCGGCTACTGATTCCGACTGTGTTGTCGGGGCAGGCGAGTCGCGTGCTGTATCTGGATGCCGACATCCTATGCGTGGGAGCGATAGACGAATTGCTTGCGGTAGAGCTGAATGACGCGATTGCCGCAGTAGTGCCGGATGCTGAGGCAACCGCCGTGCGACGCCACGCATTGCTCGCGCTGAAGCATCCCGGTTACTTCAACTCCGGCGTGATGCTGATGGACATCGATCGCTGGACGACTGAAGACATCAGCGCAAAGACCATCGACGCCATCATCGAGCGTGGCAAGGATTTGCGCTTCCCGGACCAGGATGCTCTCAACATCGTTCTCGACGGGCGAGCAAAGTTCGTCGACCAAAAATGGAATTACCTGTACGGACTGGTGGGCGACCTGGAGCGCGACAAGCGCCGGCTGACGTTGAGGGACTCGGCAGTGTTCATTCATTTCGCCGGTGCAGTCAAACCCTGGAGCGACTGGTGCCTGCATGAGTCGCGCGACTTGTTCGCTCGCTACCATGCTATGTCCCCGTGGAGCGATCTTCCGCTTGACGGCGTTCCCCGCAACTACAAGGAAATGCGGATGCATTCGCGCTTCCTGCTTCGCCGCCGGAAGGTCGTCGAAAGCTTCTACTGGTACTGGAAGTACACGCGTGCCAAATTCCGTTTCTGACTCGCCTTCCGTCATGACGCAATCGCTGATTCCCGCTTCGCTGCTGCAGAAGTCCGACAAGATCCTGTTCGTCGCCCATCTCGCGCTCGGCGATTTCACCTATCTCCAGAACTGCTTCCGCGCGCTCGCGCAGGCTTATCCGCATCTGAAGATCCATTTATGGGTCGACGAGGTGCGCCGCACCCGCCGCAAGGCGGACTGGGAGCATTTGAAGAAATACTCGCTATACGATTGGCTGGCGGAGGTTCGCTATTTCGACAAGGTTTACGACCAGACATGGAGTCCGGCGCTCTATCGGCAATCGATACGTGAGGCGCAGGCCCAGCGCTATCCGATCGTCGTGTCACTGGCAGTGTTGCGGCGACATTTGTATGCGAAGCTGGCGCGCGAAATCAGCCCCGAGGGTTTCGTGGTTGGGCAGAAGAAGCGGGTACGCCTGCTCGATATTCGCAAGCACCTGATCTATCGTCGGCTGGATGCCCACATTCCTGCCTATAGCGCGGACACGCAGCGCGAGCAGCATATCAGCGAGATCTATGCCGGCTGGTTTTCGCAACTGTTCGGGATTCAAATCACAGCCGCCGAACGCTTTCCCTTCGTCGATATACCGTCCCGGTGGATTTCGTACGCGCGCACCCAGTTTGTCGATTGGGGCTGGCAGCCGGATCGGGAGCGGCGGCTCGCCGAGCGGGTGATTTTCCTGAACGCATACTCCAAGTCGGCAGACCGGAGCTGGCCACTGGAGCGGGTGATCGAGCTTGGGCATGCGCTGCGCAGAAACAGCGTGTGGAAGGATGCTCGTTTCATCATCAACGTGGTGCCGGAGCGCCTGTCGGAGGCCCGGGAAATGTTTGCCAGACAACCGCTTGAATATGCCCACTTGTTCAGTGCCGATGAGAATTTCTTCCAGCTTCCGGCAATCCTCGCGCTATGCGACCTGGTCATTTCGGTCGAAACGGCGGTGATGCACCTGGCGAACGCGGTACATGTTCCTGTGATTGCGCTGATGCGGCAAAAGAACCCCGAATGGGCGCCGATAGACCGTGCAAACAGCCGGATCATTACCGTATCCGGTCGCAACGACTGGATTGCCGCACTGACGGTCGAGCAGGTGCTGCCGGAAATCGAGGCTTCGCTAGCACCGAGTTGACAGACCAAGCCTGGCGAGCTTTAGCCGGGCAACGGCGGCGTTGACGGCGCCGGCACGGCAATCAGCGGATGAGCCGCTTTCACGGCGATCGCCACGACATCGCCGATGCGAAAGCGGGCGACTTCGGCTTCCGAAGCCAGCACTTCCACCACTTCCTGCCCTATCAGCAGCGTGACCACATGCACGACTTCCTGGTGCCTGACTGCAAGTACCTTGCCGTGCAGGTGCAGGCGGCCGGCACCGCCCCGGGACAGGAAAGCGTCCTGGGGATTACCGGCGTCATTCACCACGCCATCCCTGATCTCGAAGACTCTCTGCGCGAGAGTGAACACCTCGGCAATGTCATGGCTGACGACGATGAACCGGAACTTGAGGCGGTCGTGCAGCCGCAGCAAATCGTCCTGAAGATGACGACGCGCATCGGCGTCGAGCGCCGACAAGGGCTCGTCCAGCAGCAGCAGCGCGGGCTTGCGGGCAAGCGCTCGCGCCAGGGCGACCCGTTGCTTCTGTCCTCCCGACAAGGTCCCCGGCAGACGCGCGTGAAGCGGGGAAAGGCCGGTCAGTGCGAGCAATTCGTCGACCCAAGCTCGCTCGCCGGCGGCCGCGCCGAACTCGACGTTGCGCCGGACATCAAGATGAGGAAACAATGCGCCATCCTGGAAAACCACCCCGATGGATCGCCGCCGGACCGGCAGGTCGACGCCGCGTGCGGCGTCGAACCAGGTTTCTCCGTCGACCACGACGCGCCCCGTATCGGGTCTCGTCAAGCCAGCCAACATGCGCAGCAGCGTCGTCTTTCCCGCTCCCGACGGGCCGAACAGCGCCACCCGTTCCCCGGGGCGGATCTTCTCGCACAGTCTCAGGCGCAGCGTGCCATGCCGGGAGCGCACCGTCTTCTCGATATCGATCTCTATCATCGCGAACGCCGTTGCAGGTTGACTGCATGCACGCAGAGCACGATCGCAAACGACAGCAGGAACAGCACGATCGCATGGAAATTCGCTGCTCCGTAATCGAGCCGCTCGACTTCATCGTAGATCGCCAGCGACGCGACCCGCGTGACACCAGGGATGTTGCCGCCGATCATCAGCACCACGCCAAATTCGCCGATCGTATGCGCGAAGCTCAACACCACGCCCGACAGCAGCGCCGGCCGGATATTCGGCAGCAGCACGCGAAACAGCGTGACCAGGTCCGATTTTCCCAGGGTGCGTGAGGCTTCGATCAGCGAGCGCGGCAATGCCTGGAAGCCGGACTGGATCGGCTGCACCATGAACGGCAGGCTGAAAATCAGCGAACCGATCAGCAGGCCGGCGAAGCTGAACACCAGCCGCAGGTGCAGCCACTGTTCCAGCCAGCGGCCGAATGCATGCTGCGGACTGAATGCGAGCAGCAGGTAGAAGCCGAGCACAGACGGCGGCAACACCAGCGGCATGCTGACCAGGGTTTCCACCAGCGGTTTGAGGCGGCTGCGCGAATACGCGATCCAGCAGGCGAGCGGAACGCCGAGCAGCAGCAGGATCGTGGTGGTCATTGCCGCCAGCCGGAAAGTGAGCAGCAGCGGTTCCCAGTCGATCGTCATTCGCACTGCTCCGGAAGCACCGTCATTTCATTCGATTTCACCAGCCCCTCGACGGCATCTCCCACCTGCAGCGCCAGCGCGTGCGAAGAGCGGGTCGTGATCACCGATTCGATGCGGTGTTCGCCGAATGCCAGCGTCACGCGCGCCAGCAGGCTGCCGCGCTCGATCGCGGTGATCACCGCCGGGATCCGGTTGCGCATGCTGAGCAATCCGCTCAGGTTCTTTGCCAGCGAGACTTCGGCTTCCGGAAACACCAGGACCACCGGCGCGCCGATACGCCAGCGCGCAACTTCCTCGCCGGCCCCGATCAGTGTCGACGTGAAGCGCAGGGTGCCGACCAGGACGTCGATCAGCGCGACGCTGCCGTGGCTCTCGATCGCGCACAGGATGCCGGGCAAACGGTTCATGGCAGCAGGTAGCCGTAGCGCTCCAGGATCGCGCGCGCTGCCGGTCCGTACAAAAAGTCGTAGAAGCGTTCCGCCAGTTCCGGTTGGTGCTGCTGCCCGTGCCGCAGGATCACCGCGCCTTGGGCGATGGGTCGGTAGGCGTCGCGCGGCAAGTCTATCCACTTTCCCTGGTCGTGTAGCTGCGGGGCGAGCACTACCGATTTGGCGGTGAAGCCGGCGTCGGCGGCTTTCGAGTGTATGTACTGGCTGGTTTGTGCAATGCTGTCGCCGAACACCAGCTTTGGCTGCAATGCCTGTTCCAGCTTGAAATGGCGCAGCAGATTCAGGGTTTCGCGGCCGTAGGGCGCGGTGCGCGGGTTGGCGACAGCGATCTTCGCGACTCCCGGTGTGGTCAGCGTATGCTGCCAATCAGACAGGTCGAGATCGTTCATGGTCCACAGCACCAGCGCGCCATATGCATAGGGCTTGGGCGCGGCGGTGGCGTAGCCGGCGGCATACAACTTGTCCGGGTAGTCCATGTCGGCCGACAGGAAAACATCGAACGGCGCACTGTTCATCACTTGCGCGCTGAGCTTGCCGGAAGAACCGATCACCGGTTGCAGGTCGTTGCCGGTCTGCTGGCGGAATGCCTGGCGCAAGTCTTCGAATGCATACTGCACGTTCGCGGCCAGCGCCACCGTCAGGGTCGCCGCGCCGGCGGCCGTCGCGGCGCCCAGCGGCAGCAACAGCACACAAGCTCTCAAGAAATGTTTGAGCATGCCACCCCTTTAACAAACTCAGCCGGGAACGCCGATGATGACGTGCGCTTCGCTGAAGCAGGCGGTGACGGCGCTGCCTTCTTCCAGCGCTAGCTCGCGCGCGCCATCGTTGGTGACGGTGGCGCACAGCGTGTTGCCGTCGCCGATCTGTACCACCACTTCGGTGTTGACCGCACCCGGCGTCAGGGCGACCACGGTGCCGGGCAGGCGGTTGCCGGCCGACAGTTTCAGCTCGCCGCTGCCCGCCGCCAGTATCACCCACGGCGCCTTGATCAGCGCAATCGCCTCGGCGCCCGGCTTCAGCCCCAGGTGGCGCGTGCTGGCTTGCGTGATGACGGCGACGATGTGCCGGCCGCCCGCCAGTTCCAGTTCGATCTCGTCGTTGACGGCGCCGCGCTTGATGCGGCTCACTTTGCCCAGGAGCTGGTTGCGTGCGCTGGTTTTCATGTTCAGCCTGCGTATCAATTGGTAAGTGTCGGCAAAGTCTTCGATGTCTTCTCCGAGCGCCTGCAGGAAGCGCCGGTGCTCCTGTTCGATGCGCTCGAACGACGCCACCAGCCGCCGGCCGCGCGCGGTCAGGTGCGTGCCTCCGCCGCCCTTGCCGCCGACGCTGCGCTCGACCAGCGGGCTGCCGGCCAGGTTGTTCATTGCATCCACTGCATCCCAGGCGGTCTTGTAGCTCATGCCCAGGCTTTTCGCGGCCCGGCTGATGGAGCCGCACGCATCGATCCGGCGCAGCAGGTCGATGCGGCCATGGCCGGCCAAATTTTGCTCGTCCTGGGCCAGCCAGACGCGCCCTTCGATTCTGAGCTGGGGGAGTGTTTTCATGTTCGCGCCGTTGCGCTAATCGCTATATTCTTGATTATATAACGGTGCGCGCGACCTTGAGGGCAGGCGGCGTCGGCAGCATTTTCCATGGTGATGTAATCTGTCTGATTCTTGTCATTTTCTAGCTTCGTCCATGAGCACCCGCGCCGATATCCCCGCCACCCACGTTTCCGCCGCCGCCCCCGCCGACAATACCTCGTTCGGCGTTCTCGGGGCGATCAGCTTTTCGCACATGCTCAACGACATGATCCAGTCGCTGATCCTGGCGATCTATCCGCTGCTGAAGGGGGAGTTTCATCTCAGCTTCGCGCAAGTCGGCCTGATCACGCTCACTTATCAACTGACCGCGTCGTTGCTGCAACCGGTGGTCGGCTCGTTCACCGACCGTCGCCCGAGCCCGTACTCGCTGCCGGTCGGCATGAGTTTCACGCTGACCGGCCTGGTGCTGCTGTCGTTGGCGCCGACCTTCCCGGTGCTGCTGCTGGCGGCGGCGCTGGTCGGAACCGGCTCGTCGATCTTCCATCCGGAATCGTCGCGGGTGGCGCGGATGGCATCGGGTGGCCGCCATGGGTTGGCGCAATCGCTGTTCCAGGTGGGCGGCAATTTCGGCACCTCGCTCGGCCCGCTGCTGGCGGCCGCGATCATCGTGCCGCGCGGCCAGCGCAGCATCGCCTGGTTTTCGCTGGCGGCGCTGCTGGCAATCATGGTGCTGTACCGGATCAGCAAATGGTATGCGCACCACCAGCATGGCGCGCGCGGCAAGGCTGCGCGGCGGGCGGCAGCGGTCGAACTGCCGCGCCGCACCGTCGTGCTATCGATCGGTGTGCTGCTGTTGCTGATCTTTTCCAAGTATTTCTACCTGGCCAGCATCAACAGCTATTTCACGTTCTACCTGATCCACCGTTTCCATCTGCCGCTGCAAAGCGCGCAGATGTACCTGTTTGCCTTCCTGTTCGCAGTGGCGCTGGGCACCGTGATCGGCGGCCCGATCGGCGACCGGATCGGACGCAAGTACGTGATCTGGGGATCGATTCTCGGGGTGGCACCGTTCACGCTGCTGTTGCCACACGCGAACCTGTTCTGGACGGCGGTGCTGGCGATGGTGATCGGCGTCATCCTGGCTTCAGCGTTTTCCGCGATCCTGGTCTATGCGCAGGAACTGATTCCCGGCAAGGTGGGCACGGTGTCCGGCCTGTTCTTCGGGTTCGCGTTCGGGATGGGCGGAATAGGGGCGGCGCTGCTGGGCAAGCTGGCGGACAGCCAGGGCATCGAGTTCGTCTACCAGTTGTGCGCGTTCCTGCCGCTGATCGGTATCTGCGCGATGTTTTTGCCCAACCTGGAGCGGGCGCGGGCTTGATGCTTGTGCCTATGGAGAGGTGGCCAGAGTCGGGGCTACCTCACCCCAACCAACACCCCCACGCGCGCGACGGGA
>CBIHOK010000170.1:0-8141 GCA_966211575.1 uncultured Noviherbaspirillum sp.
ATGGCGACTTGACCGACTCCAGCAGCCTGATCCGCATCATCCAGCAGGTACAGCCGGATGAAATCTACAACCTTGCCGCGCAGAGCCATGTTGCGGTGTCGTTCGAGGAGCCCGAGTACACCGCCAATTCCGACGCGATCGGCGCGCTGCGGATACTTGAAGCGATCCGCATTCTCGGCCTGGAAAAGAAAACCCGCTTTTACCAGGCTTCGACTTCCGAGCTGTACGGACTGGTGCAGGAAGTGCCGCAAAAGGAAACCACGCCGTTCTATCCGCGCAGCCCGTATGCGGTAGCCAAGCTGTACGCGTACTGGATTACCGTCAATTATCGAGAAGCGTATGGCATCTATGCATGCAATGGCATCCTGTTCAATCATGAAAGCCCGAACCGCGGCGAAACCTTCGTGACGCGCAAGATCACGCGTGCGCTGGCCCGCATCAAGCTGGGTTTGCAGGAATGTCTGTATCTCGGCAACCTGAACGCGAAACGCGACTGGGGGCATGCGCGCGACTACGTGGAGATGCAGTGGCTGATGCTGCAGCAGGAACAGCCGGAAGATTTCGTGATCGCGACCGGCGTGCAGTACAGCGTGCGCGATTTCATCAATGCCGCCGCCAAGGAACTGGGAATGCGCATCCAGTGGGAGGGCAAGGGCATCAATGAAAAAGGCTACGATGCGACCGGCAAGTGCATTGTCTCGGTCGATCCGCGCTATTTCCGGCCGGCCGAGGTGGAAACCCTGCTGGGAGATCCGTCGAAGGCGAAGGCGAAGCTGGGTTGGGAGCCCCGGACTTCATTCGATGAGCTGGTAGCGGAAATGGTACGGGAAGACTTGAAATCGGCGGAGCGCGATGAACTGGTAAAAAAGAACGGCTACAACGTATTCGCGTACCACGAATAAGGCATTGCCGTCCCTTACGAAAAACATGCCGGAACAGGATGGTTCCGGCATGTTTCACCCCATCCGGTATCGACCGGCGATAAATCTTTTTTCCGGTCGATAAAAAAGGGGCGCCCGAAAGCGCCCCTTTTTCATTACTCTATTTGCCAATCAGTGGTGCGTGGTGGCAGTGTGGCTGGTGCTGGAGTCGCTGTTGCTTGCAACTGCGATACCTGCGGCAACCGCAGCACCGATTGCAGCCATGGCGCCGACGCTGATCGCACCTGCGGTAATTCCGCCAACGGCAGCTGCGCTGGCGGCGGCTCCACCGGCACCAGCAGCTCCTGCCGCACCGGCACCGGCACCAGCACTGGAGCCAGCACCTGCACCTGCGCCCGGAGCTGCCTGGGCGGACGCGGCAGTGCTAGCGAAAGCCAAAGCCAAAGCCGCTACGATAGTAAGAAACTTTTTCATGATTATCCTTTCGAGGATCGACGACGAAATAGGGAGGGGGTATTTTTCTGATACAAATTGTATTCTAGCAAGAGTTATTACCAATAGTGACATTCCATTGGATTTTTTTGTCGTGTCCGCACTACAAGAATATTTCCCCCCCGTTTCCCCTTTCTCTTCCACTCGGCCCGCCGTCGCCGCCCTGATCAATTACCCGTTTTCTCGCTGACTTGCACCAGTTCGGGCAGTTTGACGGGGGCGGCCGCAGCTTGTTGCCGGGCCGCGTTCCGCGCCGCCAATTTCCGGTCTTCTTCGTCATACTGCTTTTGCATGTGATGCCAGGTGGCGATGCCCATCACGAGACCGGCGATCACCGGGAATGGCGGCGGCGCGGCCAGCAGCACCATCACGTTGTTGACGGCGGCCCCGCCCCAGATCGCGGAAGTCGATTTCAGCGCCAACCGCTTGTCTTCCTGCGGAAGGGTGTCGGCATATTTGACCAGTCCGATTTTCACTCCGGTGAGGGCTACCAGACCCACCGGAGTGGGGGCTACGAGCGGATTGCTTTCGAGTGCCCCGGATGAAACAGCCATTCCCGTCGTGATGCCATCGGCCAGCGCAGCCGCTACTGCCGGCTTCGTGTGATCTTCCGGTGTATCGCTTCCGGTGGCCAGTTGGGTGT
This sequence comes from uncultured Noviherbaspirillum sp., assembly GCA_966211575.1. Classification (GTDB taxonomy): domain Bacteria; phylum Pseudomonadota; class Gammaproteobacteria; order Burkholderiales; family Burkholderiaceae_D; genus Noviherbaspirillum. The sequence goes on from CBIHOK010000170.1 coordinate 2,017, forward strand.
TCAGCTCCGCTGGGGAAGAGGCGGGTTTGTCGAGAGGAGGGAGACTCGCCAGCTGGCTCGGTGCAGCGGTATCGGCTGCCGGATTGGGCGGCGCACCGGATTCCTCGGCTGAGCAGCTAAGCGAGAGCGACAGTGCCAGCAGCGCGAAAAGCCGACCCAAGCGGGCCGGTAGCAGGGCGGGAATAGCGGTCATAGGAACTCTCCTAGATGCGGGGTGGCGGTGGGAGCGGCGGTGCGGCCGAGTCCGGGCTGGTTCCGGACATATCCAAGAGTAAAAATGCGGAGTGCTCCGCATGTTGATAAAGAGCTAAGCTTGCGATGGGGGAAATGGAGCTAGGTCAAGAGAGCCGGATATTGCGCGCGGCGGCCGGGCGTTCTTCGGGAATGCCGGCTAGTTGGAGCGAACGCTGCAAACAGTATGCTGGCGAGCATCGCGACCGGAGCCGGTGACCGGGGGGCGTTTGCCGAGACAGCATCGACCCCGGGGAATTGAACGGTTATCGGCTTGGAATTATTAAGCTGCCAATAATGGAGTAACGGTTTTACATTTCCCCTTATTCGCCGGCCATGGTGCGGGAAAACGGTTATTTGAGAGGGGAGCCTTGTATCACATGCATCGAATATTGCGGCCGAGTCCTGGGGTGGATTGAAAGCTGATACGTGAAAATGATTGTATTGAGTTATCCTGAATATAATTCCGCAGTTTGGATATAATATTTTCCGCAAGCGCTATTTGAAAGCGCCAAGCCCTCGGGAAATCCCCGGTTTAATCTATTACTTGGAAGAGGCCAATAATATGAAAAGCTACAAGGAATTGCAGCAAGAGATCCAGAATCTGCAGGCACAGGCCGAAGAGGCGCGCCGCCTCGAATTGTCGAATGCGATTGCCGATATCAAGGCCAAGATGCAGGAATTCGGTATTACGATTGCCGATCTTGGTGGCCCAGACAAGAAAAAGAAATCTTCGCGCGCCAGCGTGGCGCCGAAATATCGCAATCCGGCTACCGGCGATGTATGGTCCGGCCGTGGTAAACCGCCGAAATGGATCGCCGGGAAGAATAGGGACCAGTTCCTGATTGCTTAATCGTATTCCAGGCTTGAATTTGACCGGCGGTATCAATTGATTTACCTGCCGGTCGATATTCCGGCGATATTTCTTGCACTTGGGAATCGGTGCCCGGATATTCCCGGGAAATTGCCGATTATTCGACAAGGCGGCTCAACGGGGCAAAGCCGAAACTCCGTCCTTTCGAAAGCCACGCCATAACCGGTGCCCGCCATTCACGCACCTTGGGGCAGTTCTTTCTCGCCGGGGCGCTTTCCTGATGGTGCATGGTGTTCGATCACCGCGTTGATTTCCGCCCCGAACAGCAGAACCGCCGACGAGATGAAAAAATAGAGCAGCAGTCCGATGATGGTTCCTATGCTGCCGTACATCACGCTGAAGTGCGCAAAGTTTTGCAGGTACCAGTTGAAGCCGAGCGAGGCGGCTATCCAGACGAGGACGGCCAGCACCGAGCCGGGCGTGATGAAGCGGAAAGTCTGCTCGACGTCCGGGGCCACATAGTAGACCACCGCGATCGCCAGCATGAACAGGAACAGGATGACCGGCCAACGCAGCCAGGTCCAGGCTGTGACGAACAACTGTTCAAGGCCGATATGCTGGGCGAGCCACTGCATTGCCTGCGGTCCGAGTATCAGCACCGCGGCGGCGGCCACCAGCATGGCTGCGACACCGGCCGTATAGAGGATCGATAGCGGATACAACTTCCAGGTCGCACGCCCTTCCTTCACGTCGTAGGCGACATTGAGCGCGTGCATCACGGCGCGGATACCCGAGGATGCGGACCACAGCGCGATAATTGCGCCAAACGACAGCAAGCCTCCCTGGGGCTGGCGCACTTCGGCGATGACCTTGTTGACTTCGTCCATTGCCTGCTGCGGCAGCACCAGCTCCGCCTGCTGCCGCAGCCAGTCGAAAAAGTCGGGCACGTTGAGAAAACCAAGCACGGCGATCAGGAAAATGACGAACGGGAACAGCGAGAACAGCACCTGGTAGGCAAGGGCCGACGCATAGGTAAGCATGTCGTCGTCCATGAAATCCTTGATCGTTTCCTTGATCAGGTCCAAGGGGCCGATGCCGCGAAGGCCGGGTATCTGCATCTGGGGCTCCTGAAAGAAATAGGGGCGCGGGCCGGGGCGCCGATGCCCCGCCAGGCCGGCGCCTTTTCCGCGTCTGAAATATTCGCCTGGAACAAGTTTTTCCAGGCACTGCCGGTCATGCCTTACGCATGCCGGCTGAAGGCGCGCCGTGCGATGTAAGTGCCGGCTACCAGTGCGCCGGCGGCCATCAGCATCGAGCGGGCCGGCATGCCGCGTATCGTATTGGCCGCGATTTCGCCGGCGCGCGGCGCCGCCAGTTGCATGCGCCGCTTGGTCATCGCCGCGCCCAGTTCACCCAGCCGGTCGGCCAGTTTTCTTTCGGCGTCGGGCAGCAGCGTGGTCTCTTCGTCGGCGACATGGTGCATGACTTCGCGCATCAGCTGTAGCAGGGTCCGGTCGTATTCGGAATCGGTCGGCTGCATCGCGCGCAGCTCGGCGATCAGGCGGCGCATGTCGTCATGCTCGGGAACGCTCTTGTCGAGCACTGCGTTGTCGGTGCCGACTTCGCGCATTGCCGGATAAAAAATTTCTTCTTCCAGCTGGGCGTGGATTTCGAGCGCCAGGCAAATGGTTTCGACCAGCGCCTGTTTCGTCTTCGGTTTTGTATCAATTTCATACTGATGAAAAGTTGTCAGTACGTGGCCGTGATCCATCCGGATCATGTCGGTGATCGACGGTGCGAGAGTATTGGTCAGGGAATTCATGCCGGCTTGCTCCGATAGGGAAGGTTTTTCGGGAGGCTGCCGAGTGAGCGAAGCAAGCGATATGCCCATGGCAGGCGGGCAGTTGCAACGCCGGTTAAGTGCCGCTGCGCCGCGCATCGCTGGGCGCCGCATCCAGCGGGATGTAGATGGTGAGCGTGGTGCCGGCGCCGGGAGCGCTGTCTATGGTGAAGGTGCCGGCCAGCGCCAGGATGCGCTCTTCCACGCCGACCAGGCCGAACGCGTTCGCCGTCTCACGATGATCGCGTGCAATGCCGATGCCGTTGTCGATGATTTTCATTACCAGCCTGCCGCCGTCCTGCCGCAATTCGATCCGCACCTGGCTGGCATTAGCGTGGCGGATCACGTTGGTCAGCGATTCCTGCAGGATACGGAACAACGAAGTGGCGCGCGCATCATCGAGTGCAAATTCCTGTTCGCTCATCACCAGTTCGCAGGCAATGCCGCTACGGCGCCGGAATTCGTTGACTTGCCATTCGATCGCTGCGTTCAATCCCAAATCCAGCACTGCCGGGCGCAGGTTGTTGATGATGGTGCGGATGGTCTTGACGGTCGCGTCGAGATGCTGCAACGCGTCCCGGACTTTCCGGTTCAGCCTCGGATGTGCGTTGCCGGTGCGCACTTCCAGCATCGAGACGTCGATGCGCAGCGCGAGCAGGGTTTGTCCGAGTTCGTCGTGGATTTCGCGCGCGATGCGCTTGCGCTCGTCTTCCTTGACCCGGTCCTGGTATGCGGTCAGTTCGCGCAGCAGTTCCTGCGAACGCTGCAGCGCATCCACCGTCTGCTTGCGCTCGGTGATGTCCATCATGATGCCGCGCAGCGTGAGCTTGTCTTCGTCGCCGCTCAAGTGAGCCGTGGTCTGCACCCAATGCACGCTGCCTTCGGGCAAGCGGATCCGGTGTTCGGTCTTGAACTGCTCGCCGGTACGCACTGCACGATCGATGCCCTGCCTGACGCGGCGCCGGTCATCCTCATGCACCGCGCGCAGGAAGTGATGGTAGTGCGGTTCCTTCGGCGGCTGCTCGATCCCCAGGATGCGATATATCTCTGCCGACCAGCTCATCTTCCCGCTCTCGTGTTCGAGCAGCCAGCTGCCGAGGTGCGCCATGCGCTGCGCTTCGGCCAGGCTGGCCTCGCTGGCACGCAGGTCCTTGGTCATGTCGGCGGCCAGTTCCACCGCGCGCCGGCGTGCCGAGGTCAGCGAGTAATAGACGCTGAACAGCAGCAGCGAACCGATCAGGCCGCCGATCAGCACCAGGGGCGGCAAATACGCTTCGAATCCTTCCAGCAGGTCGCTCTTGTCGGCAGTGAACTCCAGTTCCCAGATCCGTCGTCCCATTTTCATCGAGGTCCGCTTGACGAAGAAACGGTCGCTTCGTGCGCCGGCTTTCGCCGGCAGCGTGCCGTGGAGCGTTTCGTACAGGAGCCGCGAGGGATCAGTGGTGCCGGTTACCGGGTTTTCGTCTTCGGCCCCGGTGTCGTACAGGCGGATGCGGAAATTGCCGAGCATGTTCTGGTCGAGCGCGCCCTGCATCAGTTCGGTCAGATCGAAGCCGGCGCCGACCGACCCGATCAGTGCCAGGCGCCGTTGCGCCGGGGTGTCATGCGGAAGATTGCGGCGGTAGACCGGAATGCGCATCGCAAGCGCGACGTTTTCGCGCGGACCGCGCACCCGGATCAGGCGTCCCGATGAAATCGGTTCGCCGTCGTCGCGCGCTTTTGCAAAGGCGCTGGCACTGCGTGGATTGGAAGCGAAATCGAGGCCGAACGAGGCTTCGTTGGTCATCATCGGTTCGACGTAGACCAGCACCTGGTATTCGCTGCGCTCGCCGGGCGGCCGAATCCTGAAACCGGGATAACCGCGCGGGTCGAGGCTGGTGTCATGCCTGACCGAGTCCTCGAACGCCTGCTTGTCCGCGGCGCTCACGCGTTGCGCGTAGTTGATGCTGACGATACCCGGCAGCTTGCGCTGCTTGAGCAACTCGCTGACATAGTCGTGGAATTCGGCGCGCGTGACATGGTCTTTGCTGTAGAACAGCGCTTCGACGCTACGCAGCACGTTGACATAGGACTCGATCCGGTTGCGGATGGCGAGCTGCACATTGTGCGTCTGGTACTCGAGCTGGGCCGTGGCCTTTTCCTCGATCATCCGCGCCACGCTCAAGTACAGGACGATCGAAGTGGCGACACCGAGCCACCACCCGAGCGAGCTTAAAAGCGCTCTGAAGAATCGTCTCGAAACTCGCATTTCGCCGTTATCGTTTGTCAGTGGCAAGAATTGGCCGGCGTTCCGGGGCGGTCGCGGCCGGTCTCCGGCGCAAGCCTTCCTGGCGCTGCAGTGCCGCAGTCGTCCTTACTTTTCGCAGCATACCGCTTCAGAACCTGTTTGCGCCATGCTGATATCCCGCAAGCCGGCCATTCTTTCCGCGCCGATCTCGTTTTGCGTTGTCCGGGCTTGCATCATTTTTTGTTGCCTGATTGAAATCGGCAAGTTCGCAGTGTATATCGCTTTTCCCGCTCCTGGATAGAGGCCGGGCACCGTGCTTCGAGTGATAGCGAGCCGGAAAGGGAGGATGACGACCGATACCGACAAGAAACTTGATTTTGCTCAATCCTGTTACAGGATTGCAAGAAAATCTGCGTGCTACATTGAATTGGTCGTCAGCAAGAGCCCTTGCCCCAGCCGGGCCGCGGCGGCAGCTTCGATTTTTTCCATCATGAAAGGTGCCGAAATATGAACAAGAACCCGCAAAACAAAACACCGGAACAAATGGTAAAAGCGATTTTCGCGCTCGACCTGGAGCCGATCAAGATGAAATTGATGGATCCGAAGGAAGGGCACGGCTGGTCGCGGACGTTCGCCGATCATTGCGAAATGGAGTACAAGCGTTTCCTGGCGCTGCTGGCGAAATATCCGGACGACGTGATCGCGCCCAACAATAGCGTGGACAAGTTCTGGCATGGCCATATCCTGGATACGATGAAGTATGCGAAGGATTGCGAACAGGTATTCGGCTATTTCCTCCACCACTATCCGTATTTCGGGCTGCGCGGCGAACAGGATGCAGCCGACCTCGCAGCGGCGGCGATCCGCATGCGGAAGTTGTATATGCAGGAATTCGGCCAGGCGGGTGCCGCCGGTGCAGCGAGTTTTTGCTGCAAGGCGGAAGACAGGGCTGCGATGGCAAGCGCCAGCTTCTGCTGCAAGGCGGAGGACAAGGTTGGTGCGATGGCCGACAC
>CBIHOK010000171.1:0-8072 GCA_966211575.1 uncultured Noviherbaspirillum sp.
TGTTCTCGCGCGCGCTCAACCAGATCGAGCGCCAGCGCGTGCACCTCGGCCAGTCCGGCCTCTCCACCACCGACATCAAGACCTGGCTGATGCAGCATGAAGACCTGGCCGGGCTGGCGTCCGATGCGATTTCGCTGCCGGTCACGCCGATGTTCATCACGCCGTCGGAAATGATCGACGTCGCCGAAACCGAGCTCTTTTCCGACCGCAACGCGCCGCTCGACAATGCGCTGCCAACCGGCGAGAACGCCCATGTCACGCAAAGCGAAGCGGCCGCCATGCCGGCCGAACTGGATGCCTGGCTGAGCCGCCTGACCGGCTTCGCCGCCGCCTCCGACGGCGCCACCGAAGTCCACCACACGCTGCTGCCGGCCGGCTTCGCGGTCGCCTCTTACCGCGCTTCGCTGCTGCCCCTGCTGGGCGACGAGAGCGAAGCGGCGCTGCAGGGCGGCACCGCCAGCATGGCGCGGCTGCCGCTGGAATTCACGCCGCAGGACGGCATGGTGCGGCTGCAAGACCGCGAAGTCGCCGCCGTATCGCGCGCCACGCTGGCGCCGAAGACCGACAACCAACCAGATACCCAAGCATGACCGACGACGTACAAATCCTGATCGCGCAACTGCTCACGCACCAGACCCTGGCGCGCGAAAACAAGCTGGTCAAGCGCGCGCTAACCGACGAGGTGTTCCGGCTCGACCTCGACGCCCGGCTGGCCGCCTGCGGCATGAAATTCCTCGACAACGTCTATGCCGACAACGTGACGCTGGCGCTGGCGCGCGAGATCGAACCGAAGATCTTCGGTTCGCGCGAAGTCTGGCAGAACAACAACATGGGCCTGGCGCGCGACGGCGTCGCCTTGCTGGTGGTGCTGTGGGCAATGATCATCCTGCCCAAGCGCGAGCGGCAGGAAGCGCACCAGCACGCGCTGGAAGACCAGGAAGACATGTTCGGCAAAGACAAGCCGCTGCCGCGCGCGGAAGACGCGTCGATGGGCATTTCCTACAAGGCGCTGCTGGCCGACTTCGGCGACAAGCTCGGCAAGAAGACGCGCATGGACATGAACCTCGGCCAGCTCAACAAGCTGGGTTTCATCGAACGGCGCGGCGACATGATCGTCGAAGGCCCGTTGCTGGACCTGATGATGGATACCGACGCGCTGCGCGACCGCATCATCAACGGCGCGCTGGCCGACATCTTCCATCGCCCGCCGCCGAAGGAAGCGGCGATCATCGAATTCCCGCACGCAGAATAGGATTCCCATGTTCCACATCAAATCGCTGGAAATGGTCCATTGGGACTACTGGCAACGCGTCAAGAACATCCCGCTGGATGCGAAGATCATCACCATCGCCGGCCAGAACGGCTCCGGCAAGACCACGCTGCTCGATGCGCTGCGCACGCTGTTCGGCCTCGACTGCTCGATGGGACGTTCGTACAAGCACTATGCGCGCCACGCCGGCCAGCAGACTTCATGGCTGCGGGCGGTGGTCGACAACCGCGCTTCGGGACGGCAGCTGTCGAACCGGCCGTTCCGCGCGTCCGGCTTCTTCAGCGAGGACGAAGTCACGCTGTTCTGCCAGATCCAGAAGAATGGCGGCGACTGGAAGCGGCAATACCTGATGCGCGGCGGCGTGGTCGAGATCGAGGAAGTGCAGGAAGCGACCGACTGGCTGGGACTGGAAACCTATCGCAAGCGGCTCGCGAACGCCGGGCTGTCGCCGGCGATGGCGAAAGTGCTGGCGCTGGAACAGGGCGAGACCGACAAGCTGTGCGAATACGGCCCGCGCCAGTTGCTCGACCTGGTGTTCCAGGTATTCGGCGACAAGGAAGTGCTGGACGCCTACGACGAGGCGAAGCGCCACCAGCGCGACACCGAGATCGAGCTGCAGCGCTTCGAGGCCGAGCTGGAATCGGCGCAGACCAACCAGGAAAGGCTGCGGCTGCGGGTCGCCAATTTCCACCAGTGGGAAGGCTTGAACAAGGAACAGCGCGACCTGCAGGAAGAAATCCTGCCGACGCTGCAATACCACGAGATCCGCGAGAAGGCCGGCGCCGCCAGCCGCCTGCTGCGGGACGCGAAACACTCGCTCGCCGCGCAGGATGCGCAACTGTCGGAGCGGCGCGAGGAATTGGCGCAGCGGGCGAATGCACTGAGCGAAGCGCACCGCAGGGAAGCCGCGCTGGAAGAAGAAAAATCGGCGCTGGAAAAGCGGCTGAACGACATCAACGGCAAGTTGAAGCCGCTGGAAAGCCTGCTCGAACAGAAGACCCGGCTGCAGAAACTGGCAGCCGACGCCGGAGCCGACATTGCCGACGTTGCCGCCGAACTGGAGCAGAAGGAAGCCGAGTACATGCGGCAGCGCCAGGCGCGCGACGAACTGGCGGCGCGCATCGCCGCCGACCGCGCCGCGATCGCCGCGCTGGAAAGCAAATCCGCGCTGCCGGAACCGGAAAACGTGCGCAACATGCGGCGCGCGCTGGCCGACGCGAAGATCGACCACGTGATGCTGCCGGACATCGTCGAAGTGACCGATCCGCGCTGGCAAGGCGCGGTCGAAGGCGTGTTGCGCGGCTATACCTCGGTGGTGCTGCTCGAGCATGCGCGCGATGCGGCGGCCGCGTTCCGCGTCGGCGAGAAAGAGCGCTACGGCCATTTCATCGTCGCCGAACGCATCCACGCGCCATCGGTGAAGGACCGCAGCCTGCTGTCGGTGGTGCGCTTCACCGCGCCGGCGCCGTCCTGGCTGATCGAGCAACTGGCACGCATCACCTGCGTCGATTCGATCGACGCCGGCATGAAATTGTCCGGCGAGGAATGGATCACGCCGGAAGCCTATCACCGCGAGCGGCGCGGCGGCCGCTCGCTGTTCGTCGAAGCGGCGCGCTACCGTTTCGGCGACGCCGGCCGCACCCAGCGGCTGGCAGCACTGCTGCAATCGCTGCCGAAACTGGAAGCGCAGGAAGACCAGCTGACGCTGAAGATCGGCAAGCTCGCGAGCGAAGTCAGCGCGCTGAAGGCGCGCATCGCCGGCGTCGACGCGGCCAAGGAGCTGGTCGCACGGCAAGCCGAATTCGACGAAGCCGCCCACGGCGCCGCGCCGCTGAAGGCGGTCCGCACCGAAGTCGGCACCCGCCTCGGCGAATTGTTCCCACTGACCAAGAAGGCAACCGAAGACCGCACGCTGGCCGACAACGCATGGCAGAACGCCAAGCGCGCACTGGCCGACGGCGAAGCCAACCTGCGCCAGTCGCAAAAACGCCAGGCCGAGGAGCGCGGTGAGCACGCCCGGCAACTGGGCGAAGTCCGCAGGAACTGGCGGCATCTGCCATTCGCGTGGCGCCGTCCGGCACGGCGCGAGGAACTGGTGGCCGAACATCAGAACGCGCACCAGGTCGAGCTGCGCCTCAAGCATCTCGCCGCCGACCTTGCACGCGAAGACTGGGAAACCGATTCCACCGTGGTCGACCAGCACGTGCGGCTGACCGCGCTGCTGCAGGGCCGCCAGGCGGAAACCGAGGAGCGCCGCTACCAGAACAACCGCGCGATCGAAGCAACCAACAACGCGCGCGGCGCCTACATCGAACGGCTGCGCTACACAATCAAGACCTACAGCCGCAACATCAAGGAACTGGGCGAACTGGCCGGCATCGAGGTGCATACCGATCCGGTGCGGCTGGAAAACGACGACGTGCAACTGGCGCAGGCCGGTCTGCAGGTGCGCTTCAAGTTCGACGGCAAGGGCCCGATCGGATTGAACGACGGCGAGGCATCGGGCGGCCAGCAGGTGATGAAATCGCTGATCCTGCTGATCGGTTTGCTGAAGTCGGATGACGGTTCCGGCGGCTTTGTGTTCATCGACGAACCGTTCGCTCACCTCGACATTCGCAATATCCAGCTGGTCGGCGAATTCCTGAAGAACACCGACGCGCAATACTTGATGACGACGCCGCTGACTCACAACACCGATGTGTATGATCCTTCGGAGCTGACGCTGATTACGAGCAAGAAGAAAAAGGATACGCAGTGGGCGCAGCCGATATTTGTGTTGCAGCGGCGGGTGGAGAAGGTGGCGTAAGCCACGGGCGATATTTGCGACCATAGCGTGCGACAAGCACAAGACCGGTTGACTCGACAGCGAGGAAGACAAAGAGGCGGGTTACTCTGAAATCAACAAATCAGGCCACATTCTGACGCGGCAAGCCGATCAGGGCTGGCGCGAAAGTGATTGACCGGGTGGCGGAGGATCTACGTGCTGCCTTTCCTGAAATGAAAGGTTTTTCGCCGCAGCGCCCGATCGATGCCGACGTTGCCGACTTGCTGCGGTTCAACTTCCAGTCTCGGACCGCTTCCGCCAACGATTGAATTCGCCGTGTCATCCACACCGTTGCAGGGGATGACATGCGCCTAATAAAACGCTTACGTCTCCTGTGAGGAGTATGCAAGTGGGTATTGGACTGGTCCCCTAGGAAATTCGACGACTTCAGGAAAAACAGCTCGCAAAGACAGTGCTGTCCTTAGGAGGGCCAGCAGAAAAATCAAGCCTCATATCAGGTCCAGTTGATTTTCACATAAATTTATGTAATTCTTTACATTAAAATATGTGGTTCATGTGCTGGCTTGAAGATGTCGTATTCAGATTTCCTTGCGGAGCTTCAGAAGGTTGGCCTAAGCGTTCGAGCATTTGCCGAACTGGTTGGCATGAACCCGAATTCGATTTCCAATTATGCGCGCAGTGGCGAACTCCCTACCCATATTGCGCTGATTACAGTCCTCGTCGTCGGTATCAGCGAAATAGGAGGGGACTATCGTCAAATCATGTCAAAAGTTGTGCTCACGCCAAAGAAACCACGTGGCAATGCTCGTCAAGGTCGCTTTGGGGGTGACCCGCAGCAGAACATAGATTTTGATATATGACGAATCATCGCCAAGACAAACAGCCTAAGTTCACGGCAGTGCCACGGCTCTCCCCAGTAAGACTGGTAGAACAATCCGATGGCTGACATCACTGCATCACTTGTTGACTTTGGTGTTGATCCGGCCGCGCTACGCTTGTTCGACGCTGATGGGCCCGATCTGTTGCCTTATGCGACACTACTTGCGGCACGTCGTAGCGGCAATGCGGTGCTTAGCGCCATTAGCGCTGTCTACGAATGGCAAGGCGCGCCCCTGATCTTCCTGATAGACGCCGACTCGCTCGAAGGAGAGGGCCAGCTTCATCGCATACGCCGTCTGCTCGCTATGCGGGGCGATGCTCCATATCTGGGAGTGGTTGCGCCTGGGCGTCTCGACGTGTACCTCATTGCACTCGATAAGCGTTCCCCTCAACAAGCATATGTCGAGGTAGGTGGGGGTAATTATGAAAAGTATACGACGCTCGCGAAACTTGGTAACTTGCGCCCGCGTGCTGCAATTAGTCAACGTGGCTGGATTTCAAACGTCGTTCTGAATCTGCTTACTGGCTCGATCACGCGATTAATCAAGTTGGGAGGAGTCTCAGACGAGGACGCCATTTCTCTAGTCGGTCGAGCGCTGTTCACTCGATTCCTTGCCGATCGCAGCTTGTTGCCGAACGGCATGTCCACAATAGGCGAAGCAGCCAGTTTGTTCGACAGTCGCGTGGCTGCTGAAAGCACCTCAAAGTGGCTTGACTCCACTTTCAATGGCGATCTGTTACCTCTATCGGAAGCAATTTTTGATGCGCTTCCGAAGCAAGCATACTCGGTGCTCGGAGATGTGCTGAGGCGAGCACCCGATAGTCAACTGTTCCTTGGCTGGGAAGAGAAGTGGGACAACCTTGATTTTGCCCATATCCCTGTAGGCGTCTTGAGCCAGGCCTACGAGCTTTATCTGCGCAACCATGCTCCAGATCGGCAGAGGCGCGAAGGTGGGTACTACACTCCGCGGCCCATTGCAGATCTGATGGTGCGAGCGTCGTTCCGCGCACTGGAGCGGAACGGAGCCAGTTGCAACGCAAAGGTACTCGACCCAGCAGCAGGAGCGGGCGTTTTCTTGTTGACCGCATTCCGGGAACTGGTGGCCGAGCGATGGCGCATCAATGAAAAACGGCCCGGCACTCGGCTCCTCAGGTCGATCCTCTATCGGCAGATCGTCGGCTTCGACATCAACGAGGCTGCGCTGCGGTTCGCGGCGCTTGGCCTGTATCTCATGTCAATTGAGCTAGATCCCGATCCACGGCCAGTGGACAAGCTTCGTTTCGAGAATCTACGTGGGAAAGTGCTGTACAGACTAGAAGCTAGCGACAGCGAAGGTGCGAGCCTTGGCAGTCTTGGCCCGCTTGTCGATGATCAGCATCTCGGAAAGTATGACCTCGTTATAGGTAATCCACCATGGTCAAGCGGTACTAAGTTGCGCGATTGGCATCTGGTGCGTGCCACTGTTGCTCGTATTGCGGCTAACAGACGCATCACTAATCCATCTCCGCCATTGCCGAACGAAGGGCTCGATCTTCCCTTTGTGTGGCGGGCAATGGAGTGGGCGAAGCCGAACGGCCAAATTGCATTCGCGCTGCATGCTCGGCTGCTTTTTCAGCAAGGCGATGGAATGGCGGAGGCACGCCAAGCGCTATTCGAGGCGTTGGACGTTACTTCAATCATTAACGGCGTTGAGTTGAGGCAAACCAAGGTGTGGCCCGAAATCTCGGCGCCATTTTGCATCCTGATCGCAACGAATAATGTGCCGGGCGCGAGTGCAGGTTTTCGTCTAATTAGCCCAAGGATAGAGCAAGCGCTGAACGACGCGGGCAGCATGCGTATTGACGCATTAAACGCCGAATTAGTGCCTTCCTCGCAGCTCGTTGAAAGGCCCGATATCCTGAAGATTCTGTTTCGCGGGTCGAAGGCGGACTTGGGAATCGTGGAGCGCATTCGGGCGCAAGGACACCCGACGCTCGAAGCATACTGGCGTAAAAGTATTGGTGTGGCTGAGCGCGGCAATATGCGTGGTAGCGGGAACGGCTATCAACGGCTCCGGCTCAGCAGTCGCATTCGCCAGCAGGGCGACGGTCTGCCGGGCGTAGACGCAAGTTATCTCCAAGGGCTACCGGAAATCAACGCCGAATCCTTCACCAGCATCTTTATTGACGGCGATGCTCTTGAGTCGTTTTCGCAAGAGCGTATCCATGATCCGAGGTCGATCGAGCTTTTCTCTGGGCCACTTGCCATAGTCCACAAATCCCCGCCTGCTGCTACAGGCCGCATTGGTATCGCGATTTCGGAAAAGAACGTCGTATTCAACGAGACCTTCTACGGATATAGTCCAGGCCCGCATCCCGATGCCGCCGGGCTCGTCCGGTATCTCGCGCTGATCCTCGGAAGCAAGCTGGCGGTATGGATTGCGCTTGTCACCAGCGGAGAATTCGGCTTCGAGCGTGAGGTTATCGAGAAATCCACCCTTGATCGCATTCCGATTCCCGATTTCGATGCTATCGCGCCCGTTCAGCGCGATGAACTCTTCCACCTGTTTGAGAAGCTGCGTGAGGGGAAGGCTTCTTGGAACGAGGTTGACGAGTGGGTGGCGCATATCTATGGATTGGGGACACGCGATCTGCAGGTAATCTCTGACACGCTAGAATTCAATCTGCCTTTTTCCGAAAACAAACGTAAAGCCCAACACCCCCCGGGACATGCGGAGAAAGAGAAATTCTGTAATGTTCTTGCAAAGGAGTTGTCCCCCTGGTGCGAGCGATTTGGCTCGTCTCTTACTGTTCGGCAGATATCCGAATCAGCTACGTCCCCTTGGCATGGTATTGACTTATGGGTAGGTAAAGCCAAGTTCGCCAAGTCGCTCCCAGCAAGCGATTGGGAAGGGCTGCTGCGTGCTGCCGATGAGGTTGTAGGATCAGAAATCCTGATTCGTACTGATAGCAATAGACTGTTGATTGGACGACTAGCGCAGCAGCGTTACTGGAGTGAAACTCAAGCGCGGCTGTTGGCGCAGCGAATCATCTGGTCGCACCTGGATGTGTTAAAGGGAAAAGCCGAGGCATGAAATCTTCAGGCATTCGTCCCCGGCCCGATCAAATCGGCGAACTGACCCGCGGCTTGCGGCTGCC
>CBIHOK010000172.1:0-7891 GCA_966211575.1 uncultured Noviherbaspirillum sp.
CGTTCTTCTTCTCCAACGGCATGGACCCCGAGTACACGGTGCTGGGCCGCGTCGCACGCCGCATCTGGGCGGTGGCGATGCGCGACAGGTACGGCGCCAACGAGCGCAGCCAGAAGCTCAAATATCACATCCAGACTTCCGGCCGCTCGCTGCACGCACAGGAAATCGACTTCAACGATATCCGCACCACGCTGCAGGCGCTGATCGCGATCTACGACAATTGCAATTCGCTGCATACCAATGCCTACGACGAGGCGATCACCACGCCGACCGACGAATCGGTGCGGCGGGCACTGGCGATCCAGCTGATCATCAACCGCGAATGGGGGCTGGCGAAGAACGAGAATCCGAACCAGGGCAGCTTCATCATCGAGGAACTGACCGACCTGGTGGAAGAAGCGGTGCTGCAGGAGTTCGAACGGATCGCCGAGCGCGGCGGCGTACTGGGCGCGATGGAAACCGGCTACCAGCGCGGCAAGATCCAGGAAGAATCGATGCATTACGAGCATCTGAAGCACGACGGCACGCTGCCGATCATCGGCGTCAACACCTTCCGCAATCCCAACGGCGAGGCGGCGCCGGCCAAGCTGGAACTGGCGCGCTCGACCGACGACGAAAAGCAGTCGCAGCTCAAGCGCCTCGCCGATTTCCATGCGCGCCACGCGGATGAAGCGCCGGCCATGCTGCGCCGGCTGCAGCAGGCGGTGATCGATGACGAGAACGTGTTCGCGGTGCTGATGGACGCGGTACAGTCCTGCTCGCTCGGCCAGATCACCGAGGCGCTGTTCGAAGTCGGCGGTCAGTACCGGCGCAATATGTAGGCCGTACCCCGAGCACCTAGTTATTGATCGCGCGCTACCTGTGCCGGCCGCCCGCTCCACCAGCGGGCGCCGAACTGGTTCACCAGCAAGCCGCCCAGCACCAGCAGGCCGGCGGCGATTTTCCACCAGTCGAGCGACTCTCCGAGCAAGACGGCTGCCGCCAGCATGCCGATGACCGGCAGCAGCAGGCTGAACGGCGCAATCGTCGACGTCGGATACTTGCGCATCAGCATCGACCAGATGCCGAAGCCGACCACGGTACTGAGAAAGCCCTGATACGCCAGGTTAGCCAGCACGCGCCAATCGAAGGTCGCGGCCGCCGTCGCCCAGGCGGCCGGCCCTTCCAGCAGCAGCGAGACCAGCAGCAGCGGCGGTAGCGCATACAGCGAGCCCCACCCCACCAGCGCCATCGTATTGACCGGCCCCATCCGCTTGGTCAGGATATTGGAAATCGCCCAAGAGACGGAGCCGGCCACCGCCAGCATGAAGCCGACCAAGGTTGGCCACTGGTGCAGGTTGGCCGCCACCAGCGCCATGCCGGACAAGGCGATCGCCGCGCCGACCAGCTGCGTGGCGTTCGGCCGCTCGCCCAGTACCAGCACCGCGAACCCGATAGTGAAAAAGGCCTGCAGCTGCATCACCAGCGAGGCGAGGCCGGCCGGCAAGCCGAGCTTGATTCCCGACAGCAGCAACGAAAACTGCAGCGCGAACTGGAACATCCCGTACCGGGCCACCGTTTGCCACGGCAGCGCCGGCCGCTTGACGAAAAACACCAGCGGCAGCGCGGCGAACAGGAAACGCCCGGCCGTCAGCAGTATGGGCGGCATCGCCTGCACGCCCCATTTCATCACGACGAAGTTCACGCCCCAGATCAGGGCCACCCCGCAGGCCAGGCCGATATCGGCAGGTTTCATGCTCATCTTTCCGGTTTCCGCAAGGGCGTCACATCACCGCCAGTTCGCTGTTGCGCAGGTCCGTCACCAGCATGCAGCCGGGCGCATGCGTGATGCAGAAGCGCGGCCGCGCCCGCTGGATCGCTTCCTGCGGAGTGACGCCGCACGCCCAGAATACCGGGATTTCATCTTCCTGCACGTCGACCGCGTCGCCGTAGTGCGGCTTCGACAGATCGTCGATGCCGATCAGTTGCGGATTGCCGAGGTGCACCGGTGCGCCGTGCACGCCGGGAAAGCGCGACGAGATCTGGATGGCCCGGATCGCGTCGGCCGCCTTGAACGGACGCATCGTGACCACCAGCGGGCCGCGGTATTTGCCGGCCGGCGCCGTCTCGATGCCGGTGCGGAACATCGGCACGTTGCGGTTCTGCTCGATATGCCGGATGCCGATGCCGTATTCGAGCAGCGAGTGTTCGAACGTGAACGAGCAGCCGATGACGAAAGTCACCAGGTCATCGCGCCAGCAGTCGGCGACCTGCTCCGGCTCCGCCACCACTTCGCCGTCGCGGAACACTCGGTAGCGCGGCACATCGGTACGGATGTCGAGATCGGCGCCCAGCGCCGGCAGGTGCGGGTCGCCCGGCTCGGACACCGCGATCAACGGGCAGGGCTTGGGATTGCGCTGGCAAAAGCGCAGGAATTCGGTCGCTTCATCGGCCGGCAGAATCACCAGATTCGCCTGGACATAACCGGGCGCCAGTCCCGAGGTGTGCCGGTTCCAGGCACCGCTGCGGATGGCGGCGCGCAATTCCGACGGGGAAAGGAGGGGATGATCAATCGACATGAATGGTCCTGTAATGGTCCTGTAAGAGTGTGGGCAAACCAAGACCTGCCGGGCCGGCAGGAGAAGCCAGTATAGAAGCGAGATCTTGATAAGCGTTAATTGAAATTCGCACAGGAGATTGATAATCTCCTTCTATCATGAAAGCTTCCCTGCAGCAAATCGAAACCTTTTACTGGGTCGTTCGCCTCGGCGGTTTTCATGCTGCCGCCCGCCACCTGCATCTCACCCAGCCCACCATCTCTTCACGCATCCAGGAACTGGAAGACATCCTTGACATCAAGCTGTTCGAACGCGGCGGCTATCGCGCCCAGGTAACGCCGATCGGGCGCGACGTTTTCTCCCAGGCGGAAAAGCTGTTGCGGCTGGCCGAGGATTTCGAAAAGTCGGGAAAGCGGGATGATCCGATGCGCGGGCTGCTGCGGCTGGGTGCCAACGAATCCACCGCAATGGCCGGGCTGACCGAACTGCTGGGCCGGCTGAAGACCGCTTATCCGATGCTGCAGGTGGAGCTGACGATCGATGTCGGCGCGGCCCTCAGCCGCAAGCTCAATGCGCGCGAACTCGATATCGCGATACTGAGCGACCCGGTCTCCGCGCCGCATGTCGTCGACCATCGCATCGGCCGGGTCGAGTTGCGCTGGCTGGCGGCGCCGCACCTGGCGCTCCCGAAAGGGGAGCTGGCGCCGGTCGACATCGCCGCGCTGCCGCTGCTCGTCATGCCGCCGTCTTCCACGCTGCACAAGGCCGCCATGGAATGGCTGCGCAGCGCCAACCGTGAAGCAAAAAGCTTCAGCACCTGCAATTCGCTGTCGCTGCTGAGCCAACTGGCGGCTGCCGGCCATGGCGTGACCTTGCTGCCCCATTCCGTGACCCGCCGCCAGATCGAACAAGGCGCGTTGCGCGCATTGCCGGTCAAGCCGGCGATTGCGCCGCTTACCTATTTCGTGTCGCACTTGCGGGACGAGCCGGGATTCGCGGATGGCGCCATCGTCCGGATGGCAAAGGAAGCGCTGACGGAAAGCGGTCTGCTGATGCGCGGCTCCTCTCTGCCGAAACATTAGCGGTCCCGGTAGCAATTACACGCGCGCTTTGTAGATAATGCATGCGCACCGGCCTGGCGGACGCATTCTCGCCCGGTTCAGGTACTCTGCAGGCACCCTCCAGGCCCTCCCGCTGCGCTGGTACGCGTTGTGCAACTTCTCTCGCCACAGCGCTACAGCTTCCTCTTCGCCGCCGCCGATTTCCTTCTCGTCCGGCAGGGCGCTGCTTCATCAGGGAATTCATCGTGGAAAAAATCACCCGCAGGCAACTGCTGCTGCGAACCGCGCTGACCGGTTCCGCTTCGCTGTTCGGTTCGCTGCTCGGCGCCAATGCCGCGAACGCGGAAAGCAACCCGCTGCTGCCCGATTCACCCAATCCGCAGACCTACAGCTACTTCACCCAGCCCGAGATCGCCTTTCTGAACGCGGCGCTGGCGCGCCTGATTCCGACCGACGATCTCGGCCCCGGCGCGCACGAGGCGGGCGGCGCCTATTTCATCGACCAGCAGATGGCCAGCCCGTTCGGCCGCGCCGAGCGCTGGTACATGCAGGGGCCGTGGAAGGAAGGCACCAAGGAACAGGGCTACCAGTTGAAGCTGACGCCGGCCCAGCTGTACCGGGTCGGCATCCGCGCGATCGACGCCCATTGCCGCTCGCAGTTTTCCGGCAAGACTTTCGCCCAACTGGGCGCGGCCGACCAGGACAAGATCCTGCATGCGCTGGAAGACGGCAAGATCGCGCTCGAAGACGCGCCCGCGAAGGACTTCTTCGACATGCTGTGGCAAAACACCCATGAAAGCTATTTCGCCGACCCGATGTACGGCGGCAACCGCAATTTCGCCGGCTGGAAGCTGATCGGCTTTCCCGGGCCGCGCTACAACTATGTCGACGAGATCGGCAAGTTCGGCAAGCCTTACCGCCAGCCGACGGTCGGCCTGAGCGGGCGCGCCGGCAAGATCAGGAGGGGATGAGGCGATGGCAAAAAAACTTCCCGCTACCGACGTGGTGCTGGTCGGCTTCGGCTGGACCGCCAGCATACTCGCGCAAGAACTGACCGACGCCGGGCTGCAGGTGCTGGCGCTGGAGCGCGGCGGCTTCCGCGATACCGTGCCCGATTTCGCGACCACCTATATCCAGGATGAATTGCGCTACGCGGTGCGCCACGAACTGTTCGAGGAACCGGCGCGCGAGACCCTCACCTTCCGCAACTCGATGGACCAGGTGGCGCTGCCGATGCGCCACCTCGGATCGTTCATGCCGGCGGCCGGCGTGGGTGGCGCCGGCGTGCACTGGAACGGCCAGACCTGGCGCTTCCTGCCGACCGATTTCATGATCCGCAGCCACACCGAACAGCGCTACGGCAAGAATTTCATTCCCGAAGACATGACGATCCAGGACTGGGGCGTCACCTACGAGGAACTGGAACCGTATTACGACAAGTTCGAATACCTGTGCGGCATCTCGGGCCAGGCCGGCAACCTGCAAGGCAAGATCCAGCCGGGCGGCAATCCGTTCGAAGGACCGCGCCGGCGCGACTATCCGCTGCCGCCATTGCAGCGCAGCTATGCGACCGAGAAGTTCGAAAAGGCCGCCAGGGAAGCCGGCTTCGATCCGTTTCCCTGCCCCGCCGCCAACACCTCGAAACCGTACAAGAATCCGCTCGGCGTGCAGATGGGTCAATGCACGTATTGCGGCTATTGCGAATGGTTCGGCTGCGGCAACTATTCGAAGGCATCGCCGCAGACCACCATCCTGCCGGTGCTGCTGAAGAAGGACAGCTTTTCCTACCGCACCGGCTGCGACGTCACCCGCGTCAATCTCGACGGCTCCGGCAAGCTGGCCAAAAGCGTCACCTACGTCGACCGCCAGGGCAAGGAATACGAGCAACCGGCCGAGCTGATCATCCTGTGCGCGTATTCGCAGCACAACGTGCACCTGCTGCTGGTATCCGGCATCGGCAAGCCCTACGACCCGGTCAAGAACGAAGGCGTGGTCGGACGCAACTACGCGTACCAGATCACTTCGTCGGTCAAGGTCTTCCTCGACGACATCCTGAACCCGTTCATGGGCGCCGGCTCGCTCGGCCAGGGCGTCGACAACTTCAACGGCGACAATTTCGACCATGGGCCGCACGGCTTCATCGGCGGCGGCTACATCGCGCTGTGGACCACCGGCGGCCGCCCCATCCAGCAGACCCAGCTGCCGAAGGACACGCCGAAATGGGGCGCCGACTGGAAGCGGGCGATGGCCGAAAACTACCTGCGCAGCACCTCGATCGCGACGCACGGCAGCGTGATGAGCTATCGCGGCTCGTATCTCGATCTCGATCCGACCTACCGCGACGTCTACGGCAACCCGCTGCTGCGACTGACCTTCGATTTCCACGACAACGAACACAAGATGTCGCGCTTCGTCACCGCCAAGGCGGCCCAGATCGCGCAGGCGATGAAGCCGCGCTCCTGGTATGCGGACGAACGCAGCGGCCACTATTCGATCGTGCCCTACCAGACCACCCACAACACCGGCGGCGCGGCGATGGGCAACGATCCGAACACCAGCGTGGTCAACCGCTACCTGCAATCGTGGGACGTGTCGAACCTGTTCGTGATGGGCGCCTCCGTGTTCCCTCAGAACGCCGGCTACAACCCGACCGGCACCGTCGGCGCGCTCACCTACTGGGCGGCGGACGCGATCCGCAACAAGTACCTGAAGAACCGTGGGCCGCTGGTCCAGGTATAGGACGACACATGCATACGCAACGACAGCTTCCGATACTGCTGCTGGCCGCGGCGGCGGCGCTGCTGCTGGCGCCGGGCCCGGCGCTTGCCGGCGATACCTCGTACTCCCGGATTGCGCGCGGACACTACCTGGTGCGCGCCGGCGACTGCGCCGCCTGCCACACCGCCGACGGCGGCGAGCCGTTCGCCGGCGGGCGAGCGATACCCACGCCGTTCGGCAAGATCTACGCGCCCAACATCACGCCCGACAAGGAAACCGGCATCGGCAGCTGGAGTGGTGACGATTTTTACAAGGCGATGCACGACGGCATCGACCGCGAGGGCGAACACCTGTATCCGGCCTTCCCCTACCCGTGGTTTACCAGGATGACGCGCGATGACGTGAGCGCGATCAAGGCCTACCTCGACACCCTCAAGCCGGTCCACAACGAAAGCCAGCCGCCGCAGCTGCCGTGGCCGATGAGCTGGCGCGGCTCGCTCGCGGTCTGGAACAAACTGTATTTCGATCCGGGCACCTTCCAGGCGCGCGCCGACAAGTCGGCCGAATGGAACCGCGGCGCCTACCTGGTCGAAGGCGCCGGCCATTGCGCCGCCTGCCACACGCCGAAGAATTTCCTCGGCGGCACGCAGAAAAAGCAGGCATTGCAGGGCGGCGACGCCGGCGAGCACTGGTATGCGCCGGACCTGACCGGCGACCTGCGCGACGGCCTCGGCCGCTGGAGCCAGGCCGACATCATCGAATACCTGAAGACCGGTTCGAACGAGAAGACGGCGGCAACCGGACAGATGGCCGAAGTCGTCGAACGCTCGACCCAGCACCTGAGCGACTATGACCTGAAAGCCATTGCCATCTATTTGAAAGACATGCCGGCACCGCATTCGGGCAAGAGCGAAGAGCAGTCGAAGCCGGACCAGCAGGTGATGAGCGACGGCGCCGGCATCTATCTCGACAATTGCGCCGGCTGCCATATGGGCGGCAGCGGGCAAGCCGGCGTGTTCCCGGCGCTCAAGGGCAGCGCGACAGTGCAGGCGGAGAAGCCGGACACGCTGATCCACGTGGTACTGGCCGGCGGGACCAAACCCGAGACTGCGGGCAAGCCGACTGGTTTGCAGATGCCCTCGTTCGAAGACAAGCTGGACGATCGCCAGATTGCCGAAGTGATTACTTATATACGCAATGCCTGGGGCAACGGCGCGCCGGCGGTGGATGCGGACAAGGTGGCGCAGGTGCGCAAGGATTTGCGGGGGAGCGGCGGCTGAGCATGGAAGGCGAGGGAGAGGGAGCTCGTCAAGATTGTTGTCCTGCTTTCCTGCTTTCCTGCTTTCCTGCTTTCCTGCCTTCCGCTTGCGGCCTGATACGTTTTGCACTTCGTGGTGACAAGCCGGGACTGGCCCCGGCGGGCCACTCACTTTCTTTGCTTCGCCAAAGAAAGTAAGCAAAGAAAGGCGACCGCCAGCCACTGCCCGCTGCGCGGGTTCCCAAAAGAGGACACGGGAAATCGGGAAGCGAAGAACTCGCCCGTCCTTCAGACGGGCTCAGACATGCTTCGCTTCC
>CBIHOK010000173.1:0-7816 GCA_966211575.1 uncultured Noviherbaspirillum sp.
CGCAGCACCGCCTCGAAGCTGCCGATGACGCGCGCCGGATTGTGAGCCTGGCGGCGCAGCGGTTGACGGCGGGCGAACGACAGCAATTGATGCGTGAGCATCGCTGCGCGATCGGCCGCGCTTTCCATGCTGTCGATTATCCTGGCCGCCGGAGTGTGCTTCAGCTCGTGCGACAGCAGTTCCAGGCCGGTCACGATCACACCCAGCAGGTTGTTGAAATCGTGTGCGATGCCGCCGGTCAGCTTGCCGAGCGCTTCCATCTTCTGCGACTGGAACAAGGCTTCCTGCGTCCGTTGCAACGCTTCCTCCGCCTGTTTGCGCTCGGTGATGTCGCGCGTGACCTTGGCAAAGCCGATCAGCTCGCCCATGTCGTTGCGGATCGGATCGATCACGACATGCGCCCAGAAGCGGCTGCCGCCCTTGTTCACGCGCCATCCTTCGCCCTCGAAGCGGCCTTCGTTGGCCGCGATCGACAGGTTGCGCTGCGGCTCGCCGCGCTCGCGCGCTTCTTCGGTATAGAAACGCGAGAAATTGCTGCCTACGATCTCGTCGGCGCTGTAGCCCTTGATGCGTGCCGCGCCGGCATTCCAGTTCACCACGTCGCCTTCGGGCGACAGCATGTAGATCGCATAATCGGTGACGTTTTGCACCAGCAGGCGGAAGCGTTCCTCGCTCGCCTGCAACGCTTCCTGCGCGCGCTTGCGCTCGGTGATGTCGCGCGTGATCTTGGCGAAACCGAGCAGGGAACCATCTTCATTGTGGATCGGGTCGATCACCACGTGTGCCCAGAAGCGCGATCCATCCTTGCGGCAGCGCCATCCCTCGGCTTCGTAGCGGCCTTCTTTCAGCGCGATGTCCAGCGCCCGCTGCGGTTTGCCGGCGGCACGTTCTTCCTCGGTATAGAAAATCGAGAAATGCCGGCCGATGACTTCCTGGGCGGTATAGCCTTTGAAGCGCTGCGCGCCGAGATTCCAGCTGCTGATGAAGCCGTCCGGCGACAGAGCGTAGATCGCATAATCGCTGACACCGGCCACGAGCAGGCGAAAGCGATCAGTGTCTGCAATGTCGGGAATTGGATTGGGAGGGATCGCTTCCATGAATTCGATGGGCAATTTCCTGCCGAAAATCCCGTGAACACGGGAAAACGCGATTTTACACTGTGATACAAGCCCGGGTGCCGCGCAGTGGAAACCGCAGTAGAGACGATACGCAATTGCGCGGCGGCCATCTTTGCCCTGAAGCAGACATGCGCCGCTTGCGAGGCCGGGAACGTCTTGTTCAGGGCTTCGCTCAATCGAAGGTGAGGTTGTAGAACAGCGAGAGCGCGCTGCGGGCGCCGGCTTCCGCTTCTAGCGACAGTTTCGGCGTCAGTAGATAGCGCAACTGGACCACACTGTTCGCAGTCTGCAGGCCCTGCTGGTAGCTCAGGTAAAGGCGCGACGATATCTGTTTGCCGAGCGTGACGATGCGCTGTTGCAAGGTGTCGTCGCTGGTGCCGACGCTCAAGGTGTCGAGCCCGACCGCGCTCGCGATGCGCGACTGCACGCCGGCCGCGGCACTGCGCGACAGCAGCGATGCGGCGGCGCTCTGCAGCGTGCCGGCATCCGAGGTATTGGCCGACGACAGGCCGTGCCCGAGCACCAGCCACGACAGCTTGTCCGCGTCCGGCACTTCGGGTTCCGATACCAGCGTGATGTCGGGCGCCAGCACCGAGCCGCGCACCGAGACGCCGGCCGCCACCTCCTGACCGCGCCGCATCGCGCGTATCGTCAATGCCGGATTGTCCAGCGGTCCGTTGAAGCGCACTTCGCCTTCCTCGATCTTCAGTTCCTTGCCGTAGGCGCTGAAGCTTCCCTTGTCGATCGCCAGCGTGCCGTAGGCCTGCAGCGGTTCGCCGACATCGTTGACCAGCCTGACCTTGCCGGTCAGTATGCCGTCCAGGCCGCGTCCGGTGATTTTCACGCCATCGCCGAGACTCACCCTCACATCCAGCGCCAGCGCCAGTCTGGACGCTTCCTTCTGTTTGGCGCCGACCACCACCACATCGTCCGACAGTTGCGGCCTGTCGGCCTGGCCGATGTCGATATACCCGGAATCTACAGTGAAACTGCCGGTAGCGCTGGCGCGTTTGTCCTGCAGCGCGATGCGGCTGTCGCCGCTGAGCGTCAGGCGCCGGTCGACGCGGTCCAGCAACTGGTAGTGGTCGGCCGTGAGTTGCAGTTGTGCAGCGGGCTGCCCATCGCGCAGGGTGAACGGCCCGGACAGCGTGAGCTTGCCCTTGTCGCTGCGGAAACTCAGCTCCCTCAACAGCAACTGATCGTCCTGGAATTCAGCCTGGAGCGTGCCTTGCCGCAGATCGAGCCCGAGGTCGCTGCGGTCGACGCGCAATTCGCGGCCCTGGATGCTGCCCGACAGCCGGGGCGCGCCGATGCTGCCGCCGATCTCGACATCGCTGCGCAGGCTGCCGGCCACGATCAGGCTGGGCGACGCGAGCGGTCCGATCCAGCCGAGCGAAGGAATGTCGATATGGATCTTGCCGTCGAGCGGCGCATCCGGCGCCAGCGCCACCCGGCTGTCGGCGTTGCCGATGCGGGTGCCGGCATCGACCATCACCTGGCCGAGGCGGCTGCCGTCGAGCTGCAGTTGCAGGTGCGCGCGACCGTCGCCGAGCGTGGCGCCGGCGACGAGGGTGCGCAGGCCGAGCGTGACCGGGCTGCTGCCGAGCACGGTCACGTCGCCGCTGTCGCGCCGCAGGTGCACGCTGCCGTTCAACTGGTCGCCGATATGCACGTTCCAGTCGCCGCTCAATTGCAAGGTGGTGCGGACCGGCGGCGCCTGGGTGAATTGCTGCAACAGCTGCGCTACCTGCAGCCGCTCGATTCGCCCGCTGGTGACAATGCCGCTGCTGTCACGCAGGAACTGCTCGACCGTCAGCTGCCCGCTCTGCGCGTCCAGCACCAGGTGGTCGAGGCGCACCTGTGCGGCCGAAACCAGCAGCGGCGCCGGATGGGCCAGACGGGCATCGAAGTGGCCGTCCGCCTCGAAACTGCTGATGCTGCCTTGCCAGCGCGGTGTGCTGCCCAGGCCTGCCAGGCCGCCGTTCGCTTCCAGCTTCCAGCTCTGGCCCTGTTCATCGAGTGCTGCACGCAGCGTCTGGTTGCCTGTGCTGCCGTCGGCCGACACCGACAGGCGCGAGGCGCGTAGCTTGCCGGCGGCGATCTCGCCGGTTTGCAGAGAAAGCGAGAGAGGGGCGTCCGGCTGCGGCGCGAAATCCAGCGTCAATGCGGCCGAGGCGAGATGGTCGGTTCCGCGCCGGATGCCGCGCGCCGACAGGCTGGCCTTTGCATGGGCCAGCGGAAACGGCTGCTTGCGGTCGAGCGCGATATCGGCGTTGCCCTGCATCGCGTCGACTTGCAGCTGCTGCGGCAGGTGCGCATGGTCGGCGCGCCAGTGTGCCTGGATATGCGGACGTTCCAGGCTGCCGCCGACAGTGCCGGCGACGTTGAGCGCACCGGCCAGTTCCGAACCGAATTGCGCCAGGCGCGGCGCTTGCAGGTCGAAGCGCAGTTGCGAATCGCCCTGCGACAACAGGCCGTCGATCACGAGCCGGTTGGGGCCGGAGGCGATCAGGAATTTCCGCACTTGCAGGCGCTCGTTGCGCAACTGCACGTCGCCGTTGCCGAGCAGCGGCTGCCCAGCCAGGCGGCTGTCGTGGATATCGAATTTCAGTTCGGCCCGCAGGCTGGGCTGGCGCGCGCCGTGCAGCGTGAAATTGCCGTTCAGGTCGACACTCGGCAGCTTCGGAAAATCGCCCAGTTCGCGCAGCCGGAAGCGATCGAAACGCCCTTCGGCCGAGAAATGCCGGTCGCCCGCGAGCGCCACTTCGGCCGACGCGTCGACGCGCCCCGGTCCGGCCTGCAGTGCCAGCCTGTCGAGCGCAAGCACCGAATCGGCGAGCGTGCCGTGGGCATCGAGCGCAATGCGTCGCTTGTCGTCCAGCGGCTCCTGCAGTGCCACGGTGAACTCCTGCTTGCCGTTGGCGTTGCGCAGCCCGATGTCGCCGGCAAGGGACGTGCTGCGGGCGCTGCCGTCGAGCTGCCGGAGATCGACATGGTCCGCGTGCAGCGCCAGCGCCAGCACCTGGTTGCGGTAACTGCCGCTGCCCGTGATGGTGCCGCCTGCCTGCTCGCGGCTGCCGAGGCGGGCCGCGATCTGTTCGAAATCGATCGCGCCGCCGTCGCGCCGGAAGTCGAGCATGAACGAAGCCAGCGGCAGCCGGTGCCGGTCATAAGGGCCGGCCGCCGCGTTGCGCAGCTGCAGCTTGCCGCTGCCGTCCCTGGCCGAGTCCAGCACCAGATCGAGCGCGGTCTGCGGCAACGACGGCAGGAAGCGGGCAAGGTCCAGGCCGCGTGCCTGCAGATGGACTGCGCCCAGCTTGTCGGCGGCAAACGGATGCAGCGTCGCCCGGCCGTCGAGTGTTGCCCGGTTCACTTGCAGTTCGGGGACAATCGCGAGGTCGGCCAGTGAACCGGACAGGCGGACACGTCCGTTGGCATCGATTGCTTGCTGTTGCAGCGCGCCGACGGCGCTCAGCTTGAAGCTGCCGCGCAGCGGATAGGGTTTTGCGGCGGATATCGTGGCGTCGCCGCCGAGCCGGGCGTTCAGCGGCTTGCCGGCGAGCGGGGCGGTGATCGCGAGTTCGTCCAGGTGCAGCCGGTAGCGCTTGCCGTCGTAGTCGAGCGCGAATGCCAGCGGCGCAAAGCCGAGCAGGCGGGAACCCGCCTGCTCGATGTCGCCGCCGTCGATCCTGGCATGTGCGACGTGTACGGCCAACGGCAGGCCGATGCCGTCCGGCAGCGCGGGCGGCGGCGTCTGCTGCTGGCCGCCGTTGTCGATAACTGCGAGATGGCCGATGTGCAGCGTATCGATGTCCAGCGCCGAATGGGCGAGCGCCAGCGGATGCCAGTCCAGCCGCAAGTCGCTGAGCACGATGCGGCGGCCTTTCTGCCGCAGTGTGAGCCGGTCGAGCCGCAAAGGGCTGGCCAGCCTGCCGCGCACGCCTTCCGCATGCAGGGCACCGCCGGTGAAACGGTCGAGCAAGGAAAATGCGGCGCGCGTGCCGCTTTCGCTTGCGCCCAGCCAGCCGATCAGCAGTGCCGCGAGCAGCAGCAGGATGCCGAGCAGCGCCAGCACGATGCGCGCCGCACGGTGTTTCGGCACGGACGGCCGAACCGGTTCAGAAGCCATAGCCCACCGAGAAGTGCAGTCGGATCGCGTGTACCGCGTGCCCGTAGGCAAGATCGACATTCACCGGTCCGATCGGGCTGCGCCAGCGCACGCCGGCGCCGGTGCCGCGCTTGAACGAAAACTGGCTCCAGGAATCGGCGGCGTTGCCGGCATCGGTGAATACCGCCAGCCCCCATTTCGGCTTGAACTGGTACACCAGTTCGGCGCTGGCGACCGCGGTTACCAGGCCGCCGACGATCGCCCCGTCCTGTTCGACTCCCAGCGTGTTGTAGGCATAGCCGCGCACCGTCTGGTCGCCGCCGGTGCGGAACAGCAGATCGCCGGGGACGGTGAGGCGGCTGCCGCCGAACACTTGTCCGACTTCGCCGCGCAGCACCGAATGCCAGCGTCCGCCCAGCGGTTTCAGCCAGGTGGCGCGCATCCGCACGCGCACGATGTTGTCTTCGTTGATCAGGCCGCGCGGGCCGGCGCCCAGTTCGACGGACGCGAGATAGCCGCGCGTCGGCGTCAGCAGGTTGTCGAGCCGGCGCCGGGTATAGGTGAACGAAGCCAGCAATGCCTGGCGGTTGTTGCGGAAACTGTCGCCGATCTGCTGGCGGTCGGCCAGGTAGGAGATGCCCCAGACTTTTTCGTCGAGCTTGTCCGGGCTCGACAACTGGCCGCCGGTGCGGATCTTGTCGTCGGTTTCGCCGGCGCTGATGGTGCGCTCGAAATGCGCGCCGAAGCTCGGGAACCAGCCGTTGGCCAGCGCCGGCAAGAACACGTCGCCGCCCAGCAGCCGGGTTTCGCGGTCGACCAGCAGTTCCGACTGGAACCGCCAGGCGCGATGCAGGAAGTCGCGGTCCAGCCACTTCGCTTGCAGACGGGCGCCGGTGTCGGTGGAGAAGCCGCCGCCGAGCGCCAGCCGCCGGCGCGGATTTTCGTGCAGGTCGAGCCGCACCGGTACGCGCTTCGGATGCGCGGGATCGGCATTGACGGTCGCAAATGCCGAACGGAAGTAGCCGGTGTCTTCCAGCCGCGATTGCAGTTCGTTCAGCTTGCGCTGCGAATACGGCTCGCCCGGACGGATCGGATTGACGCCGTCGATCATCGCGCGCGGATAGCGTTTCAGGCCGTGGATTTCCAGCTCGCCGAAGGTGACCAGCGGCCCGGAGTCGATCTCTACCGTGAGCGCGGCGCTGGCATTGGCCGGATCGATCTTCGCTTCGCTCTTCTTGATCGCAGCGGTCGGAAAATCCTGGATCAGCAGCGGTTTGAGCAGCTCGCTCTTCGCCTTGCTCCATGCCTCCTGGGTAAATACTTCGCCGGCATCCAGGCTCCAGTGCCGCCGCAGCGCCCGGATGCGCGCCGGCTGCGCATGCGGCCCGTCCGCGATCGCGCCGCTGAAGCGGATGTCGACGCGGTCGACATGCGTCAGCGGGCCGCGATCGATCCGGTAGCGGATGGTCCATGGCCGCTTCGCTCGATCGATCTCGTAACGAACGTCGGGCGAGAAATAGCCTTCGGTGGCAAGCAGCTCGCCGATCTGGCGCGGCGCGCTTGCAGCCAGACGCTGGATTTCTTCATCCGGCAGGTTGGCGCTATCCGCACGCCGGGTGACATCCAGGAATTTCTTCAGCATCGCGGCCGAATCGCCGGCTCCCGCGATCTCGACCTGGTACGCGGGCGCGGCCTGTGCCTGCGGCGTCAACATCAGCAGTGCGGCAAACACGACCAGCAACGGGATGCGCGAGGACAGGAAGCGGGGCAGGCCGGAGCTTGCGGTCAAGCCAGGCCTCCGACGGTAGGGCTGTTTCCGATATGCATGGGTTGAATTGGGCGGCAGCAGCGCCGAGACTGCGTGATACAGGTGACGAAAGCTGCGACCGTTACCTGCATTGTCATTATTGGAAGAATCATGCGGTCGTTGCTTAGGATATATCAAACAGCGGCAACAAACAGCATGTGCATTTACCCGGAGCATGCCTATAATGCTGCGACTCGCGCAAAAGCAATGGAAAGAAATTCATGGCGGCAAATACACCCTCGCTTCCCTCCGGGGAAGCGAACCAAGACCAAGGAAGCAAGCCGCCGCCAATGCGGGTACTGGTGATCGAAGACAACCAGGATCTTGCCAAGCTGTTCTGCGACTTGCTGGAAGTGATGGGTTGCATCACTGAAATGGCATTTACCGCGCGTTCCGGGATCGACTGCGCATTGCGCCACGCGCCCGACCTGGTGTTTTGCGACCTGCGCCTGCCAGGAGAAAAGGACGGCTTCGGACTGGCGGCCGAAATGCGGGCAAACGAGAGCTTGCGCCATATTCCGCTGATTGCCGTGACCGGCTATGACGATGCGGAAGAACATCAGCGCGCGCTGGACGCCGGCTTCGACCGGGTATTCGAGAAGCCGGTCAAGTTCGCACAGATACTGGACTTGCTGAACGCCTACAAGAAAAGCTAAGACATCGTCGCCCGCGGCGATTTCGTTTGCTTGCCGGGCATCAGGCTCGCGTGAGCCGCAGCCGGGTGATTTCCGACGGCGCGCCGAAACGATTCGGCGGCCCCCACAATCCGGAGCCGCGGCTGGT
>CBIHOK010000174.1:0-7804 GCA_966211575.1 uncultured Noviherbaspirillum sp.
CTGGTCGGCTGGTTCTGCGTGCGCCTGTCAGGCGTCTACCTGGCCATGCTGACGCTCGCTTTCGCGCAGATCACCTGGGCCATCTGCTATCAGTGGGACGATGTCACCGGCGGCAGCAACGGCCTGACCGGCGTGTGGCCGGCGGCCTGGCTGTCCGACAACAACGCCTACTATTACCTGACGCTCGCAGTGGTGGCAGCCGGCGCACTGCTGCTGCGGCGCGTACTGTTCTCGCCGTTCGGCTATGCGATGCGCGCCAGCCGCGATTCGGCGATGCGGGCGGATGCGATCGGGATCGACGTCAAGCGCCTGCAATGGCTCGCCTTCATCGTGGCCGGTGCCGCCGCCGGCGTGGCGGGCGGACTGTTCGCGTTTTCCAAGGGCAGCATTTCGCCGGAAACCCTGAACATCGGCAAATCGGTGGACGGCATCGTGATGGTGATGCTGGGCGGGCTGCAGACGCTGGTCGGCCCCATCGTCGGCGCCGTGACCTTCGGCTGGCTGCAGGATTCGGTGTCGCGCAGCACCGACTACTGGCGCGCCATGCTGGGCGGCATCATCCTCCTGCTGGTGCTGCTGTTCCCGCAGGGGATAGCCGGCTTCGCGCGGCAACTGTTCGAGCGGCTGCGTCCCGCCGCGACGAAGGAGAACCACTGATGAGCCTGATGACGGTGGACAATCTGGGGAAATCCTTCGGCGGCGTCAAGGCGGTCGACGGCATCAGCTTCACGCTCGCCGCCGGCGAACTGCTGGCGCTGATCGGCCCCAACGGCGCCGGCAAGTCGACCACCTTCAATATGGTCAACGGCCAGCTCAAGGCCGACGTCGGCTCGATCCGGCTCGACGGCCGCGAACTGGTCGGCCTCAAGCCGCGCGAGATCTGGCGGCTCGGTGTCGGCCGCACCTTCCAGATCGCCGAAACCTTCGCCTCGCTGACGGTGGTGGAAAACGTGCAGATGGCGCTGCTGTCGGCCGACGGGCTGCTGTATGCGATGTGGCGCAAGGCGGCCGGCCACAAGCGCGAGCAGGCGCTGGCGCTGCTCGACCAGGTCGGCATGGCGGCCCAGGCCGACCGGCCCTGCAGCGTGCTTGCCTATGGCGACGTCAAGCGGGTGGAACTGGCGATCGCGATGGCGAACCGGCCCAAGCTGCTGCTGATGGATGAGCCGACCGCCGGCATGGCGCCGAAGGAGCGCAACGAATTGATGGCGCTGACCAAGAAGCTGGTGGTCGAAAGCAACATGGCGGTGCTGTTTACCGAGCACAGCATGGACGTGGTGTTCGCCTATGCTGACCGCATGATCGTGCTGGCGCGCGGACGCCTGATCGCCGAGGGCAAGCCGAACGACATCCGCGACGATCCGAAAGTGCAGGAAGTGTATTTCGGAAGCGGCAAGACATTTGAAAAGAACAAATCTTCGAGGGAGGTCGCGTGATGCAGGCGACGGCAAGCGAAGCGCCGGCGGGAACGGTTCGGGAAACCCTGCTGGAGGTGGGCGCGCTCAATGCCTGGTATGGCGCGGCGCAGATACTGTTCAACGTCGACCTGGAAGTGAAGCGCGGCGAAGTGGTCGCGCTGATGGGACGCAACGGCGCCGGCAAATCGACCACGCTGAAGGCTGTGATGGGGCTGGTGCCCAGGCGCCGCGGCAAGCTCTCCTTCATGGGACGCGACATCGCGTCCGCGCCGCCGCACGAAACCGCTGCGCGCGGCCTCGGTTTCGTGCCGGAAGACCGCCGCATCTTCACCGACCTGAGCGTCAGCGAGAACCTGGATGTGGGGCGGCAGCCGGCGCGCCAGTGGCCGGACGGCACACCGGCGCCGTTCTGGAACCCGGAACGCCTGTTCAAGCTGTTTCCCAACCTGGGCGAGATGCCGCATCGGCCCGGCGGCCACATGAGTGGCGGCGAGCAGCAGATGCTGACGGTGGCGCGCACGCTGATGGGCAATCCCTACCTGGTGCTGCTGGACGAACCGTCGGAAGGCGTGGCGCCGGTGATCGTCGAGCAGATGGCGCACATGATCCTGGAACTGAAGGCGGAAGGCGTGAGCATCCTGCTGTCCGAGCAGAACATGCATTTCGCCGAACTGGTATCGGACCGCGCCTACGTGCTGGAAAAGGGGCAGATCCGCTTCGAAGGCTCGATGCAGGAACTGGCCGCCAACGAGCCGGTGCGGCAGGCCTACCTGAGCGTATGAGCGTCGCGGCGCCATGAACGAGACCAAGTCTTCGCTGACGCTCACCGTCAACGGCGAGACCCGCTGTCTCGAGGTGCCGGGCGAAGCGCCGCTGCTGTTCGTGCTGCGCAATGACTTGCGGCTGAACGGGCCGAAGTATGGCTGCGGGCTCGGGCAGTGCGGCGCCTGCACCGTGCTGATCGACGGCAAGGCGGCGCGCTCCTGCGTGATCCCGGTACGCGGCGCGGCCGGGCGCCGGGTGACGACGCTGGAAGGCCTCGGCACGCGCGCCGCGCTGCACCCGGTGCAGCAGGCCTTCATCGAAGAACAGGCCGCGCAGTGCGGCTACTGCCTGAACGGCATGATCATGTCCACCGTGGCGCTGTTGGAAGCCGAACCCGATCCGAGCGATGCCCGCATCCGCGATGCGCTGGCGCACAACCTGTGCCGCTGCGGCACCCATGTCGAAATCCTGCGCGCGGTGCATCGTGCCGTGCAGTTGCGGGCGGAAATCAAGGAGAAAAGCAAATGACGCGTCGCGCCGATCAGCCGCGCAACCGGCATGATTTCCACGCGGCCCAGGGCGTGCTGCTGATCACGCGCGAGCCGCCGCCAGCGCCGCCGGCGGTCAAGGGGCAGCCGGCGGCGGTGCCCGGCAATCCGGCCGAAGGCGTCGAAATCCTGGTCGCGGTATGGAACGACGGCAGCGTCACCGCGCTGAACGGACATGTCGATCTCGGCACCGGCATTCGCACCGCGCTGGCGCAAATCGTCGCCGAGGAACTCGACGTGCAGATGGACCAGCTCAACATGGTGCTGGGCGACACCACGCGCGCGCCCAACCAGGGCGCCACCATCGCCAGCGCCTCGATCCAGATCCACGCGGTGCCGTTGCGCTGCGCCGCCGCGCAGGCGCGCGCCTGGCTGCTGGCGCAGGCCGCGCAGCGCTTCGGCGTGGAGCAGGAGCTGCTGGAGGTCGAGGCCGGCATGATCTCGGTGCGCGGCGCGCCGGACCGCGCGCTCGGCTATGCCGAACTGATCGGCGAGCGCCATGTCGAGTTGACACTGGACAGCGCGACGCCGGTCAAGCGGCCGGATCAATACCGGCTGGTCGGGCAGGACACGGCGCGTGTCGACATCCCGGGCAAGGCAGTCGGCGAACTGACTTTCGTGCACGACGTGCGGGTGCCCGGCATGCTGCACGGCCGCGTGATACGGCCGCCGTATGCCGGCGCCGATCACGGCGACTTCATCGGCAACACGCTGCAGGCGGTCGACGAAGCATCGATCGACCACATTCCCGGCATCGTCGCGGTGGTCGTGATCCGCGATTTCGTCGGCGTGGTGGCCGAGCGCGAAGAGCATGCGGAACAGGCGATGCGCGAGTTGGCGGTGCAATGGAAGGACTGGCCCGCGTTGCCCGACCTGGCCAACCTCGAACTGGCGCTGCGCGACAATCCTTCGACCCGGCGCGTGGTGGCCGAGCAGGGCGATGTCGACCGCGCGCTCGAAAATGCGGCGGTGCGCATGGATCGCACCTATGTCTGGCCGTACCAGTTGCACGCGTCGATCGGCCCGTCCTGCGCGGTGGCCGACTGGCACCCCGATCGCATGACGGTGTGGAGCGGCAGCCAGAATCCGCACGTGCTGCGCGCCGAACTGGCCAGGCTGATCGACCTGCCCGACGTCGCGATCGACGTGATCCGCATGGAAGCATCCGGCTGCTACGGCCGCAATTGCGCCGACGACGTGGCCGCCGACGCGGCCTTGCTGTCGCGCGCGGTCGGGCATCCGGTGCGGGTGCAGCTGACGCGCGAGCAGGAACACCTGTGGGAACCGAAGGGCGCCGCCCAACTGATGGAAGTGCGCGGCGGCCTCGATGCCGATGGCGGCGTCGCCGCCTACGACTTCCAGACCTCGTATCCGTCGAACGGCGCGGTGCCGCTGGCGCTGCTGCTGACCGGCAAGGTCAGCCCGGAACCGGTTGCCTATGAAATGGGCGACCGCACCTCGGTGCCGCCCTACGATTACCCGAACCTGCGGGTCGCGATCAACGACATGGCGCCGATCCTGCGCGCGTCCTGGCTGCGCGGCGTGTCGGCGCTGCCGAACTCGTTCGCGCATGAATGCTACATTGATGAACTGGCGGCCGAAGCCGGCGTCGATCCGGTCGAATACCGCCTGCGCTACCTGAAGGACGACCGCGCGGCCGAGTTGGTGCGCGCCACCGCCGAACGTGCCGGCTGGCTGCCGCATACGCAACCCCAGCAGCAGGCTGCGGACGGCGATTTCCTCAAGGGCCAGGGCTTCGCCTATTCCCGCTATACGCACAGCCGCTTTCCCGGTTTCGGCGCGGCCTGGGCGGCCTGGGTCGCGGATGTCGAGGTCAATCGCAATACCGGCGAGGTGCATGTGCGCCGCGTGGTGGTGGGCCACGATGCCGGCCTGATGATCAACCCGGCCGGCGTCCGTCACCAGGTCCACGGCAACGTGGTGCAGACCACCAGCCGCGCGCTCAAGGAAAAGGTGCAGGTCGATGTGCGCACCAATGTCGTGGCCGGCAAGGAGTGGGGCAGCTATCCGATCCTGAACTTCCGCGAAGTGCCGGTGATCGACGTGATGATGATGCCGCGTCCGGATCAGCCGCCGCAGGGCGTGGGCGAATCGTCGTCGGTGCCGGGAACCGCGGCGATCGCGAACGCGATCTTCGACGCCACCGGCGTGCGCTTCCGCCAGCCGCCGTTTACGCCCGAGGTGGTGAAGGCCGCGCTGCATCCGCCGGCTGCCGAACCGCCGCAGCCGGCCAAGCCGCCGCGTCTGCGGCGCTCGTGGTGGGCGATTCCCGGTGCATTGCTGGCCGGCGCGGTCGGCCTCGGCGCGTCGCTGTTCGGCTCGCAGCCGACGATTGCCGAAGTCGCGGCCAACGATCCGTCGATCTACTCGGGGAGCGTGATCGAGCGCGGCCGCGTGCTCGCCGCGCTGGGCGATTGCGCGGTCTGCCACACCGCGCCGGGAGGCGTGCGCAATGCCGGCGGCCGTGCGCTGGAGACGCCGTTCGGCACCATCTACAGCACCAACCTGACGCCCGATCCCGAGACCGGCATCGGCAAATGGTCGTTCAGCGCATTCCAGCGCGCGATGCGCGAAGGCATCTCGCGTGATGGCCACCACCTGTATCCGGCCTTTCCATACACCGCCTTCACGAAGACCAGCGATGAAGACCTGATGGCGCTCTATGCCTACCTGATGGCGCAACCGCCGGTGCGCGCGGCAACGCCATCGAACCGGCTTGCGTTCCCGTTCAATGTGCGTGCCCTGGTGGGCATGTGGAATGCGCTCTATCTGAAGCCCGGTCCGGAGCAGGCGGATGCCAGCCGCTCGGCCCAGTGGAATCGCGGCGCCTACCTGGTCAACGGCCTGGGTCACTGCGGCGCCTGCCATACGCCGCGCAACGCTCTCGGCGCCGAAAAGGACGGCCGCCACTATCTGGGCGGCGCGCTGATCGAGGGCTGGGAAGCGCCGCCGCTGACCAGCCTGAGTCATGCGCCGGTGCCGTGGACCGAGCAGGAACTGTACCGTTACCTGAAGCACGGACATAGCGAACAGCATGGTGTCGCGGCCGGGCCGATGGCGCCGGTGGTGCAGGAACTGGCAGTATTGCCGGATGCCGATGTGCGCGCGATCGCGCATTATCTGGCCTCGTTCAATGCGCCGGTCGCGGCGGCCGACGCGCAGCGGCTTGCCGCCGAAACGATTGCCGCTGCCAGCGCGCGCGCCGGCCAGCTGGTGAACGCGGACAGCCGCCTTTTTACGGCGGCCTGCGGCAGTTGCCATCACGATGGCGCCGGTCCGATGTCGTTCGGCGTCAACTTGCCGCTCGCGTTGAACAGCAACTTGCACAGCAGCTCGCCCGACAACCTGGTGCAAGTGATCCTCGACGGCGTGCGGGAGCCGGCCGGCGGCGCAATCGGCTTCATGCCCGCGTTCCGGCACAGTCTCAGCGACGAACAGATCGCGCGCATCGCCGGCTATATGCGGCAGCGCTACGCGCCCGGCAAGCCGGCGTGGACAGATGTGGAGCGGACCGTCGCTCGTCTGCGCCAGTCCCATGCGGTCGGCGCGCAATAAAATATTTCGCCGCCGCTACCGCTTCAGTGCAAAGCCGGCTCCAGGATATGCCGGCACGGGATGCCGTACAGGAATTTGCCTGTCAGGAAAAAGAGAGAAGGAACAAAGAGACAGTGTGACTGTACGGTACATCGCGTGGAGCCGTACTGGGGTGCTCTTGAAAGAAAAACGCACCTCATCGGGTGCGTCGGATGCATGATCGTTGGTGCCGAGAGCCGGAATCGAACCGGCACGCTGTCTCCAGCGCGGGATTTTGAGTCCCGTGCGTCTACCTATTCCGCCATCTCGGCGACACAAGCGCGAATTATCTCCGATTTGCAGCAATCGAGCAACAGAGCATCCGGCACCTGCGTTGTCACTCCGGAATCGAAAGGCGTATCATCGCCTACTTGACTCGATGAAGCACGCTCGTGCGCAAGACGAAATGAAGCCCGGAAAAATCCGCGAGATCGTATTAGGCAAGGCTCTCGATCCCCTGAAGAGCGAAACTCGGCACTCCCTGGCACTGGTTGCTTTCCTTGCATGGGTGGGGTTGGGCGCGGATGGCTTGTCGTCTTCCGCCTATGGTCCGGAAGAAACCTTCCGTGCACTCGGCCAATATTCCCATCTCGGCCTTTACATGGCGGTGGCGACCGCGGTGACGGTGTTCGTGATTGCGCTGGCCTACAACCAGGTGATCGAACTGTTTCCCACCGGTGGTGGCGGTTACCGCGTGGCGTCGATTCTGGTGGGGCCGTATCTCGGCCTGATCGCGGGCTGTGCGCTGATTCTCGACTATGTGCTGACGATATCGATTTCGGTGGCCGCCGGCGTCGATGCGCTCGCATCGCTGCTGCCGCTCGGATTCCATGCGTACAAACTGTCAGCCGAAGCATTTTTCGTCGGCTTGCTGATCATCCTGAACCTGCGCGGCATGAAAGAGGCGATCCGGGTGCTGTTGCCGATCTTTCTCGGTTTCGTCGCCACTCACCTGGTATTGATCGTCTACGGCATTTTCATCCATGTCCACTACCTGCCGGAGTTGCTGCCCTATACGTTCAGCGAAACCGGCAAGCTCGCCAGCGAGGTCGGCTGGGCCGGCGTGGCGGGCATGCTGCTGCTGGCGTATTCCCAGGGCGGCGGTACCTATACCGGCCTGGAAGCGGTGTCGAACAATGTGCACATCCTCGCGGAACCGCGCGTGCATACCGGCAAGGTGACGATGTTCTACATGGCGATGTCGCTTGCCTTCACCGCCAGCGGCATCATCCTGCTTTACCTGTTGTGGGATTCCCATCCGGTCGAGGGACAGACGCTGAATGCGTCGACCTTCGGGGAAATCATCGCCAGCTTCGGCATGAGTCCGTGGATCAACAAGATGATACTGACCGTGGTGCTCGCGTTCGAAGCGGGCCTGCTGTTCGTTGCCGCCAATACCGGTTTCCTGGGCGGGCCGGCCGTGCTGTCGAACATGGCGGCCGATTCCTGGGTGCCGCACAAATTCCGCTACCTGTCGAC
>CBIHOK010000175.1:0-7785 GCA_966211575.1 uncultured Noviherbaspirillum sp.
GCCAGGACCTTCGCTAGTCGCCGCTCCTGCTCCTCGTGGCTGAGCGCCAGGCCCTCGAGCCCGTAACGCACGTTTTCCTTCAGGGTGCGCCACGGCATCAGCCGGCTGTCCTGGAACACGAACGCGGTGGGCCGCGCATCGGGGCGCGCTGCCGTATTGAGCCGCATGCTGCCTTCGCCCGGCCGCAGCAGCCCGGCGGCAATGCGCAGCAAGGTGGTTTTGCCGACGCCCGAGCCACCGACGATAGCGATGAAATGCCCGGGCTCGACCGACAACGAAAAATCGCGGATGACAGGCGCGGGTGCCCCCGGGTGGGTGTAAGCCAGATTGGAGAATTCGATTATGGACGCCATCGCAGAATTTTCGCCTCCAGGATAACGAAGGCTATGTCGAACACGGTGTACAGCAGGGAAATCGCCAGCATGTAGACAACCA
Source organism: uncultured Noviherbaspirillum sp. (assembly GCA_966211575.1). GTDB lineage: Bacteria > Pseudomonadota > Gammaproteobacteria > Burkholderiales > Burkholderiaceae_D > Noviherbaspirillum. The sequence goes on from CBIHOK010000175.1 coordinate 436, forward strand.
CGGCATCGTAGGCGCCGACCCCGGCGGCGGCATTCATCTCCTGCCCCATGCCGGGCACGCCGAGCAGTTCGGCCGCGATCAATGTCATCCATGCCTGGCCGATGCCGGCCCGCAAACCGGCGAATGCTCCCGGAGCGATCGCGGGCAGCGTCACGCTGCGCATGCGCGCCAGGTATCCGGCGTGGCCGAACGCGCGCGCCAGCTCGTAGAAGCGCGGATCGATGTTGCGTACTGCGCCATAGGTGGCGAAGTAATTGATCCAGAAAACGCCGATCGAAATGACGAAGGCGGCGCCGGCGTGGCTGACCTTGAACCAGGCCAGCGCAAACACCACCCATGCCAGCGGCGGAATCGGGCGCAGGATGCGCACGAGGTAAGCCTGCAGCAGATCGAATTTCCGGATCGTCGCGGCTGCAAGACCTGCGGCAACGCCCACCAGCGAACCGAGTCCGAGCCCCCACGCATAATGCACCATGCTGGATTCGATGGCGGGAAGCATGCGTCCCGACGTCCATTCACGAATGGCGGCGTGCGGAATCAGGAACGGATCCGGCAGCGTGCCGGGCGGCACCCATTGCCGGTACAGCGCGAGCTTCCATATCGCGACGAACAGCGCAATGCCGGCGATTCCCAGTACGACACGTTGCAGTACACCCGAGGGCCGGGCCGGGGCGGCAGCGGTGGCGTCCTGCCGGGCCGGGGACGATATGCGTTCGACGGATTGCACGGCTATTTGGCGGCCTTGTCGTAAAAGCTGGTGTCGATGAATTTATCGATGTCGACCGCCCCCGCTTTCAGGCTGCCCAGCGTGGACTGGAATTTCTGCAGGTTCTTGGTCGATGCGATGATCGCATTCGGATCGGCGACGAACTGGTCATGCGAAGTCCGTATCGCCTTTTCCAGCAGACTGCGCTCCAGTCTGCCGCCGCTCACGTATTTCTGCACGTAGCCGGCGGCCTTCGCCGGATCGTCGCGCAGCATCCGGGTTGCGTCGATCTGTGCGGCGACCAGGCGCTGAACGAGCTGCGGATTGTCGTGCAGAAGCTTTTCGCGCACCACCAACACCGCCCCTGGCTGATGCGGCAACAACTGGCTGCCATGCGCAATCACCTTCGCCTGCGGCAGCTTGCTCAACACCAGCGTCGCCGTCGGCTCCAGCACCACCGCGCCGTCGATGGCGCCGCTCAGCAGCGCTTGTTCGATCTGGGCTTCGCCCTGGTAAATCAGATTGATCTGGCTCGGATCGGTGTTCAGCCGCTTCCGTATCCAGTACTGGAACACGGTTTCCGGCACCGCGCCTTTCGGATAGCTGGCGATCGTCGGCTTGTGGCCCTTGTCCTTCGCGAAGCGGGCAAACGCGGTGGACGGATCGCCGGAGGCGAAATAGCCGGCAAGCGGACCCAGCGCGACCACGTTGACCTGTTCGACGATATTGGACGCAATCACTTTCAAATCGGCGCCCTTGGCGCGCGCCACGAGAGCCGGCCCGATGCCGACATACGCGACATCCAGCTGGCCGGAAATCAGCGCCTGCGTCATCGCCGGCCCGTTCTGGAACTGCACCAGCTTCGGCGCCGGTGCGCCCTTCTCCTGCAGCTTGCCCTCTCCCAGTGCCACGAACAATTGCGCATCCGGCAGGATCGGCAGGTAGCCGATCTCGAGCGGCCGATCGGCGGCCGCTGCGGTGCCGCCCAGCGTGACGGAAAGAACGGAGAGAAGTGCAACCAATATCCTGGAAAACATCGCGATATCCTTATTCTTGAGTGTGATGCCCTGCCTGTTGCCCGTTACCCGGCGACAGCGCAATGCGCACGAAAACACAATGCAACTATTACCGCAAGGCTAACAAGCTTTTGCTGCGCCTGCTATATTTTGTACTCATATGCATATGCATGCATGCGAATGTCGCCTCGACACATATTCAAACTTCACCTCACGCAGGGAAACGCACTCCCACCCTCTCCAACGGCATTCTCAGGCTGTTGGTCAGATAGCTGACGGTGCGATAGAACCCGGCCAGCATCAGCAATTCGATGATCGCATTCTCTGCGAAACTCGCACTCAGATCGCGCCAGAGTGCATCGTCGATATCGCAGTCACGATGCAGAGCATCACACAGGCGAATCAGGAGACGGTCCTGTTCGGACCAGCAGGCATCTTCCGCTGTGCCGCCAGCAGTGGAGTGAATCTGTTCGGCGGTGAGGTCCGCTTGTTCCGCAAACATAGCCACGTGCACTCCCCACTCATACTCCGAGCGACATAATGCCGTGGTCCGGTCGATCACAATCTCTCGTTGGCGAATCGTCAGATTGCCCTTGCCCAACAACCCGCCCGCGAAGAATTTCTTGCACAGGCGTGGGTCACGAGCAAGGGTGGCGAACAGATGCAAAGGAGGACGCCCTTTCATCGTGCGCTCGATGAGTTCGGCGACATCTTTATCAAACGGAGCACTGGCTGGCGCAATCCGTGCGGACATGGCATCTCCTGCGAGAAGGGGCTGTGAGAAGGAGTATAGTGAGTCTATTTCCAATGCTGTAAAAAGTAAAGCATGAGAACTCCAAAGATCGCTCCAAAGATCGGCCAGCCCGTTCGCGGTTCAAGGACTGGACGCCCCGTAATGGTGGCGATGGATTTGCTCGGCAGGCGAACCGCGATGCGCATCTTGTGGGAACTGCGGGGAGAGCCCCTGTCGTTTCGAGCGCTTCAGGAGGCATGCGAGACGAATTCGCGTCTCCTGAACATCCGACTGACCGAACTGAAAGAGGCAGGACTTGTCGAGCACGCCACCGGCGGTTATCGACTCAGTGAACAAGGCCGTGGCCTCGGAAGGGCCTTGGAACCGTTATACGCATGGGCTGAGGGATGGGCCAGGCACACTTTGGAAGATCAATCAGCGTCGCCCTAGCCTCTCGGATTCTTGCGGATAAACTTGCCAATCGATACGGACGTTTTGCGTCTGTCATTTCTACGTCAGAGCGCATATGTCTTCCTCAATCGAAAGCGAATACACCGAGCGGCTGGCCGAACTGGTCGCGGATTCAGGTTGGCTCATGCAGGCGCTGCGAGCCGTGCAGGCGCTTGGCCTGCAATCTTGGTGCATAGGCGCGGGGGCGATTCGCGGGCTGGTGTGGGATTACCTTCATGGCTTTACTGTCCGGTCGGAGGTCCCTGATGTCGATGTTGTGTTTTTCGACGCCGAGAACTGCTCACCTCAATATGAGCACCAGCTGAAGGACTTGCTGGCTCAAGCGTTGCCACATCTGGAGTGGGAGGTCGTCAACCAAGCGGCTGTCCACCACTGGTTTCAAGCGCATTTCTCCCAAAGTGTGCCGCCTCTGACGTCCCTGGAAGAAGGCATCGCCTCGTGGCCGGAGTACGCAACCTGCGTCGGCGTGTTCCTTGATTCAAATGAGGCAGTCCGGGTCATTGCACCTCACGGCCTCGGAGACTTGTTCAACATGGTGGTACGAAGAAATCCGGCTCGTGTAACTGTTGATGTCTATCGTGAGCGTGTCGCGCAGAAGCGCTTCTCGGAACGCTGGTCCCGGGTCAAGGTGCTCCCGTCCGAGAATGCGCTCCAACCCCTCCATTGAGCAGACAGCCAGCTTCGCTGTCTCAAAACCGCCGCCCCTGTCGAACTTTAGAAAGCCATGGCTAAATCTCCCATTCATAACCCGATTGCCACAGAAGAGTTGCTTTGGATCCGCAAGGATGGAAGCGAGATTGTCGTTTTGGCTCAAATAGGTATGCCGTATCGCGTTGACGAGCACTCGTGGGCGTGCCCTGCGGAGCTGCGTGGAATTGAGAGTCAATATCCCGATATGCACGGAGTTAGTTCGATGCAGGCATTGAACTTGGCTATCCGTCTTGTAAGGACGAGATTGGGACATCTGATAGACGATGACGAGGCTCTCTTCTACCCTGATAACAGAGGAGAAAAGCTGGGCATCGACAGTCTGGATAATGTCTTTGGATATGCGGCGCCTTCCAACTCGCAGATCGACTAGGACGCTTCGCGTCGATCATCTTGGTCGTCATGTCGCATCGAGCAGTCGTTCATGGTAACCATGCATTTTTCCGCGGCCGGCCGAAACCGGAAGTTCGGCGATGGAACCCCGGCTGGCCTGCGGAGTTGAAGACTACAAATCGCCTACATACTCGCCGCGAGCGGGATAGTTGTGAGCGATTGCAAAATCGATTGCACCGACAAGATCGGCAAAGTTCGGTCGAGCAAAGGGCATCGTCTGTACCGAGCCGTAGTAGAGAGAGCCATCAGGCTGTACGAGGAATACGCCGGGCTCGGAAAAACGCGCCGGTTCTTCGATGCCGATAGACGTTTTCCCGCGGCTCTCCGATATGTAAAGCCCCCATTCCCTGGCGGTTTGCAAATCCAGTTCATAGGCGATTGGCAGCCGGACAGCCTTGATTTTCTCTGCCATTGCGCTCGCGCGTTCCGCATTGTCCGAGGAAATTGCCACAACCCGTACGCCTCTCTTCTCAAACTCGGGGACCAATCGTTCCAATTCCACCAGGTACTTGGCGCAAATCGGGCAGTGCAAGCCCCGATAGAAAACCACCATGGTAAAGCGCTGAGTATTTCCATCCAGTAGGTTGAATGGACCGTGAGCAACCGTATTGACGGTTAGGGCGGGGACGCTGCGGCGCGGGACAAGCATGGTTTCCTCCTTCTGTGGTTGCGTTGGAAGCCATATTCTGCTGTACTACATGCAATCGTTTGTTCAAATTCACTAGCAATTCGTTCAGAATATGGAGCCAACACGGCTTGATCGGCTTTCTGCGGTACTGGATGGACTGGCTCCGGCCATGAGTGTCCGATTTGCAGGCCACATCTTGAATCCGCAAAGTTTCGAGCCTCATGAGGTCGACGGCCTGCGGCTGCATTTGCTCACCAAAGGCCAAATGCAGGTCGAAAGGCCCGGGGAGGAATGCAAGACGCTCGCTTCACCCGCAGTGGCTGTTTTTCGGAACGACGATCGCTATTCGTTGCGTTCGCTGGCCGGCGACGATGCTGTGCATGTACTGCACATCGACGCATCATTTCAGGGGCCAGCTGCCGCCCTCTTGTTGGAAGCTTTCGATCGCCCTCTTCTTCTGGCGCTCCGCGACACCGCTGTGGAACTGAGCCTCGTCGTGCAGCTCATCGCATCGGAACTTGCCGATCTCAGGTGCGGCCATCCCGCGCTCCTGGCCAGAGCCGGAGAGATACTTTTCATCGGTATATTGCGGCACCTGCTCGCGCATCCCCGCACTTCACCGGGATTGCTTGGCGGATTAGCCGATCCACGTATAGCTCGAACACTGGTTGCCATTCATGGCGCTCCCGAAACGCCATGGAATCTGGAGAAAATGGCAGAGCAAGCCGGAATGTCGAGGACGGCATTCGCCGTTCGATTCCGGGAAGTGATGAATCAGACGCCTGGCAATTATCTGACGCGGCTGCGGCTTTCGATAGCCGACAAGGCGGTGAGCAGAGGTGAAGGCCTGAAGCGTGCGGCAAAGCTCTCCGGATATGCAAGCGTTTCCGCCTTGTCGCGGGCGCTTGCCCACCATTCCGCAACCACCGTCGGCAGGCCCGCTTCGGGTGGATACAAGTCCGTCGAGTGATTCCAGGCGACGTCTGCCGGCGTGCGCATTCAGGACCGGCAGGTTTGAATTTGACTGTGGCGGATCTACTGAAAAAATCAGGCACCGGCGCCGCGGTGCCTGAACGAACCCGGGCCTCCTCAGCGCGTCCACGGCGGACTGGCATCCGTGTCGATCCCGTAACGCCTGATCGCCTGTGCGCAGACTGATGACTCCAGTTTCCCTTGCCGCGCCAGCGCCTGCAGCGCGGCCAGCACGATCTGGAACCGGTCCACCTCGAAGAAACCGCGCAATGCCGCGCGCGTATCGCTGCGTCCGAATCCGTCGGTGCCCAGCACCGTGAAGCGCGCGTCCAGGTACGGCGCAATCAGTTGCGGCCAGGCGCGCACGTAGTCGGTTGCCGCGACCACCGGCGCATCGCCGGAAAGGCAGGTTTCGACATGGCTGCGCCGTGCTTCCGATTCGGGGTGCAGCCGGTTCCAGCGTTCGACCTCGGCGGCGTCGCGCGCCAGTTCGCTGAAGCTGGTGGCGCTCCAGACTTCGGCGTCCACCTGCCAGTCGCGAACGAGCAATTCCGCCGCCGCGATCACTTCGCGCAGGATCGCGCCCGAGCCGAGCAGGCGCACGCTGCCGTGACCGCTGTCGACCGGCGCAACCTGGCAGCGGTAAAGGCCCTTGATCAGGTCGGCCTCGACATCCGGCGCCAGCGACGGTTGCGGAGCATTTTCATTCATCAGCGTGACGTAATAGAACACGTCTTCCTGCCGCTCAAGCATCTGCCGCATCCCGTGGTCGAGGATCACCGCGAGTTCGCCGGCGGATGCCGGATCGTATGCGCGGCAGTTCGGCACTGCCGACGCGAGCAGCAGGCTGCTGCCGTCCTGGTGCTGCAGGCCTTCGCCGCCCAGGGTGGTGCGGCCGGCGGTCGCACCCAGCAGGAAGCCGCGGGCACGCTGGTCGGCCGCGGCCCAGATCAGGTCGCCGATGCGCTGGAAGCCGAACATCGAGTAGTAGATGTAGAACGGCAGCATCGCCATGCCATGCACGCTGTAGCTGGTGGCGGCCGCCACCCAGGAACTGATCGCTCCCGCTTCGCTGATGCCCTCTTCCAGGATCTGGCCGTCCTGCGCTTCGCGGTAGCTGAGTACCGAGCCGATGTCTTCGGGCTCGTAGCGCTGGCCCACGCTCGAATAGATACCGATCTGCTTGAACAGGTTGGCCATGCCGAAGGTGCGCGCCTCGTCGGCCACGATCGGCACCACGCGCGGACCGAGCTGCTTGTCCTTCAGCAGATTCGACAGCATGCGGACGAAGGCCATCGTCGTGCTCATTTCCTTGCCGGCCGCGGCGGTCGCGAATGCGGCATAGGCATCGACGGCGGGCACCGGTACCGGTGCCGCCGTCGTGACGCGGGCCGGCATGTAGCCGCCGAGCCGGGCCCGCCGCTCGCGCAGGTAGCGCATCTCCGCGCTGTCGTCGGCCGGCCGGTAGAACGCGAGCGATGCGGCCTGCTCGTCCGACAGTGGCAGCCGGAAACGATCGCGGAAGTCGATCAGCGCATCGCGGTCGAGCTTTTTCTGCTGGTGCGTGGTCATCTTGCCCTGGCCCGCCTCGCCCATCCCGTAGCCTTTCTTGGTCTGCGCGAGGATCACGCTGGGGCGGCCCCGGTGCCGCAGCGCCGCCTGGTAGGCGGCATGGATTTTCACCGGATCGTGGCCGCCGCGCTTGAGGCGATCGATCTGTTCG
>CBIHOK010000176.1:0-7679 GCA_966211575.1 uncultured Noviherbaspirillum sp.
TAGCAGGTCACATCCTTGTAGGTGCGCTGCCGGACCTTGGCCATTGCCTGCGGCACGTTCACCGCAAACTCATGCGGTGGCGCGTACTGGCACGAGTACAGGCAGGCGCCGCAGTTGTGGCAGAGGTTGGCCAGGTAGTGCACGTCGGCCTTGCTGAATTCGAGGCGACGGGTCATGGCCGGGAACACCGCGCAAAAGCCTTCGCAATAGCGGCAGGCATTGCAGATCTGCATCTGGCGCGCGACCTCGGCTTCGTGCGAGATCGACTGTGCGCCGCCGGCGATGCTGCGCGCTTCACGGATCAGCGATTCAAGCGCTTGCATGCGAAGCTCCTCGGGTTGCGGCGGCGGCTGCCTGGGTGCCGGCAATGCGGCCGAATGCGGTGCCGATCGACATGCCGACGCCGGCCGTGTAGCCCTTGCCGAGCACGTTGCCGGCCATCATTTCGCCGGCGACAAACAAATTGGGGCTGGGTTGGCCGCCGAAATGGACGGCTGCATGTTCATTCACTTTCAATCCGAGATAGGTAAAGGTGATGCCGGGCCGCAGCGGATACGCATAGAACGGCGCGGTATCGATCGGGCGCGCCCAATGGGTCTTGGGCGGTTCGAGGTTTTCGGTATGGCAGTCGTCGAGCACTGCGTGGTCGAAGGTGCCCACCCGGCAGGCTGCATTGAACCGGGCGATGGTCTCCAGGAAGGTCTGCTCGGGCAATCCGATCTTGCGCGCCAGCTCCGGCAGCGTGTCGGCTTTCGCGCCCGGGAACACCGGCGGCATGAAGCGGCCGATGGCTTTGCTGTCGATCACCGAGTAGCCGAGCTGTTCCGGCTGCTGGGCGACCAGGCGGCCCCAGATCGCATAGCGCTTGGGCCAGAAATCCTCGCCTTCATCATAGAAGCGCTTGCCGTCACGGTTGAGTACCACGCCCAGCGACACGCTGTCGACCCGGGTGCAGATGCCGCCGTCGTACAGCGGCGCGCGCGCATCGATCGCGACCATGTGCGCCTGCGTCGGGTCGCCGATCACGTCGGCGCCGGCGCCGATCATGTGGCGCAGCAGCACGCCCTTGTTGAAGCGGGTGCCGCGGATCAGGAAGTTGTCGGCCGTCCACTCGCCGTACTGGTTCACGCCCCAGGCGTCGCGCAGCCATTCGATATTGGATTCGAAACCGCCGGCAGCCAGGACGCAGGTACGTGCCGGAAAGCGTTCGGTGCCGCTGAGGGCGGCGACGAAGCGGTCGCCGTCCAGCTCGATCCCGTCGACCGGCGTGTTGTAGCGGATCTGCACGCCCAACCGTTCGGCGCTGCGATAGTAGGCATTGACCAAGGCCTTGCCGCCGCCCATGAAGAATGCGTTGGTGCGCGCCACGTGCAGCGCGCCCGACAGCGGGGGCTGGAACACCACGCCGTGGCTGCGCATCCAGTCGCGGCAGGTGGACGAGGCCCGGATCGCGATCCGGGCGAGCTTTTCGTCGGTGAGGCCGCCGGTGACCTTCAGCAGATCCTGCCAGAATTCTTCCTCCGGATAGGCATCGACCAGCACGTCCTGCGGGCCGTCATGCATGCAGCGCAGGTTGCGGGTATGCGCGGAATTCCCGCCGCGCCACTCGATCGGCGCCGATTCCAGCAGCAGCACCGAGGCGCCCGCCTCGCGCGCCATCAGTGCCGCGCACAGCGCTGCATTACCGCCGCCGATCACCAGTACGTCCACTGTCATCTATCTGTTTTCCTCGCGCTTTGCATACCGGAACAAAAAACCGTGACGTTTGGACACGCATTTCCCGGCAGGGTGCCGCGCCCCGCCGCAAATGCCGCAACGCCAGGTCCGGCAAGATTCTCAGGCCGATTTGGCCGGATCGCCGATTTTGTTCGAGCTTAATGTATACATTAGTATGCAGAAAAATCGAGAGACTGTATACCTTTGTGTACCATGCAGTGCGGCAAAGCGGGGGCAGGCGCCGAAAGAGCGTTCCCATACCGGGAACGAAGCCGCAACGACACAACCGCAAAAGAAAGGGAAAAAGAGATCCGGGCCGGCAGGCGGGTGGCCAGAAAGACAAGAACCGGCCCGAGCGGCCGGGTGGCAGGGCGGCTCAGGCCGCGTTGTCGGAGGGGTGAGGGAGTTCGCCCGCGGTGCCGGTTTCGGCGTCGAACGCTTCGAACATCAGTTTCATGCGCGCCCGATAGGCGGAACGGATATGGCTGCGGCAGATTTCCTCCGCCTTGTCGCCATCGTGCCGCTCGATCGCGGCGACCAGCGCATCGTGTTCATCGAACGCGCTCTGGGCGCGGCCGGGCACCGACAGCGTGGTCTGGCCCAGCAAGGTCATCGATTCGCGCAGCATGCTCAGCGTCTTCAGCAGGTAGCGGTTGTGCGCGGCACGGTACAGGGTTTCATGGAACAGCCGGTTGTTTTTTGCGGCCCGTACCGGGTCGTCGCCGCCGCTGCGGTCGCGCTCGGCGATCTCGCGCAGCAGCGAGATTTCGACTTCCGACGCATGGCGCGCGGCCAGCCGCGCGGCGGTGCCTTCCAGCACTTCGCGCATCACATAGAGTTCGGCCACCATGCCGTGGTCGAGCTGGGTGACGATCATGCCGCGCCGCGGCTCCTGCATCACCAATCCTTCCGCCTGCAGCCGGTTCAGCGCTTCGCGCACCGGGGTGCGGCTGCTGTTGAGCCATTCGGCGAGTTCGTTTTCGCGCAGCCGCGCGCCCGGCTTCAGCGCGCCGGACTGAATCGCGGCGAGCAGTTTCTGATAGGCACGTTCGCCGCGCGAGAGCTTGGTCTCGTCGTCATTGAAAGCGGGCGAAGCAGCGGGCGGTGTAGGGGTTTTCGGCATGGAATGGACAGGCATCTGCAGTCGGCGGCCTGCGAGCCGTAAAGCAAAGCGGCGCACGACTGCGTATTCGTACTGCATATTCGGAATTTTCCACATTGTATGTTATCGCCGCATGCGCCACGCAGTTCGGAACCGGTATGGACGGCGTTTGCCGGCCCGGAACTCGCCCGCTGCCCCGCAGTCGTAACCGAACCATGCGACTTTGGCAGGCAGGATCGACATGAAAAGCATCAACCCGCACAGCGGGCAGATCGTCCGCTCCTATGAGCCCCTGGACGACGCGGAAGTGGAGCGCCTGTTGCAGGGCGCCGACGGCGCCGCGCGCGATTGGCGCAAGAGCGGCTTTTCCGATCGCGCCCGGTTGATGAAGGCGGCAGCCGGCACGCTGCGCGAGCGCAAGCAGGAACTGGCCGGATTGATGGCCGATGAAATGGGCAAGGTATTGCGCGACGGTATCGCCGAGATCGAAAAATGCGCGGCCTGCTGCGACTACTACGCGGAGAATGCGCAGGCTTTCCTGACGAACCGGGAAATCGCGAGCGATGCGCGCGAAAGCCGCGTGGTATTCGATCCGCTCGGGCCGGTGCTGGCCATCATGCCGTGGAATTTTCCGTTCTGGCAGGTATTCCGCTTTGCGGCGCCCGCCTTGATGGCGGGCAACGTGGGCGTGCTCAAGCACGCGTCGAACGTCACCGGCTGCGCGCTGGCGATCCAGGAAGTCTTCCGCGCGGCCGGTTTTCCGCCGCATGCATTCGCCGCGCTGCTGATCGAGAGCGCGCGGGTCGAGCGCGTGATCCGGCATCCGGCGATCCGCGCGGTCACGCTCACTGGCAGCACGCCGGCCGGGCGCGCGGTGGCATCCGCCGCCGGATCCGAACTGAAGAAGACGGTGCTCGAACTGGGCGGCAGCGATCCCTATATCGTGCTCGACGATGCCGACCTCGACGCCGCGGTCGACATCTGCGTGAAGAGCCGGCTGATCAACGCCGGCCAGAGCTGCATCGCCGCCAAGCGCTTCATCGTCGACAAGAAGCTGTATGCGCAATTCGAGCAGGCCTACGTCGCGCGTTTCCGGGCGATTCGCTACGGCGATCCGCGCGACGGGCAGTCCGACATCGGCCCGATGGCGCGGCACGACCTGCGCGACCAGATCCACCGGCAGGTCGAGCGCAGCGTCGAACAGGGCGCGCGCCTGCTCTGCGGCGGCACGATTCCACCCGGCGACGGCGCCTATTACCCGCCTACCGTGCTGGCCGACGTGACGCCCGGCATGGCCGCATTCGACGAGGAAGTGTTCGGGCCGGTGGCCGCGCTCGTCAAGGCCGACGGCGAGGAACACGCGATCGAACTGGCGAACCGCTCGGAATACGGCCTCGGTGCCGCGCTGTTTACCGGCGACCAGGCGCGCGCCGACCGGATCGCGCGTCGCATCGAAGCCGGCAATGTATTCGTCAATGCCTTCGTGAAATCCGATCCGCGGCTGCCGTTCGGCGGCGTCAAGCATTCCGGGTACGGACGCGAACTTTCCTGGTTCGGCATCCAGGAATTTGTGAACGTGAAGACGGTCTACCACGCGAATGTGCAGGCGGCCGCTGCCCGGCCTGCGGGCAGTGGTGCCGAATAGCAGCCAACGGCGGACGCCACCCATCAACCGAACCGGAGAAACCACGTCTTGACTCGACAACGCTACGCAACAGCGAACCGCGCGGCCGCTGCGCGATGAAGAAGCCCGTTATATAATCCCGATCCTTTTTGCCGACCAGCAATTCGAGTTTTTCCCGCCGAATTCATTTTCCTTCACGAAGTACGCTCCGACGCTTGCCGGCCCGCCGATCTGGCCCGCCGCAGCCGCGGGTATGCGCGTGCGCCAGGCACCGCTCCCCTCCGTCAACAGCGGGAGACGGGAGCCGTGCGCGGCACCGTGGGAGGAAGGTAACGGCGGACCCGATACCGTTGCAATGACCAATACTTCGAAGACCCTGACCCTGTCCCGTCTGGCGAGGCCGTCCGCTGCCGCCCCCGCCGCCACTCCCGAGTCCGATCCGGCAAGCGCCGAAACCGCGCGCCCGCCGGTAGTGGTCACGCGCCGCCGTTCGCGCCTCAGCCTGCCGGTCGCCGAGAGCGCGGCACCAGGCGCAGCGGACACGCCCGACCAGGCGGAGGCGCCAAGCCAGGCGGACAATGCGCCATCCGCGGCGGAAGCGCCGGCTGTCGAAACGCCGGCGCCGGAACCGGCTGTTCCGGAGGAACCGGCCTGGTATGCCGCGCCCGCCGTGCCGGCAGCGGCACCGCTCGTCAAGCGCAAGCGCGCGCGGCTGCCGAGTGCGCCGGTCGCACCCTTGGCGTCGGAAGCGGCACCCGAGCCCTCCGCCGAAGCTGCCCCGGCCAAAGGCAAGGTGCGGATCCTGGCGAAACCGGCCGCCGGCGGCGCAACACATGCGCCCGCATCCGCTGCGGTTGCTGCCCCAGCGGCCGCGCCGGCGGCCCCCGGCCGTCCCGGCCGCAAGCCTTCGACGCCACTGATCGAAAGCGAGGAAGTGGCTGAATGGAATGCCGCCGAACACGCGGAAATGCGGGCAGCGCGCAGCCGCAAGGCCGCGCCGAAGGCTGCCGTCGGCGAAGAGCTCGATGCGCGCCGCCGGCAACTGGCGGCGCTGATCAAGCTCGGCAAGGAACGCGGCTACCTGACGCAGGCGGAAATCCACGACCAGCTGCCGGACGACGTCACCGATCCCGACACCATTTCCGGCATCCTGCACGGCATCGGCGAGATGGGCATCGCGGTGTACGAACAGGCGCCCGATGACGCGATGCTGCTGCTGAGCGACCGGGTCGCCTCCGGCGCCGGCGACGACGAAGTGGAAGCGGTGGCTGCCACCGCGCTGGGCGCCGACGAAGCCGATTACGGCCGCAGCACCGATCCGGTACGCATGTACATGCGCGAAATGGCGGCGACCGACTTGCTGACCCGCGAAGGCGAAATCGAAATCGCCAAGCGCATCGAAGACGGCCAGCAGGAAATGATCGGCGCGATTTCGGCCAGCCCGTCCGCGATTGCCGAGATACTCGTGCTGGCCGAGAAGATCCGTACCGACCGGCTGGCGGTCGACAGCGTGGTCGACGGCCTGGCCGAGCTGGAAGACGATTCCGCGGTCGCCCTCGCGGCCGGTGATGAAGATGACGGCGATGGCGACGACGAGGATGACGGCGCGGCCGCCGCCGACGATGGCGTATCGGCCGAACAGCTGGCGCAGATGAAGACGCTGGCGCTGGAAAAGTTCGCGTCCATCGCGGCCGAGGCCGAGCGCATGCAGGCCGACCGCGATGGCGTGCACGGTGCCGGCTACCTCGCCGGCCAGAAGGCGATCACGCAGACCCTGCTCGGCATCCGCTTCACCGCGAAGACGGTAGACAAGCTGTGCGCCGGCGTGCGCCAGCAAATGGACGAAGTGCGCGCGATCGAAAAGCGGATCGCGGCAATCGTGGCCGACCAGTGCGGAATGCCGCGCGAGCGCTTCATCAAGAGCTTTCCCGGCAACGAAACCGACCTCGACTGGGCGCAGCGCGAAGTCGACTGCGCCTACCCGTACAGCGCTGCGCTGGCACGCCGCTTGCCGGCGATCCGCGAGCAGCAGGACAAGCTGGCCGCGCTGGAGGCGCGCGCCGGGCTGCCGCTGGCCGAACTGCGCAAGGTCAGCAAGCGCATGCAGGCCGGCGAGCGCCGCATGATGGAAGCCAAGCGCGAACTGACGCAGGCCAACCTGCGGCTGGTGATCTCGATCGCGAAGAAATACGTGAACCGCGGCCTGCAATTTCTCGACCTGATCCAGGAAGGCAACATCGGCCTGCTGCGCGCGGTCGACAAATACGAATACCGGCGCGGCTTCAAGTTCTCCACCTATGCAACCTGGTGGGTGCGGCAGAGCATCACGCGTGCGATCGCCGACCAGGCCCGCACCATCCGCGTGCCGGTGCACATGATCGAAACCATCAACAAGATGAACCGGCTGATCCGCCAGACCGTGGCCGCCACCGGCGAGGAGCCGGACGCGGCGACGCTGGCTGAGAAGATGGGCCTGACCGAACAGAAGGTGCACGACATCCTGAAGATCGCGAAGGAACCGACCTCGCTCGACGCTCCCGCCGGCGACGACGGCGACGCGATGCTGGGCGACTTCATCAGCGACGACGTGACGCTGTCGCCGGAAGCGGCGGCGATGCACGCCGGCATGCAGCGCGCGATTTCGGAGCTGCTGGAAGACCTGTCGCCGAAAGAGCAGAAGGTGCTGCGCATGCGCTTCGGCCTCGACACCGTCAGCGATCACACGCTGGAAGAAGTCGGCAAGCAGCTCGAAGTCACGCGCGAGCGGGTGCGGCAGATCGAGATGAAGGCGATGGCGAAGCTGCGCCAGCCGTCGCGCGCGGAGAAGCTGCGCGCGTTCCTGGACGGCCGCTGAAAGGGTTGCGGCGAAAGGCTGCGGCCGCGCCCGGCGCGATCAGCCGGGGCGGCTGTCGATCACCCCGAATTTCCTGGACAACATCCGGTCCAGTGTCTTTTCCGGCAGCCAGCGTTTCATCCATGGCAGGACCTGGCTGTACGGTCCGATCCGTATCGTCGCAGGAGGATCGCTGGACGTTACCTTGTTCGCCAATATCCGTGCGAACTCGCTTGCCGGCATCGTCTTTTGCTGCGAGACCCGGGCCCGGTTCAGGATGGCCGAACGCATCGATGCATACAGCGAATCTTCCGGCAATTGGCTGGCCGCGAACCTCGCTGCGGAATTGCCGAATTCCGACTGGATCGCGCCCGGCTGCACGGTGATCACCTTGACGCGGAAAG
>CBIHOK010000177.1:0-7511 GCA_966211575.1 uncultured Noviherbaspirillum sp.
GCGATATGCGAAGCACTCGGCATTCGCATGTTGAATGTTCCGATGACCGAGGACGGACCCGACATGGACCTGGTGGAAAAGCTGGCCGGAGAAAACGATGCGGTGAAAGGCATCTGGTGCGTGCCGAAGTACAGCAACCCGTCGGGCGCGGTGTACTCGGAGCGGGTTGTGCAGCGGCTGGCGGCGATGCGGACCGCCGCTCCCGATTTCCGCATCATGTGGGACGATGCCTACCGCTTCCATCACCTGGGCGAGGAGCGCATTGCGGTGGCCGACCTGCTGCGCGCCAGCGCCGCCGCCGGCAACCCGGACCGCGTGCTGATGTTCGCCTCGACCTCGAAGATTACGCTGGCCGGGGCCGGCCTGGCCGCGCTCGCCGCGTCGCCGGCCAATATCGGCTGGTGGCAGCAGCATGCGTCGGTGCGCAGCATCGGCCCCGACAAGCTCAACCAGCTGCGCCATGTGCGCTTTCTGCGGGACCGGGCCACGCTGGAAGCGCTGATGGAACAGCACCGCCGGCTGCTGCGGCCGAAATTCGACGCGGTGCTGGCGCAGTTCGCGCATTACCTGGGCGGGATTCCGGGCGTGCATTGGACGCACCCGCGCGGCGGTTATTTCATCGACCTGACCGGGCCGCGCGGCACCGCGAGCCGTACGGTCGCGCTCGCCAAGCAGGCCGGCATCACGCTGACGCCGGCCGGCGCCGCCTTTCCGTACGGACGCGACCCGGACGACAGCCATATCCGCGTCGCGCCCAGCTATCCGACGCTGCCCGAGATTACCGAGGCGGCGAAAGGCATTGCGCTGTCGTTGCGGATGGCGATCCAGGAACAATCTTAGGTGGACAACTTTCCAGAGAATACGAACCCATGAATTCCCCTCTCCAAACCGCGCTATCCAACGGGCTGGTGCGCCCCACTACCTTCATCGACGCCCCGCGCCTTGCGAAGCGGCTCGGCATCGAGCTGACGCTTGCCAGCGAAACCTTCCAGCAGACCGGCAGCTTCAAGTTCCGCGCCGCGTACAACCTCGTTTCCAAGGTCGCGCAACGCAAGATCATCACCGCATCGAGCGGCAACTTCGGCCAGGCGATCGCCCGCGCCTGCGGATTGCTGGGCAAGTCCTGCATCATCGTGATGCCGGACACGTCGGCGCGCGTGAAGATCGACGCGGTGCGGGAATACGGCGGCGAGGTCGAGCTGGTGGATATCAGGCAGAAAAGCCGCGCGCAGCGGGTGCGCGAACTCGCGGCGCTGCATCCGGACGCCTACGTCGCCAGCGCTTACGACGATCCGCTGGTCATCGAAGGCAACGCCAGCCTCGGCTTCGAAATTGCCAACGCCGACCGGCGCTTCGATTGCGTGATCGCACCGATCGGCGGCGGCGGCCTGACCTCCGGCATCGTCAGCGGGATTCGTGCGGCCGGCAAGAACATCGAGGTATTCGCGGCGGAGCCGCTGATGGCCAACGATGCGGCGCGCTCGCTGCGCGCCGGTGCAATCGTTGCCAACGACGGCGAACCGCAAACTATTGCGGACGGAGCCCGCACCACCAGCGTGGGCGTCGCGAACTGGGCGATCCTGCAGCAGGGGCTGGCCGGGATCGTGGAAGTCGCGGAAGAAGAGATCGTGCGCGCCGTTCGCCTGCTGTTCGAGCTTGCCAACCTCAAGGTCGAACCTACCGCCGCGCTCGGGATCGGCGCGCTGCTCACTGCGCCCGAACGGTTTCGCGGGCGTTCGGTATGCTGCGTGGCGAGCGGCGGCAACGTCGATGCCGGCGTGTATCGGCGGCTGCTGGACGAATGACTATCCGAGCTTCGGCGCGCCGTCCAGATAAGGCCGCAATGCCGCATAAACCGCAAACAGCGTCGGCGTGCGTACCGCGAGGGTCTGCCCGAGCCGGGTGGCGTAGCCGTGGAAGGCCTCGAGTTCGAGCCGTTTCCCGTTCATCAGATCCTGGTAAAGCGAAGAGTAATTGCCGGGCGCGAGCGATTCCAGCAAGCGGATGCAGCGCGCTTTCACCTCGCTGTCGAGCGCCACGCCATCCGCTTCCGCCAGCGCCAGCAGCTCGTCGATCTGCAGCTCCCACAGCTTGCGCGTCTCCGGCACCGTGCGGATGAATCCGACCGGCAGGCGGGTCAGCGCGGTGGTTCCGGCGAGCGCGACCAGGAACACGTATTTTTCCCACAGCGTCTTGCGGATATCGGGACTGATCTCGGCGGCGATGCCGGCGCGCTTGCAGGCTTCGGCAAATGCCGTGGCCTGGTTCGATGCCCGTCCGTCGCCGCGGCCGAACACGATGCGCCCGAGCTGGTGATGCGCGATGACGCCGGGCGCTTCGATGTTCGCAAAAATGTAGGCCACGCCGCCCAGCACGCGCTCCTCGCCGTACAGGCGGGCGAGCTTGCCTTCGTTGTCGACACCGTTCTGCAGCGAAATGATGACCGTGTGCGCGGCAACCACCGGGCGTATCAGTTCGGCCGCGGCTTCGGTGTCGTAGGATTTCACGCACATCAGCACCACGTCCGCCGCTTCATCGCCGTCCAGTGTTTCCGTCGCGCGCGCCTGCACGCTCCATTCGCCGTCGACGGCCGACCGGATGCGCATGCCCTGCTCGCGGATTGCCTGCAAATGCGCGCCGCGCGCGACGAAGGTCACTTCCTCACCTGCCCGCGCCAGCCGTGCGCCGAAATAACCGCCGACGCCGCCGCTGCCTGCCACGACGATTTTCATAGGTATTCTCCTTGTTGCGGCCGTGTCCGGCCGGTTGGATGCGTGAGTTTTCTTGCGCGTTGAACCCGCTGCGTTTCAAGAACATAGCGCATCGGCGAAAATCCTGCCGGCTGGCCATCCGAGGAATACCTGAACCTGTTACCGTGTTTCGTTGCGCGCGCTATCATGCAGCCGTTATTTTTCAAGAAGGAAAGCCATGCCTCGCTATGATTTCCGCCTCGTCAATGTCTTTGCCGAATCCACGTTTGGCGGCAATCCGCTGTGCGTATTCGAGAATGCCGCCGGCATGGACGAGCCGCTGATGCAGGCGCTCGCGCGCCAGTTCAATCTGTCGGAAACCACCTTCCTGTTTCCGTCGCAAAAGGCCGATGCGCTGGTGCGCATTTTTACGCCGGGTTTCGAGATGCGCTTTGCCGGCCATCCGGCGCTCGGTTCCGCGCATGTCGTGCGCCAGTTGTTTGGGAAGGGTGACAGCTTGAGCCTGGAATTCCAGGCGGGCGTGGTACCGGTAACCGCCGATGGCAATACCTGGACTTTCACCGCGCCCTCGCACGGCATGCCGGCCATGCGCGCTGCCGGTGTGACGAATGCGCGGGCCGCCGAACTGGTCGGTCTTGCGGAAAACGATTTGTCGGGCGAGCCGGCTTGGGTCGATACCGGGTCGGAGCAATTGCTGATCCCGGTGCGCGACGTCGATGCGGTAATGCGTGCCGCACCCGCCGCCGGCCTGCTGCCCCAATGGCCGGCCAGCGTAACGGGACGCAAGAATGCCTACGTATTTGCGTTCGGCGGGCAAGGCGGCGAACGTGTCGCCGCGCGCTACTTCTTCACGACGGCAGGCGGAGGAATGGGAGAGGATCCCGGCACCGGTTCCGCCTGCGCCAATCTCGGCGGCTGGCTGATCGGGACCGGGCACGCACTTCCCGCGCGCTGCACGGTGCGGCAGGGCGAAGCGATCGGCCGGCCCTGCCATTTGTTGTTGAACGTGACCGCAGAGCGGGAGATCCAGGTCGGCGGCCGGGTGATCGAGCTCGGCCGCGGCAGCATCGACGTTTGACCAAGTTTGCGCCGGCAGGCAAGGCCACCGCGGCACTCAGGCAGCGTTGCCCCCGGCCGCACGCCGGCGCGCAAATTCGACGAAGAACGCGAGACTGCCGGGATTGCTCATCGCATCTGGATTCGCCACCTCTTCGAACTTCATCCCGAGCAGCAGCTTCTTGATCGGCAATTCCATCTTCTTGCCGCTCAGCGTGCGCGGAATCTCGGGCGCCGCGAACACGTCGTTCGGCACATGGCGCGCCGACAGTGCGCTGCGGATATCGGCGCGGATGCGTTCGGTCAGCGCCGCATCCAGCGCCACGCCCGGCCGCAGCACGACGAACAGCGGCATGTAGGATTCGCGCCCCAGGTATTCGAGATCGACCACCAGGCTGTCCATCACTTCCGGCAGGTTCTCGACCACCCGGTAGATTTCGCTGGTGCCCATGCGGATGCCGTGCCGGTTGATCGTGGTGTCGGAGCGGCCATAGATGATGGCGCCGCCGCGCGGGGTGATGCGCAGCCAGTCGCCGTGGCGCCACCAGCCCGGATAGGTATCGAAATAGCTGTCGTGATAGCGCCGGCCTTCCGGATCGTTCCAGAAATACAGCGGCATCGACGGCATCGGTTTCGTGACCACCAGTTCGCCGACCGCGTCGGTGAGCGGCCTGCCCTGCTCGTCCATCGCATACACCGCGATCCCGAGGCCGCGCGCCTGCATCTCGCCCGCGTAGAGCGGCACGATCGGGCAGGCGCCGACGAAGGCGGCGGCGATGTCGGTGCCGCCGCTGATCGAGGCCAGCAGGATGTCGGAACCGATCTGCTCGTAGATCCAGCTGAAGGCTTCGGCCGGCAGCGGCGAACCGGTCGAACCGACCGTGCGCAGTGCGCCGATATCGGCCAGCTTGCAAGGCTCGATGCCGGCCTTCATGCAGTTCGCGTAATAGGCGGCGCCGGCGCCGAATACCGTCAGTTTCGCTTCGGCGGCGAATTTCCATAGCGTGCCGAGATCCGGGTAGCCGGGATTGCCGTCATAGAGTGCGATGGTCGCGCCCACCAGCAGGCCGGTGACCTGCGAGTTCCACATGATCCAGCCGGTGGTGGAAAACCACAGGAAGCGGTCGTCCTCGCCGATGTCGAGCTGCAGCGCATGGCCCTTCAGGCTTTCCAGCAGCGCGCCGCCGTGCCCGTGCACGATAGGTTTCGGCATGCCGGTGGTGCCGGACGAGTAGACGATCCACAACGGATGGTCGAACGGCAGCTGTTCGAACCGCATCGGCGCATCGTGCCCCAGCAGTTCCTGCCATGGACGCGTGCCGGGCAGCGTGGCTTTCGGATCCAGGTAAGGCAGCAGCACCACGTGCTGCAGGGTCGGCAGCGATTGCCGCAGCGACGCAACCACGTCGCGCCGGTCGAAATCCTTGCCGCCGTAACGGTAGCCGTCGACCGCGAGCAGGACTTTCGGTTCGATCTGGCTGAAGCGGTCGATCACGCTGGCGGTGCCCATGTCCGGCGAGCAGCTCGACCAGATCGCGCCGATGCCGGCGCATGCGTAGAATGCGACCGCGGTTTCCGGCACATTGGGAAGATAAGACACCACGCGGTCGCCGGGGCCGACTCCCATTTCGCGCAAGGCGTGCGCCACCGAAGCCACCTGCGCCCGGAATTCGCGCCATGACATGACTGTCAGCGGACGCAGTTCGGAGCGGGAAATGATCGCGGGTTTTTCTGCTTCCTCCGCTTCGGTCCTGAAACGAAATACCTGTTCGGCAAGGTTCAGGCGCGCGCCTTCGAACCATTTTGCGCCCGGCATTTTTTCCGCGTCGAGCACCCTGGAATACGGCGCCGAGCTGCGCACCTCGAAATATTCCCAGATCGATTCCCAGAACGCGTCGAGCCGGTCCACCGACCATTGCCAGAGCATCTGGTAATCGTCCAGCTGCAAGCCGCGCTCGCGCGCTAGCCATTGCATGTAGTCATGAATGCGGCTGCGCGCGACGCGCTCCGGCTGCGGCGTCCACAGCGGCTGCTGTTCGCTCATCTCGTCTCCTGTCCGGTATCGTTATGCGTCAATTCTGCCCGAAAATCCGGAATGCCGTGGGCCGCAGCCGCAGTTCGCAAGCCATGCGGCCGCCGACCGGGCGTTGATCGGCGCGCTTGCTCAGCTGAATTCGCGCTAGCGTTCGACAGGGTTCGACGCCGCGGCTGCGGGGGTGCCCTGCAGCACTTCCTCGATCTGCGCGATTCGCACCGGTTTCACGAGGTGGTGATCGAAACCGGCTTCGACTGCGAGCTTCCGGTCTTTATCCTGCCCCCAGCCGGTCACCGCCACCAGCGTGGTGCGCACAGTGGCGGGGAGAAGCCGCAATGCACGCGCCAGATCGTAACCATTGCGCCCGGGCAGACCGATGTCGAGGAACGCGAACTGCGGCTGGAAACCGACCGCTTCGCGCAGCGCGTGTTCGCCGTCGTGGGTGACCCGCACTTCATGACCGAGGCGGCGCAGCAAGGTCGCGAGCGTGGTGGCGAAATCCACGTTATCGTCGGCAAGAAGGATACGGTACCGCTCCCGCTGCGCTTGGCTGCCGGGAACGGCCACAATCGCGTCTTCCTGGCGGCGGCCGGCGGCAAGCGGCAGCCGCACGGTGAAACTGCTGCCCTGGCCACGACCATCGCTGCGCCCTTCCAGCGTGCCGCCGTGCAATTCCACCAGCCGCCGTGCCAGCGTCAATCCGACCCCGAGGCCTGCCTGGGTGCGCTCCAGAGACTGGTCGACCTGGATGAACATGTCGAACACCTGGCCCAGCATGTCGGCGGGTATGCCGACGCCGTTGTCCGAGACGGTCACCGCGACATTTTCCTGATCGGCCGTCGCCGCAAAATCGATGCGGCCGCCCGGCTCGGTATATTTGGCCGCGTTGTTGAGCAGGTTGGAGAACACCTGCGCCAGCCGGGTCGCGTCGGCGTTCAGCCACAGCGGCTGTTCCGGCATCGTCACCTGCAACATGTGGCGGCGCGCCTCGATCATCGGCCCCACCGTTTCGACCGCGCTGCGCATCACATCCTGCAACACCGCCCGCTCCTTGCGGACGGCCAGCTTGCCGCTGGAGATGCGGGAAACGTCGATCAAGTCATCCACCAGCCGCACCATTTGCGCCAGTTGCCGCTGCATGATCTCGCGCGCATTGGCGGCGAGCGCCGGGTTGTCCCCGGCAAGCTGCAGCAGGGTCAGGCCGTTGCTCAGCGGCGCCAGCGGATTGCGCAACTCATGCGCCAGCGTCGCCAGGAATTCGTCCTTGCGCCGGTCCGCCAGGCGCAATGCCTGCCCCGCCTCGCGCCTTTCCTTCATCTCGTGTTCGAGCTCGCGGTTGGTGGATTCGAGAGCGGCGGCGCGGCGTTCGACTTCGCCCAGCATGTCGTTGAACGCATCCACCAGCAGGCCGACTTCGTCCTCCGTGCTCTTGCGCGCGCGCAGCGAATAATCGCGCCGCCGCATCACCTCGCGCGCGATGCCACTGATCTCGAGAACCGGGCGCGTGATGGTCGCCTGCAGGCGGTAGGCGACGAACGCGGCAACCCCCAGGCTGGCAGCCATGACCGCGGCCATGATCAACAGGTATTTCTCCATCCGCTCGCGCAATTGATAACGCGCCTGCAGGAACACGCTGCCGATGGTGTCGCCGTTTTCGATGACGCGCTGACTCAAGGTGATCGTGTTGCCGTCGGTATGGTAGCCATAAG
>CBIHOK010000178.1:0-7496 GCA_966211575.1 uncultured Noviherbaspirillum sp.
CCGAAGCAGCCCTCCGGTCCCAAGTACTCGGCGGTGTTCGGTCAGTGGCTGTGCGACATGGCCGCCGCCGACGAACGGCTGATCGGCATCACCCCGGCGATGAAGGAAGGCTCCGACCTGGTGGCCTTCGCCGAGCGCTTCCCGGCCCGCTACTTCGACGTCGCCATCGCCGAGCAGCACGCGGTGACCCTGGCCGCGGGCCTCGCCTGCGAGGGCGCCAAGCCGGTGGTGGCGATCTACTCGACCTTCCTGCAGCGCGCCTACGACCAGCTGATCCATGACGTCGCGCTGCAAAACCTGGATGTCACGTTCGCGCTCGATCGCTCCGGCCTGGTCGGCGCCGACGGCGCCACCCATGCCGGCAACTACGACATCGCCTACCTACGCTGCATTCCGAACATGGTGGTGATGGCCGCCTCCGATGAAAACGAATGCCGGCAGATGCTGTCGACTGCGTTCGAATACCCGGGACCGGCGGCGGTGCGTTATCCGCGCGGCGCCGGCATCGGCGCTACGGTCGTTCAAGACTTGCAGACCCTGCCGCTCGGCAAGGGAGAACTTCGCCGCACCGGCCAAGGCATCGCGATCCTCGCGTTCGGCACCATGCTCGCTCCCAGCTTAGCGGCCGGCGAAGAGCTGAACGCCACTGTGGCCAACATGCGCTTCGTCAAGCCGCTCGACCGGGAACTGGTGCGGAAACTGGCGGAAAGCCACGAAGCGCTGGTGACGGTGGAAGAGGGCGCGGTGATGGGCGGCGCCGGCTCCGCGGTGGCCGAAGCGCTGGCCGAACTCGGCATCACCCGGCCGATACTGCATTTGGGTCTGCCCGACCAGTTCATCGACCACGGCGACGCCGGCAAGTTGCTGGAAATGTGCGGGCTCGATGCGAAGGGCATCGTGGTCGCCATCCGCAAGCGCTACGGCAAGGGCGAACCGCGGCTGGTGGTCAACAACAACTGAATGCGGCCTTCGGGCCAGGCGCGGCGCGGAATGTCCGTCAGCCGCGCTGCCTGTCCTTTTCCCATAAGACGTCGCCGCTGCCCGCATAACGGTTGAGCACGCGCGACAGCACGAACATCAGGTCCGACAGCCGGTTCAGGTAATGCCGCGGATTGGCGTTGAGCGTCTCGCGCTGGCCGAGGCTGACGACGCTGCGCTCGGCGCGCCGGCATACGGTGCGGCAGACGTGCGCGAGTGCGGCCGCGCGCGACCCGGCCGGCAGGATGAAATCCTTCAGCGGCGGCAGGTCGGCGTTGTATTTTTCCAGCAGCGCGTCCAGGCGCGCGACATGGGTGTCGGCAATCAGCGTGTAGCCGGGAATGCACAATTCGCCGCCGAGATCGAACAGGTCGTGCTGGATCGACACCATCTCTTCGCGCAATGCCTGCGGCAACTCTTCGCACAGCAGCAGGCCGACATGCGAATTCAGTTCATCCACGTCGCCCATCGCCTGCACCCGCAGGCTGTCCTTCGGCACCCGACTGCCGTCGCCGAGGCCGGTCGTGCCGTTGTCGCCGGTGCGGGTGGCGATCTTTGAAAGTCGGTTTCCCATGATGTCGAATGCGCGCTCGATAAAGAATTGAAGGCTTGAGGATACGGCAAAACCGCCGCCCCTGTCTCCGGTTGGCACGCTTCTGCCGGTTCGCCGGGCGCGGAGTAGAATCAGGAAAACAGGAGACAGCCATGAACCATCCCACCCCGTTATCCGCATTGAAGAAACCGCTGCCGGCCGAACTGACCGCCGCGTTGCAGTCGCTGTTCGAGGACCGTTTTTCCACTTCCCAGGCGATGCGCGAGCACCACGGACGCGACGAATCTTCCTACGATCCGATGCTGCCGGATGCGGTGGTATTTGCGCAGACCACCGAGGAGGTGGCCGAAGCGGTCAGGCTGTGTGCCAGCCATGACGTGCCGATCATTCCCTACGGCACCGGCACCTCGCTGGAAGGCCACGTGCTGGCGCTGCGCGGCGGGGTCACGATCGATCTTTCCCAGATGAACCAGGTGCTGGCGGTACAGGCAGAAGACCTGACGGTGACAGTGCAGGCGGGCGTGACGCGCAAGCAACTGAACCAGGAAATCAAGGATACCGGCCTGTTCTTCCCGATCGATCCCGGCGCCGATGCGTCGCTGGGCGGGATGGCGGCCACGCGCGCTTCCGGGACCAACGCGGTGCGCTACGGCACCATGCGCGAGAACGTGCTGGCGCTGACCGTGGTGACGGCCGACGGCCGCATCATCAAGACCGGCACCCGCGCCAAGAAGTCGTCGGCCGGCTACGACCTGACCCGGATTTTCGTCGGCAGCGAAGGCACGCTCGGCATCATCACCGAAGTGACGGTGCGGCTGTATCCGCAGCCGGAAGCTGTGTCGGCCGCGGTCTGCTCGTTCCCCAGCACCGCGGATGCCGTCAACACGGTGATCCAGACCATCCAGCTCGGTGTGCCGGTCGCGCGCGTCGAGTTTCTCGACGAGAACAGCGTGCGTTCGATCAACGCGCACGACAAGCTTGGCCTGCCGGTGCAACCGCTGCTGCTGTTCGAATTCCATGGCAGCGAACACGGCGTGCAGGAGCAGGCGCAGGTGGTGCAGGAAATCGCCGCCGAGCATGGCGCCGCCGGCTTCGAATGGGCGACCCGGCCGGAAGACCGGACCCGCCTCTGGACCGCGCGCCACAATGCGTATTTCGCGATGCTGCAGATGCGTCCCGGTGGCCGCGCGATCACCACCGATTGCTGCGTGCCGATTTCGCGGTTGGCCGAGTGCATCCTCGATACCCAGGCCGACTGCGAAAAGAGCGGCATGATCCATTCGATCATCGGCCATGTCGGCGACGGCAACTTCCACGTGCTGATCATGGTCGACCCGAACGATGCCGCCGAAATCGCGAAGGCCGAGGGTGTGAACGAGCGGATGGTGGCGCGCGCGATTTCGATGGACGGCACCTGCACCGGCGAGCACGGGGTCGGGATGCACAAGATGGATTTCCTGGTGCGGGAACACGGGGAAGACGCGATCGACATGATGCGCGCGCTCAAGCATGCGTTCGACCCCAAAAACGTGATGAACCCCGGTAAAATCATCCACTGGTAGTGCGTTTGCCTGTAAAGCTACTGCGCGACGCAATCTCGGCGCTGCGATGCTCGCCGTACCCAAGTACGGCTGCGCTTCTCGCACCGACCTTGCGCCGCTCGCTACGCTTTTCAGGCAAACGCGTGCCTTTCCTGTCGACTCGCGTCGTCTCCATGTTGTCCAGTGTAGGGTTCACTTTCGATGGCTACTCGCCTGCCTCCGGTCCACGCGCTATCTGCCTTCGAGGCCGCGGCGCGCTTCGGTTCGTTCTCGGTGGCCGCCGACGAGCTGTGCATCACGCCGTCGGCGCTGTCGCACCGGATCCGTCTGCTGGAGGATTTTCTCGGGGAGCGGCTGTTCGCCCGGGATGGCCGCTCGGTCAGCCTGACCGAATTCGGGCGCCGCTACCTGGACGTGGTGCGCAACGCGCTGCGCACGCTGACCGAATTTCCGCTGCCCCATCGCAGTAACCCGGGGCAACCGCGCGTCAAGGTCACGGTGACGCCGACTTTCGCGCGCTGCCTGCTGGTGCCGCTGCTGGGGGAATTCACCGAGCTCCATCCCGACATCGTGCTCGACCTGTTCCTGTCGGTGCCGCTGTACGACCTGAGCCTGTCGGAGAGCGATGTCGAGATCCGTTTCGGCGCGGGCAAGTATCCGGACATGATCACCGAGCGGCTGTTCGAGGAGCCGACGTTCGCGGTGGCGAGCCCCGCTTACCTGGGACGGATCGGCGGCCTGGCGGTTCCGTCCGATCTGCGCAAGGCGACCCTGCTGCGCTCCGCGCTCGAGCCGTGGCAACCCTGGTTCGAAGTGGCCGGGCTGGACTGGCCGGAACCATCGACCGGCCTGCGGCTGGACGACCTCGGCCTGCTGCTGGAGGCGGTCCGGCATGGCTACGGCGTCGGGCTCACGCGCAAGCATTTTTCCCAGCACCTGGTCGCCAGCGGCGAGGTCGTGCAGTTGTTTGAAGACGTGCAACTGCAGTCGCCGCCGCATTCGTATTACGTGGTGTACGAACAGCCGGCACGCGAACGGCCGGAAGTCGCCGCCTTCATCGACTGGCTGCTGCAAACCTTCCGCAACCTGTGATTCCTGCCGGGTGAAAATTATTCACCTGGCCGGCGAAACCTTTTCAGCTTCAAGGCGGCGGTACGCGCCCCGCGCAATTCGTCTTTTCGCTACACTTTAATGACGCGCAACAGGCCTCAGGATTCCGTCATGAACGCTCCCTCGCAACCCCCATTCACGCGCCAGCGGCAACAGGAAGTCGCGGCCGCGCTGCGCGCCCGGCTGCCGGCCCGCTGCGTGCTGTTCGACGAAGAAGACACCCGTCCGTACGAATGCGACGGACTGGCCGCCTACCGGCAGTTGCCGATGGTGGTGGCGCTGCCGGAAGACGAGGCGCAGGTGGTCGAGGTGCTGAACGTTTGCCGCAGCCTGCAGGTGCCGATCGTGCCGCGCGGCGCCGGCACCGGCCTGTCCGGCGGGGCGATGCCGATCGCCGACGGCGTGGTGCTCTCGACCGCGAAGTTCAATCGCATCGTCTGCCTCGATCCGTATTCGCGGACCGCGACGGTGCAGCCCGGCGTGCGCAACCTGGCGATCTCGGAAGCGGCGGCGGCCCACGGGCTGTACTACGCGCCCGATCCGTCTTCGCAGATCGCCTGCACCATCGGCGGCAACGTCGCGGAAAACTCGGGCGGCGTCCATTGCCTGAAATACGGGCTGACCGTGCACAACGTGCTGCGGGTGCGAATGGTGACGATGGAGGGCGAAGTGGTCGAACTCGGCGGCGCCGCGCTGGACGCGCCCGGGCTCGACTTGCTGGCGGTGTTCATCGGCTCCGAAGGCATGCTGGGCGTGGTCACCGAAGTGACGGTGAAGCTGGTGCCGAAGCCGCAGCAGGCGCGCGTGATCATGGCCAGCTTCGACGACGTGGTCAAGAGCGGCGACGCAGTGGCGAACGTGATCGCCGCCGGCATCATCCCGGCCGGCCTGGAAATGATGGACAAGACTTCGTCGCGCATGGTCGAGCCATTCGTGCATGCGGGCTACGATACCGAGGCCGAAGCGATCCTGCTGTGCGAATCGGACGGCACGCCGGAAGAGGTCGACGAAGAGATCGCGCGCATGAACGAGGTGCTGAAGGCGTCCGGCGCGACTGCGCTGGCGGTCTCGACCAGCGAAGCGGAACGCCTGAAGTTCTGGTCCGGCCGCAAGAACGCGTTTCCCGCCGCCGGCCGCATCTCGCCCGATTATTACTGCATGGACGGCACCATTCCGCGCAAGCGGCTGGCCGACGTGCTGATCCGCATCACCGAGATGGAAAGCGAATACGGGCTGCGCTGCGCGAACGTGTTCCATGCCGGCGACGGCAACCTGCATCCGCTGATCCTGTTCGATGCCAACAACCCCGGCGAATTCCATCGCGCCGAGCTGTTCGGCGCCGCCATTCTCGAATTGTGCGTCGAGGTCGGCGGCACCATCACCGGCGAACACGGAGTCGGCATCGAAAAGATCAATTCGATGTGCGTGCAATTCTCGCCGCAGGAAATCGAGACCTTCTTCGCGCTCAAGCGGGCATTCGACGCCCCGTTCCTGCTGAACCCGGACAAGGCGATTCCGACGCTGCACCGCTGTGCCGAGTACGGGAAGATGCACGTGCGGCGCGGCCAGGTGAAGTTCGCCGGGCTGCCGCGTTTTTGAGGAACACGAATGGAACAGACATTGCAGGAATTCAAGTCGCGCATCGACGCGGCGCGCGAGCGCAAGACCGCGCTGCGCCTGCGCGGCGGCGGCAGCAAGGACTGGTATGGACAGGAATTGCAGGGCGAGGTGCTCGATACGCGCGCCTATGCCGGCATCGTGGCCTACGATCCCACCGAGCTGGTGATTACCGCGCGCTGCGGCACGCCGCTGGCCGAGGTGGAGGCGGCGCTCGCCGAGCACAGGCAATTGCTGGCGTTCGAGCCGCCGCGCTTCGGCCCGGAATCGACGCTGGGCGGCGTGGTCGCCGCCGGCCTGTCCGGACCGCGCCGCCAGGCCGCCGGTGCGGTGCGCGATTTCGTGCTCGGCGCGGTGCTGATGGATGGCAAGGGAGAAATACTGCATTTCGGCGGCCAGGTGATGAAGAACGTTGCCGGCTACGATGTGTCGCGCCTGCTGGCCGGTTCGCTCGGCACGCTGGGGCTGATTCTCGAAGTGTCGCTGAAAGTGCTGCCGCAACCGTTTTGCGAAACCACGCTGCGCTTTGCGCTGAGCGAAGCGGAGGCGATCGACCGGCTGAACCGCTGGGGCGGACAACCGCTGCCGCTGTCGGCCAGTGCCTGGCACGACGGCGAGCTGATCGTGCGCCTGTCCGGCGCCGCCGCCGCGATCGAATCGGCGCTGAAAAAAATGGGAGGCGAGCAGGAGCACGAGGGCGCGGAGTTCTGGCGCGACCTGCGCGACCACGACAACCGGTTCTTCAACGCCGGCAATGACGCGCGGCCGCTGTGGCGATTGTCGCTGCCGCCGCATACGCCGCCGCTGGGGCTGCGCGGCGAGCAGTTGATCGAATGGGGCGGCGCGCAGCGCTGGCTGCGTACCGACCTCGATGCGCACGCCATCCGCGAGGCGGCGGCCGCGGCCGGCGGGCATGCCACCCTGTTCCGTGGCGGCGACAAGAGCGTTGGCGTATTCCAGCCGCTGACGCCGGCCGTCGACCGCATCCACCGCAACCTGAAAGCGGCCTTCGATCCGTCGCGGATATTCAATCCGGGCAGGATGTACCCGAGTCTGTAAGCATGCAAACCAATCTCGCCGATTTCATCAAGAACACGCGCGACGGCGAAGAAGCCGACGCGATCCTGCGCAAGTGCGTGCACTGCGGTTTCTGCACCGCGACCTGTCCTACCTACCAGTTGCTCGGCGACGAGCTGGATGGGCCGCGCGGCCGCATCTATCTGATCAAGCAGGTGCTGGAAGGCAAGCAGGCCAGCGCGAAGACCCAGACCCACCTCGACCGCTGCCTGACCTGCCGCAACTGCGAATCGACCTGCCCCTCGGGCGTCCAGTACGGCCGGCTGGTCGATATCGGCCGCAAGGTGGTCGAGCAGCAGGTGGGGCGGCCGCTGGGGCAGCGCGTGCTGCGCAGCGCGTTGAAGGAAATGCTGCCGCGCAAATGGCTGTTCACCCCGGCGATGAAGGCCGGGCAAATGGTGCGGCCGCTGTTGCCGAAGGCGTTGAAAAACAAGGTGCCGGCGCCGCAGCGGGCGGGGATCTGGCCGAACCGCGCGCATGCGCGCAAGATGCTGCTGCTCGACGGCTGCGTGCAGCCGGCCATGGCGCCGAACATCAATGCCGCGACGGCGCGCGTATTCGACGCGCTCGGCGTGCAGCTGCTGGTGGCACCGAAGGCCGGTTGCTGCGGCGCGATCCGT
>CBIHOK010000179.1:0-7483 GCA_966211575.1 uncultured Noviherbaspirillum sp.
CTTCCACATTTCCTTCGACAACTGGCATTCGACCGATTCCCCGGAAAACACCGAACTGTCGCAGCGCATCTACCTGCGCCTGAAGGAAGCCGGGCTGATCGTCACCAAGGTGGTCGAGCGCTTCTACGATCCGGTCAAGGGCATGTTCCTGGCAGACCGCAATATCAAGGGCGAGTGCCCGAAATGCGGCGCAAAAGACCAGTACGGCGACAATTGCGAGGTATGCGGCGCCGCCTACGAGCCGACCGAGCTGAAAAATCCGTATTCGGCGCTGACCGGCGCCACCCCGGTACTGAAGCCGTCCGAGCAATACTTCTTCAAGCTGTCCGATCCGCGCTGCGTGGCCTTCCTGGACGAATGGCTGCACTCACCCGGTCGCCTGCAGCCGGAAATGGTGAACAAGGTCAGCGAATGGCTGGGCAACGACGGCAAGGATCTGGCCGACTGGGACATTTCGCGCGACGCGCCCTATTTCGGCATCCCGATCCCGGACGCGCCCGGCAAGTATTTCTACGTCTGGCTGGATGCGCCGGTCGGCTATCTCGCCAGCCTGAAAAACTATTGCGAAAAGCATGGCATCGACTATGAGGCGTTCCTGCGCGATCCCGCGACCGAGCAGGTGCATTTCATCGGCAAGGACATCGTCTCGTTCCACCTGCTGTTCTGGCCGGCGATGCTGAAATTCTCCGGCCATCCGGTGATCGACAAGCTCAAGGTCAACGTGCACGGCCACCTGACGGTCAACGGCGAAAAGATGAGCAAGTCGCGCGGCACCGGCATCTCGCCGCTGCGCTACCTGGATCTGAAGATGAATCCGGAGTGGCTGCGCTATTACATCGCCTACAAGCTGAATGCGCGGGTGGAAGACATCGATTTCAGCGCCGAGGATTTCATCGCGAAGGTGAATTCCGATCTGATCGGCAAGTACGTGAATATCGCCAGCCGCGCAGCCGGCTTCATCACCAAGCGCTTCGGCGGCAAGCTGAGCAATCCGGTGGCCGCCGGCACCAGCGGCAACCGTTTCTGGCAGCAGGTCGCGGCCGGCGAGGAAGCCGCGATCCGCGATGCGTTCGAGGCGCGCGAATACGGCAAGGCGATCCGCCTGATCATGGCGCTGGCCGACGAGGTCAACCAGTACGTGGACCTGAAAAAGCCCTGGGAACTGGCCAAGGATGCGGCCAACAACCAGGCGCTGCAGGATGTCTGCAGCGACCTGCTGCTGTCGTTCTACCGGCTGACGATTTACCTGGCGCCGATCCTGCCCGAGGTTGCCCGCAAGGTGGCGACACTGTTCGGGATCGAACGCGAATTGAGCTGGGCCGATCTGGACAAGGTGCCGGAGGCGATCGGGACGTTCAGCCACTTGATGACGCGGGTGGAGCCGAAGATGCTGGAGGGGTTGTTTGAGGGGCCGGAGTCGGCGGAGCGTGGCGCTATCCCGGTTACGGGTGCCGTACCCCCATCCCGGCCGTCCCACGCCCAGCCGAGTACGGCTGGGCGATTCAGCGGGCATGAAGCAGTGCTTCATGAAACCCCCGCTTCATCCCCCTCCAAGGGGGAAGGTGAGAACGGCGGGGCGATCGAGGCGATCGCCCCGGAAATCAAGATTGACGACTTCGCCAAGGTCGACTTGCGGATCGCGAAGATCGTCAATTGCGAACCCGTCGAAGGTTCCGACAAGCTGCTGCGGCTGACGCTCGACGTCGGCGAGGGGCGGATGCGCAACGTGTTTTCCGGCATCAAGTCCGCTTACAAGCCGGAGGAGCTGATCGGCAAGCTGACGGTAATGGTGGCGAATCTGGCGCCGCGCAAGATGAAGTTCGGCATCTCCGAGGGCATGGTGCTGGCCGCGTCGGCTGCCGACGAAAAAAGCAATCCGGGCATTTACGTGTTGAATCCCTGGCCGGGCGCCGAGCCAGGCATGCGGGTGCGCTGAGCATGGCTTCCGCAGCAGCCGCTTACGAAGCGAACGCCGCGCGCCGCATGAACATCCTGGTTCGCGAAGCGGGCAGCGACGACGCGCAACTGATCGCCGACCTGACGCGCCAGGCCTGGGCCGGACGGGTAGCGATCAGTTCCAGCGGCCATCACGAGACCGAATCGCGCGTGCTCGACCACCTGCAGGATGGCGGCGCCTTCATCCTGATGAAAGACGAGCAGCCGGCCGGTTCGGTGCGCTGGCTGCCGGTCGCGGGCGAGCCCGGGGTGTGGGAAGTATTACGCATGGGCGTGCTGCAGCCGCACCGCGGCCAGCGCCTGTCGGAATACCTGCTGGAAGCCGTGATCCACCGCGCGCTCGACGCCGGGATCGACGAATTGCGGCTTGCGGTGCGCGCCGACCAGGAACGCCTGCTCGACCTGTACGCCGCATACGGATTCGAACGCGCACCCGAGCTCGAATACCGGCATGCCAATCCGATCGAACCGGTGCCGATGGTGATGCGCCGGCTGCTCCGCTCCTGATACCGGCGCTTCCGGCCGCAAGACAGGCCACAAGACCTGATACAAGACGCGGTAAAATAGCGCAGCTTTTACCTTGCCTTCCCTACATCATGAAATTCAGCAAACACCTGCAAGATTACGAATCCGACTACACCCGGTTCCTGAAAGAGTTGAAAAAGAAGGATCCGGAGCTGGAGCAGAAACAGCGTGCCGGCCGCGCCCTGCTCTGGGACAAGGCACCGATCGACCTCGATGCGCGCCGCCGTGCCGAGGAATCGCGCGTCAAACAGCAGGCCTACGTCTACCAGACCAAGGGCTGATGGGTTCCGGGCAGGACCAGCTGCTGGCGCAGTATCCGGCCGACGCGCCCGAACTCGCGCTGGCCGGGCAGCCGGATTCGACCCCGGACGTGGTCGACGGCGTCGCCTATGCGAAGCTGTACGGCGAGCCGTTGTTCAAGCTGCCCAACGACCTGTACATCCCGCCCGATGCGCTCGAAGTCTTCCTGGAGGCGTTCGAGGGCCCGCTCGACCTGCTGCTCTACCTGATCCGCAAGCAGAACTTCAACATCCTCGACATTCCGATGGCGCAGGTCACGCTGCAGTACCTGGAATACGTCGAGCAGATCCGGGCCAGCAACCTGGAACTGGCGGCCGAATACCTGCTGATGGCGGCCATGCTGATCGAGATCAAGTCGCGCATGCTGCTGCCGGCCAAGAAGGCCGACACCGGCGAGGAACCGGAAGATCCGCGCGCGGAACTGGTGCGGCGGCTGCTCGAATACGAGCAGATGAAGCTGGCCGCGC
The DNA here is from genome assembly GCA_966211575.1 of uncultured Noviherbaspirillum sp. Taxonomy (GTDB): domain Bacteria; phylum Pseudomonadota; class Gammaproteobacteria; order Burkholderiales; family Burkholderiaceae_D; genus Noviherbaspirillum. Next base: position 3,249 of record CBIHOK010000179.1, read on the forward strand.
AGCAACTCGACACCCTGCCGCAACTGGGCCGCGACTATGTGCGCACCCAGGTCTACATCGAGCAGAGCCTGGTCACGCGCTGGCCGGAAGTGAACATCGACGAGCTGCAGGCGGCCTGGGCCGACGTGCTCAAGCGTGCCAAGCTGACCGCCCACCATACCATCAGCCGCGAGGAACTGTCGGTGCGCGAACACATGACCGGCATCCTGCGGCGGCTGCAATCGGCGAAGTTCGTCGAATTCGCCGAGCTGTTCGATCCGTCGCGCGGCGTGCCGGTGGTGGTGGTCAACTTCATCGCGCTGCTCGAACTGGCCAAGGAAACCCTGATCGAAATCACCCAGGCGGAAGCCTACGCGCCGATCTACGTACGACTGGCCTACTCTCCAAGCTGAGCCCGGCCTAATCCACACATTTCATCCGGCGCCGCGCGGCGCCTCCTCACCCAGCAAGGCTGCCCATGAAAATCATTTCATCCATCGAGGAATTGCGCGACCAGTTGCGTGGACAATTGCGCACCGCGTTCGTGCCCACCATGGGCAACCTGCACGAGGGACACCTGTCGCTGATGCGGCTGGCGCGCAAGCACGGCGACCCGGTGGTAGCGTCGATCTTCGTCAACCGCCTGCAATTCGGCCCGAACGAGGATTTCGACAAGTATCCGCGCACCTTCCAGGCCGACGTGGAAAAGCTGGAGAAGGAAGGCGTGTACGTGCTATTCGCGCCGACCGAGAAGGACTTGTACCCGGAACCGCAGGAATACCGGGTGCGGCCGCCGGACGATCTCGGCAACATCCTCGAAGGCGAGTTCCGCCCGGGCTTCTTCACCGGCGTCACCACCGTCGTGCTGAAACTGTTTTCCTGCGTGCAGCCGCGCGTGGCCGTGTTCGGCAAGAAGGATTACCAGCAGCTGATGATCGTGCGCAACATGTCCAAGCAGTTCGCGTTGCCGACCGAGATCGTCGCCGCCGAAACCTGGCGGGCCGACGACGGCCTCGCGCTGTCTTCCCGCAACAGCTACCTGTCCGAGCAGGAGCGCGCGGAGGCGCCGGCGCTGTACCGGCTGCTGAACGAGGTCGCCGACGAAGTCCGCTCCGGCCACCTCGACATGTTCGAACTGGAGCGCAAGGCGATGGCGCAATTGACCGGGCGCGGCTGGAAGCCCGACTACATCTCGATCCGCAAGCGCGTCGACCTGCAGCCGCCATCGGCCGGCGATCTCGCTCAGGGCGCGCCGCTGGTGGTGCTGGCCGCCGCCAAACTGGGCGTGACGCGCCTGATCGACAACCTCGAAATCTGAGCGGCCGCGATGCAGCGCCTGCTCGCCGCGTGCCTGCTGGCGCTGCCGCTGCTGGCGCAGGCGGCCGGTATTTCCGTGCGGGACGATGCGGGCCGCACGGTAAGCATGCCGCATCCGGCACAGCGCATCGTCAGTCTGGCGCCGCATGCGACCGAATTGCTGTTTGCCGCCGGCGCCGGCTCCCGGGTGGTGGGCGTGGTCGAATACAGCGACTATCCGCCGGCCGCTACCCGCCTCCCCTCGGTAGGCAGCGGAATCGCGCTCGACCTCGAACGCATCCTGCAGTTGAAGCCGGACCTGGTGGTGGCCTGGCACAGCGGCAATTCCGCCGCCCAGGTGGCCAGGCTGGAACAGCTCGGCATTCCGGTTTTCGAAAGCGAACCGCGCAACTTCGACACCATTGCCAGCTCGCTGGAGCGTCTCGCCCACCTGGCCGGCACCGACGCCACCGGTGAGCGCGCGGCCCAAGCGTTCCGCGCGCGGCTGGATAGTCTACGGGCGGCCTACCGCGGACGGACGCCGGTCAGCGTGTTTTACCAGATCTGGAACAAGCCGCTGATGACGCTCAACGGCGCGCACCTGGTGTCGCACGCGCTGCAGGTCTGCGGCGGCCGCAATGTGTTTGCGGGACTGCCGCAACTGACGCCGACCGTGAGCGTCGAAGCGGTATTGAAGGCCGATCCCGACGCGATCGTCGTCAGCGGCCGGCCGCAAGGCGCGGATCTGGCCGATTGGCGGCGCTTCGGCATGCTGAAGGCAGTCGCGCACGGCAACCTGTTTGCCGTCGACGGCGGCCTGTTGAACCGCGCCGGCCCGCGCGTGCTCGACGGTGTCGAGCAACTGTGCGCGGACCTCGACCAAGCGCGTCGCCGGCACTGACCGGAAACCGTCAATCAAAGCGGCATCAGCATCAGGTCGGTATCGCCGGGGTCGATCCCGCATTGGGACAGCAGCGTGGTGACTTGCCCGCGATGGTGGGTCTGGTGATTGAACAGGTGCGCGACCAGCAGCCAAGCCGGGCGCGTGCGCGTCGCTTTCGACAGTCCGCTGTACCAGGAAAAGTCGGACGCCAACCAACCCTCGTCCACTGCGTCGGCCCAGGCCAGGATATCGCTGTCCATCTGCCGGCGCGCTTGTTTCAACGCATCCCAGTGTTCGAACAGATCGGTTCCGATCGCGGCTTTCGGATAATCCTTTTCCAGCGCGGTACCCCGGGTAAAGCGGCCGATCCAGGTGTAATCGCCCCACAGCAGGTGATTCAGCGTCGAATGGATGGAGCGGAAAAACGCGTGGCGATCCTGCTTGCGCTCGGCGTCGGTCAATTGTTCGCACGCTGCATACAGCTTGTCGTTCATCCACTGGTTGTAGCGTGCCATCGTCTGCACGTAAATCTTGTTGGTCATCTAGCTTTCCACCCATCGCAACAGTTCCGACCATTGCTCGATATCCCGTTCCGTCCGCGACCGGGCGACGTCCCAAAGCGTCGCCCCGTGTGCCGCCAATTGTACGTAGTTCTGCGTGTCGCGCAGATAGCCGAGCAGCGGCAAGCCGAGCGTGGCGACATAGTGGGCCAGCTGGTCGGCTGCCTTGGTACGGATATTGACCCGCATGCCGAGCACGCCGACTCCGAAATTTCCTTGCTGTTTCGACAATTCCTGCAGGAATTCGCGGGTGGCGAGGATATCGAACATCGACGGCTGCAGCGGCACCACGACCTTGTCGGCAAGGCGCAACACCTTGCCGAGACGCTCGCCGGCCAGGCCGGCCGGCGTATCCAGCACCACGTGCGTGGTTCCTTTCGGCGGCCGCGCAATGTGGCCGTCGGCGATATCCCAGCTCGCGATCGGCGGCAGGCTGCCGGGTCGCAGCGCCAGCCAGGAACGCGACGATTGCTGGGCATCGGCGTCGCCCAGCATGACCTTGTGGCCCTGCCTGGCGAAATAGCCGGCAAGATTGGTGGCAATCGTGCTCTTGCCCACGCCGCCCTTGGGATTGGCGATCACGATGACTGGCATGTTCCCCTCCGCTCCGGATGATTTTGTTGGAAACGGCCGCAACGGGCCGACAGGACCACGGTTTTGCAAGAATAGCATGCGGTTTTTTCCTGTTGGAACCACCTTGCCTGCCCCGGTAGAATACCGGGCATGCAGAACTTATCGACCAACGCCGCCATCCCCCCGGATGACGAGCCGCAGGCCGGCCTCCAGGCCTATTTCAAGCCGCAAATCTCCCCCGACGACATCGAGCAGGTCTACCGGCTGCGCCGCGCGCAGCCGCTGCTGCAGGCGTTCACCGCGCTGTTCCATGGCGGTTTCGACGGCGTGCTGGTGCGGCTGCTGGTGCTGGGCGAGCTGGCCAACGATCCGCAATCCACGGTGCTGACGCGAGCCGACATCAACGCCAAGCTCGGCTACCTCGAACCGGACAGCCTGGAAACCGTGCTGGCGCGGCTGCGTTCGCACCAGCTGCTGGCCTGGGACGCGGCCCAGGGCGTGTACCGCATCACCGCGACCGCGCGCAACATCCTGTCGGCGCTGGACGGGCTGATGGCGCTCGACCAGCAAGACGACGGCGCCGAAATGGGCTTCGTGCTGTCGCAGGTGGCCGGCGCCCAGGCGGTGGGCGGCATCACGGTCGAACAATTGCAGCATCTGCTGGGCCGGATGGTCGATTTGACCGAGGAATTCCGCGACGCGATCGCATCCGGCTCAGAATTCCGGCTGCGCGCCGCCCAGGAAAAATGGCATACCGCCTGCGACTGGGTCGACAAGGGCTCGCAGATCATCCAGGCCATCACTTCCGATCCGGACGCCGACGCCGCCACCCACCGCGCGGCCCAGGCGATCGGCCGCGCCCAGAGCGCGCTGCTCAACATGCAGGGCATGTTCTCGCGCGCGCTCAACCAGATCGAGCGCCAGCGCGTGCACCTCGGCCAGTC
>CBIHOK010000180.1:0-7430 GCA_966211575.1 uncultured Noviherbaspirillum sp.
TTCACGATCGACGGCAAGAGCGTCACGCTGAACCAGGACTACGCGGACTTCAACGCTGTCGCCAGCGCGATCGACACGCAGATGAACAGCACTCCTGGCACCTATACGGTGACCGGTGACAGCGTCGGCAACATCACGATCAAGCGGAACGACACCGCCGGTACGGGTTCGGCCGCGATCGATATCACTGTCGCCGACTCGCAAGCGACCGCGGATGGTTTCAGCGTGCAGAACGGCGTGGCCGGCACCAATCAGGTCGACAGTACCAACGCCTCGTTCTCGGTGGACGGCACTACGGTCACCCTCGACCAGAACTATGCGGACAACAACGCTCTGGCAGCTGACATCGCCAGCCAGCTGACCGGCTATACCGCAACGTTCAGCAGCGGCAAGATCTCCATCACCAATAACACCGCAGGTTCCTCCGGGGTCGTCATCTCGGGCGCCGACACCAATGCGACCAGCGCCGGCTTCGTCGACGGCACCGGCACCGACGGCGTCACCAGCGGATCGGTGGCAATCAGCAACCTGAGCATCACGGTCGGCAGCAACGCTACGGTCAACATCGCAGCGAAAACCTATGCTTCGGTTGATGATCTGGCAGCGGAAATCAACAAGAGCGTGGGTGGCGCCTATGCGACCGTGTCCAACGGCAAGCTGACCCTGACTTCGGCCAGCGCCATGACCCTGGGCGGCAGCGATGCCACTACGCTCGGCTTCGCCTCGACCACGGTTGCCGCCAACGACGGCTCGCTCGATTCCGGCGATACGCTGACGGTCGACAACGCGAACAGCCTGATCCAGCGCGTCGACTCGGCACTGAGCTCGGTGAACAGCCTGCGCAGCACCTTCGGTGCGATCCAGAACCGCTTCGATTCGGTGATCTCCAACCTGTCTTCGACCAGCGAGAATCTCTCTGCTGCCCGTAGCCGGATTCAGGACGCGGACTTCGCAGCGGAAACGGCAGCGCTGACCCGCGGCCAGATCCTGCAGCAGGCCGGTACCGCGATGCTGGCGCAGGCCAACTCGTTGCCGAACAACGTGCTGTCCCTGCTGCGCTAATGAGGTAACGGCGCACTGAAATGCAGTAACCCAAGCACCCCGGCCAACACCCGTTGGCCGGGTTTTTCTCCTTGAAGGGAGCAATCATGGCTATCCAACCGACCGGCAGTCTCACGCCGCCGCCCCTTCCGACCAGCCCGGATGGCACCGCAGTGTCCGCCGCCCCCAAGACCGCCGCTCCAGTCCAGACTTCCGAAGCAGTCCACCAGGCTGCCGCGGTGCCGACGATGGAACAATTGGCTGCGGCCGTGAAGAACATCAACGACTCGCTGCAGCAGCACGCGCGCGGACTCGAATTCGCCGTCGATTCCGAGAGCGAGCGCGTAGTGGTCAAGATCATCGACCAGGACACCAAGCAGGTGCTGCGCCAGATTCCCAGCGAGGAAGCGCTGGAGCTCGCGAAAGCCCTCGACCAGGCCCAGCAAGGGATGCTGATCCGGCAGAAGGCATGAGGCGCCGCGCAAGTATAAGCTGCACAACCCTGATGGCCCCGACGGGCGCGTCGCCGCTCAACTTATACCTGCGCGGCGCCTGAGGCCGGTTCGACCGCTGTTTCACGCCGCTTGAACAGACGGGTAATTCCCCCCCTAAAGCAGCGTTAGCCGCAGCCGTTAACAGGATATATTGGTCCTACTTTTCATTGGGAGGCACTGGTGGCTTCACTCAGCTCTCCGGGCATCGGTTCGAATCTGGACGTCAAGACTATCGTCAGTCAGTTGATGACTATCGAGAGCCAGCCGCTTACCCTTCTCGCAACCAAGGAAGCGAGCTATACGGCGAAACTGACGTCCTACGGCCTGGTGAAAGGCGCGTTGTCTTCACTGCAAGCCGCCGCCCAGACCCTCAACCTGTCCACCACCTATACGGCGGTCACGCCGAGCGTTTCCGATTCCAGCATACTCAGCGCCGCAGTCAACGGCAGCACGCCGGCCGGCACTTACAGCATCGAAGTGGACCAGCTGGCGCAAGCGCAGAAGCTCACTTCCGGCGATTACGCCGGCACCGACACGGTCGTCGGCGACGGCACCCTTACCCTGAATTTCGGCACTTACAGCGATGCAGGCTCGCCGCCGGTGACCTTCACCGCGAACCCGGACAACACCACGACCACGATCACGATCGACAGCAGCAACCATACGCTGGCCGGCATCCGCGATGCGATCAACGGCAGCGGTGCGCCGGTGACGGCGACCATCATCAACGACGGCACCGGCTACCGGCTTTCGCTCACGTCGAAAAACACCGGGGCCGACAATGCGCTGCAGATCGGCGTGACCGAAAGCGGTGCCGCCGGCCTGGCGCAACTCGCCTATGACGGCAGCGCCGGCGGCGTTTCCAACCTGACGCAGAACGTGGCTCCCGCGGATGCGCAGATCAAGGTGGACGGCATTGCAATTTCCAGTTCGAGCAACACCGTCACCGACGCGGTACAAGGCGTCACGCTGACTCTCGCCAAGACCACGGCGAGCGGCAGCCCAACCACGCTCACCCTGTCGCGCGATACCTCCAAGATCACCACTGCGCTGCAGAGTTTCGTGACGGCATACAACAATGTCAACACGCAGATTACCTCGGCGACCAAGTACGATTCGACCACCGGCAAGGCGAGCACGCTGACCGGCGATTCGACCATGCTGTCGATCGAGACACAGTTGCGCAATGCAATTTCCAATCCGATAACGGGCGCGCCGGCCGGCCTGTCGACGCTTTCCGATATCGGTATCAGCTTCCAGCTGGATGGAACGCTCAGTCTCGACACCGACAAGCTCAACAAGGTGCTGGCCGACCCGAGCAAGGACATCAGCACGCTGTTCACCAAGAACAGCACGACCGGTGTCGAAGGCTACGGATCCCGCGTCAATTCCCTGGTAAGCGGAATGATCTTCGGCTCGGATGCGCTGGTCAACGGCCGCATCGACGGGCTTACCGCGTCGATCAAGGATATCGACAAGCAACGCGATGAGGAAAATGTTCGCCTGACGTCGATCGAAGCGCGCTACACCGCGCAGTTCAGCGCACTCGATACGCTGATCGGCAGCATGAACACGACAAGCAGTTATCTGACGCAACAGCTCGCCGCACTGCAGTCGTCGACTAAAGGATAGGAGAAACCGGATGTTTGGAACAATGCCACGCGGCGCAAACGCCTACAGCGCCGTTGGAATGGAAACCGGAGTGGTTGCGGCCACGCCGCACAAGCTGATCGTCATGCTGTTCGAAGGGGCGATGCTGGCTGTTTCGTCCGCATTGCAGCATATGCAATCGGGCAATATCGAAGAGCGCGGCAAGGCAATCAAGCATGCGGTGGCCATCATCAACGAAGGCCTGCGCGCCAGCCTCAACAAGAACGCCGGCGGGGACATCGCGCTGAGCCTGGATTCGCTTTACGAATACATGTCGACCCGCCTGATGACCGCACACCTGAAAAACCAGCCGAAGGTGCTCGAAGAAGTGCTTCAGTTGCTGAAGGGCCTGAAAGACGCGTGGGACGCGATCGACCCCGGCAAGCTTGCCGCCTCGTCACAGCCGGAACCGGCTCCGGCACCGGCTCCGTACGACCCGCTGGCTCCGCACAACAACCGATTCGTGAAAGCGTAAGCACATGAACCACCAGGAAATCCTTGCCATCTACGAATCCGTCGCGGACATCACCGACCGCATGCTCGCCGCCGCCCGTACCGGCGACTGGGAGCAACTGGTCGAGCTTGAGCTGCGGTGTTCCAGCCAGGTGGACATCCTGCGGCAGAACGATGCTCCCCGCCCCGAACTGTCGCCCGCCGACCGCGAGCAAAAGGCCAAAATCATCCGCAAGATCCTGGACGACGACCGCCAGATTCGCGACATCACGACGCCCTGGATGGCTCAGCTCTCGGCAATGATTTCCAGCACCGGCACCGAACGCAAGCTGCTCAAGACGTACGGCGCCAGCCAGACCGGCTGACGCCATGCTGCCACGGGCCGACCTCAACCCCACCCGGCCCCCGGCTTCGCTCGAGGCTGCCACCCCCGTCGCCTCGGCAACCGACGCCAAACAGGAAGTCTTTCGCCGGCTGACGCAGATCGCGATCGGCAAGGAACTCCAGGCGACCGTCGCTTCCATGTTCGACGACGGCACTTACCTGGTCAACGTCGGCGAAGCCACCGCCCGCATGGCGCTGCCGGTCGGCACACGGGTGGGCGACACGCTGTCCATGGTATTCGTTGCCAAGGAGCCGGTCCCCACATTCCTGCTGCTGCCCCCCGAAGGAAGCGCGCCGGCCTCGCTCAGCACGACCGCGCGCCTGATCGACCAGTTGCTGCAGCAGCAAACCGGCAGCGCGGCAGTGCACGCCAGCGAGCCGCTGCTGGCGCTGAAGACGATGGATGCCGCCAGCATCGCCAAGGTGCTGGCGAGCGGCATCGCAGCCAGCGGCCTGTTCTACGAATCGCATTTGCAGGACTGGCTGAACGGCAGCCGCGGCCTTGCCGATATCGCAGCCGAACCGCAGGCACGGCTGCCCGCTTCGCAAGCCGCGCCGCAACAGGGGCAGGACCTCGCCAACCCCGATTTGTCGAAACTCGCGGCAGGCATCCGCGAACTGGGAGACGGCGCCCACAAGCTGCTGGAGCTGATACGCACCGCCCAGGAACAGTCAGGCAGCCAGTCCCATACCGACGCCAACCTGCTGACCCAGCCGCAGGCGGCACTGCCGAAACTGGATCCGCAGGCAGCCCATCTGATCGGTTTGCAACTCGGCGTGCTGGAGCAGCAGCAGATACGCTGGCAGGGCGAGCTGTGGCCCGGCCAGGCGATGGAATGGGAAATCAGCGACGACACCCCCGGGAACGGCTCGCCGGAGGAGCGTGAGCGGGAATGGAGCAGCGTGGTGCGTTTCGAGCTGCCCCGGCTCGGCAAGGTATCCGCCACGCTGCACCTGAGCGGCAACCGGGTCGCAGTGCAGGTCCAGGCCGCGAGCGAGGCCACGGCCGACCTGTTGCGGGCAAACGGCGGGCAACTGGCGTTGGCGCTGGAAGCCGCAGGCTCGCCGCTGGACTCTCTGCGCGTAAGCCGCGACGAACCGCAATGAGTCGCTCCAAGCCCTCGCAAAGTGCAGTCGCCCTGGCCTACCAGGCCGGCGAACTGGCGCCCAAGGTGGTAGCCAAGGGGCGCGGCCTGATTGCGGAAAACATCATCGCCCGCGCCAGGGAACACGGAGTGTTCGTGCACGAGTCGCGCGAACTGGTGGGACTGCTGATGCAGGTCGACCTCGACCGCCACATTCCGCCCGAGCTGTATCGGGCGGTGGCGGAACTTCTCGCTTGGCTATACCATATCGACGCTGCAAACCGTTCTGGAGACGCGGTACGCAAGCCCGGATAAACACGGATATTAAAAAACAGACATCAATGACATTCAATTCCAAGTTCGGCGTGGAGGACGTAAGCCCCTATCAGGTACATTCGCGCCGCGAAATCATCAGCCTGCTGCGTGCGATGCAGGAGCGCAACCAGCTGGTCAGCATGCAGGCCGACGGCGGCGCCGACGCGGTAGTCACGTCGGTGCTCGCGGTGGACGAACCGGGCAATATGCTCGTGATCGACCGTGCGCCCAGCAATATCGTCAACAAGCGCCTTCTTGCCAGCGAGAACATCTCGTTCGAAACCGTGCTGGACAGTATCCGCATCCTGTTCTTCGCTTCCCAGGTAGGCGAATGCCTGTATGACAACCTGCCGGCGCTGTACATCCCTATCCCCGCCACCCTGGTACGCCTGCAGCGGCGCGAATACTACCGCGTGCCGACCCCGGTCGCCAACCCGATCCGCTGCACCATCCATGTCCCGGCGGACGATGAAACCGGCCTGGGCGGCACCACCGTCGTGGTCACGCTGAAAGACATCAGCGGCGGTGGTATCGCGGTCGTCGACGAGAAAAAGCTGCTGGACAACACCATTGGCCGCACCTACAAGGATTGCAGGATCGACCTGCCGGGCGGCACGCCCGTCACCGTCACGCTGCAGATACGCAACTCGCACGACCTGAGCCTGGCCAGCGGCAAGTCCATCCGCAAGCTGGGTTGCATGTTCATTGATCCGCCGAGACCGATGATGGCCGCGGTGCAGCGCTACATCACGAAGCTGGAACGCGAACGCAACGCCCGCGCCACTGGAATGGGGTGAGAACGGGGTTTCGCAACACATGTGTTGCGCCGTTCGAACCGGTTTCGCTGGCAAGCGAAACCGTGGGGGCTATCCCTTTAAAGGTACATATTCCGCTGAAAAAACTCCCTTTCTTCATATGCACGGAGATTACCTTTCAAGCAACTTCGGACGACTCCTTCCCCTTTGCAGGGGGAAGGTCGGGATGGGGGTAGTGCGCTCGAGATATAGATTCAATACCTTGAGCCTACCACCCCCACCCTAACCCTCCCCCTTACAGCAGGAGGGAACCGTCTACCTATTGCGTTTCGCCTGCAAGCGAAACCACGGCGCCATAAATAGGCACGGCAGGCAGACGAAATGTCACACCTGCATGTTCATGATGTCGTGATACGCCGATACCAGCTTGTTGCGCACCTGCACGGTAGCCTGGAACGAGATGTTCGCCTTCTGCATCGAGATCATCACGTCCGACAGGTTCACGCTGTTGTCCCCGGCAACGAAGCGGTTGCCCAGGTCTTCCGATTTCAGCTGGGCGCGGTTGACCTGGTCCAGCGAGGATTTCAGCGCATTCGCAAAATCGACCTTGCCGGCCGCCTGCCCGCCCTCGATCGCCGCTGTCCCCGTCCCTTCCGCGGGACGCGTGGCCGCCGCCTTCAACTGCGAAATCATCGCCTGGATCCTGCTCGCATCGATCATTGCCGGCTTCATGTCGCCTCCATCAGCACTTTTTCACAGCGCTACGTTAACATGCGGCCGGCGGCGCCTGCTGTCGATAAAGACCGAAAAAATCGTTCTGTTCGCCTGATCGAATTGCGCTGACAAGCAGACAATCCGAGACAAGGCAAAATTTCACTGGTTTGAGCCAAATGCAGAACACGATCGAACAATCCCGCAAATCCGGAGGTGCTCCATGGCAGTAGCAGGCGAAGGCGCAGTGGTGCCGGCCGGCCTGGTCGGCTTCGCACAGACCCCGGGCGGGCGCAATTTCTTCCTGATGCTGGGCGTCGCCGCAATCCTGGCGGTGATGTCGGGCGTCTGGATGTGGAGCAGGCAACCGGACTACCGGGTCCTGTTCTCGAACTTCTCCGATCGCGACGGCGGCGCCATCGTCGCTTCGCTGCAGCAGATGAACGTGCCCTACAAGTTCGCCGAGGGCGGCGGCGCGATCCTGGTGCCGGCCGGCCAGGTGCATGAAGTGCGGCTGAAGCTGGCGGCGCAGGGATTGCCGA
>CBIHOK010000181.1:0-7392 GCA_966211575.1 uncultured Noviherbaspirillum sp.
CGCAGCAGCGTGGACTTGCCGCAGCCGGACGGCCCGACCATCACGACGAATTCGCCGTCGGCGATGTCGATCGACATGCCGTGGATGACCTCGACCGCCTTCGGGCCGGCGCCATAGGTTTTTACGACCTTGTTCAGCCTAACGATTGCCATGTCATTTTTCCGAATCCACCAGGCCCTTGACGAACCATTTCTGCATGACCACCACCACCAATCCCGGCGGCAGCATGGCGAGGATCAGTGTCGCCATCACCATGTTCCATTCGATCGCCGCATCGCCGCCGGTGATCATGGTCTTGATGCCGATGCCGATCGGGTACATGTCCTGGTCGGTCGCGACCAGCAACGGCCACAGGTACTGGTTCCAGCCGTAGATGAACATGATCACGAACAGCGCGACCACGTTGGTGCGCGACAGCGGCCACAACACGTCGATGAAAAAGCGCAACGGACCGGCACCGTCGATGCGCGCCGCTTCCGCCAGTTCGTCCGGCACCGTCAGGAAGAACTGCCGGAACAGGAAGGTGGCGGTGGCGGACGCCATCAGCGGAATGCTGAGCCCGGCATAACTGTTGAGCATGCCGAGGTCGGACACCACCGCATAAGTCGGATTGATGCGCACCTCGACCGGCAGCATCAGCGTGACGAAGATCATCCAGAAAAACAGCGAGCGGAAACGGAAGCGGAAATACACGATCGCGAACGCCGACAGCATGGAAATCGCGATCTTGCCAACCGCGATCATCAGCGCCGATACCAGCGTCACCCACATCATGCGCGCCACCGGCGGCACCCCGACGTTGCCGGATGCGCCATGCGAAATCACCGTTGCGTAATTCGCGAGAAACTGGGTGCCCGGAATCAGCGACAGCGGCGCCTGCGCCGACTGCTCGGCGGTCTGGGTGCTGGCCACGAATGCGACGTAGATCGGAAACGCGACGATGACCACGCCCAGGATCAGCACCAGGTGACTGAAAAAATCAAGGATCGGACGGCGTTCAATCATCGTTTCACCAAGTCATGTCTCGCTCTCCTCCCGCTTCCGGGAAAAAGCGCCTCTCAGGAATACTGCACCTTCTTCTCGACGTAGCGGAACTGCGCAACGGTGAGCGCGATGACGACCGTCATCAGCACCACCGACTGCGCCGCCGAACTGCCGAGGTCGCCGCCCTTGAAACCATCCTGGAACACCTTGTACACCAGGATCTCGGTATCGGTGCCGGGTCCGCCATGCGTGGTCGCGTCGATGATGCCGAAGGTATCGAAGAAGGCGTACACGACGTTGATCACCAGCAGGAAAAAGGTGGTCGGCGACAGCAGCGGGAACACGATGGTGAAGAAGCGTCGCACTGGTCCGGCGCCATCGATCGCTGCAGCTTCGATCAGCGATTTCGGAATCGCCTGCAAACCGGCCAGGAAAAACAGGAAGTTATAGCTGATCTGTTTCCAGATTGCCGCCATCACGATCAGGATCAATGCATCGCGGCTGTCGAGCAGGCTGTTCCATTCGATACCGATGTGCCGCAATGCATGCGCGATCACACCCAGCGTCGGGTTCATCAGGAACATCCATAACACGCCGACCACCACCGGCGAAACCGCATACGGCCAGATCAGGAAAGTCTTGTAGAGCGCCGCCCCCTTGACCACCCGGTCGGCGAACACGGCCAGCAGCAGCGACAGCGCCAGGCCGAAGAACGCCACCATCAGCGAAAACTCGGCGGTGATCGTGAACGACGCGAGATAACCCGGGTCCTTGAACAGGTAATGAAAATTGTCGAACCAGACGAACCGCGACGACATGCCGAACGTGTCCTCGACCAGCACCGACTGATACAGCGCGTGGGCCGCCGGCCAGAAAAAGAACAGCACCGTCACCAGGATTTGCGGGCCGACCAGCGCGTAAGGCAGCCATGCCGACTTGAAGCGAGCGCGTTTTTCCATGTCTTTTCAGGATGCGGGGATAACGGCACGTTCACTGGTCGGGAAACGTGCCGCCTTTGCTCGCCGGCGATTACTGGTTGGCCCGCTGGAAGCGCACCAGCAGCGCATTGCCGCGCTGGACCGCGTCGTCGAGCGCCTGCTTCGCAGTCTTCTTGCCATTCCAGACGTTCTCCAGCTCCTCGTCGATCACGGTGCGGATCTGCACGAAATTACCGAGACGGATGCCGCGCGACTTGTCGGTGGTCTTGACGATCATCTGCTTGACCGAAACATCGGTGCCAGGATGCTTCTCATAGAAACCGGACTTCTTGGTCAGCTCGTAGGCCGCCTTGGTGATCGGCAGGTAGCCGGTTTCCTGGTGCCACTTGGCCTGGACTTCCGGCTTCGACAGGAACTTGAAGAACTTGGCGACGCCCTTGTACTCGTTCTTCGGCTTGCCGCTCATCACCCACAGCGAGGCGCCGCCGATGATGGTGTTCTGCGGCGCGCCCTTGACATCGCTGTAGTAAGGCAGCGGCGACACGCCGAACTTGAATTTCGCGTTCTTCGCGATGTTCGCATAGGCCGCACTGGACGAGGTCAGCATGCCGCATTCGCCCGAATAGAATTTTGCTTCCGGTTCGTTCTTGCGGCCGGCATAGGTGAAGTAGCCCTGCTTGGCCCAGTTCGCCAGGTTCTGGATGTGGCGCACGTGCAGCGGGCTGTTGAACTTGAGGCGCGCATCGAGGCCGCCGAAGCCGTTGTTCTTCGACGCGAATTCGACGTTGTGCCAGGCCGAGAAGTTTTCCAGCTGCACCCAGGACTGCCAGCCGGTGGTAAAGGCGCAGCGCGCGCCGTCGGCCTTCAGCTTGGCGGCGGCCACCACCACTTCCTCCCAGGTTACCGGCGGCTTGTTCGGATCGAGGCCGGCCTTTTCGAACATGTCCTTGTTGTAGAAGAACACCGGGGTCGAGCTGTTGAACGGCAGCGACAGCATGTCGCCGTTGGGCGCGGTGTAATAGCCGGCGACCGCGGGAACGTAATCGGCCGGATTGAATTTTTCGCCGGCCAGCTTCATCACATCCGACACCGGCTTGATCGCGCCCTTCGAATACATCATGGTCGCGGTGCCGACTTCGAACACCTGCAGGATGTCCGGCGCATTGCCGGCCCGGTAGGCGGCGATGCCGGCGGCCATCGCTTCATCGTAATGGCCCTTGAATACCGGCTTGACCTGGTACTCGGACTGGCTCTTGTTGAACTGGTCGGCAAGTTCGTTGACGCGGTCGCCGAGCGCGCCGGTCATCGAATGCCACCAGGTGATCTCGGTGACCGCATGAGCTGGGGCGGCGAAGCCGGCCACCAAGGCAGCCGCGAACACAGATTTCAGGGAAAATCGCATGGTCGTCTCCAAAAATTATTGATCTTATCTGCCAGTTGTGACAGTTACATTACAGCACCACATTTGCGAAAAGCTAGTGTCGGGCGAATATAATTCGATGGTGCAGTGCACGCCCCTGCACCGCCCCCAGCCTTACATGATTTAGGCATTACCCGATTTATGTGTTGACGAGTCGCAATGTCTACCGTCAACCGGCCTTTTTTCATCCCGACTCATGAACCGTCTCGCCCTGTACGCCCGTCTGGTCCGCATCGACAAGCCGATCGGCATCCTGCTCCTGCTCTGGCCGACGCTGGCCGCACTCTGGTTTGCGGCGGACGGACGCCCGGACTGGAAACTGGTCGTGATCTTCACGCTCGGCACCGCGCTGATGCGCTCGGCCGGCTGCGCGATCAACGACTATGCGGACCGCGATTTCGACCGGCATGTGAAGCGCACCGCGCAGCGGCCGCTGACCACGGGCCGTATCGCCGGCTGGGAAGCGGTGATGGTGGCAGCGGTGCTGGCGCTGGTATCGTTTGCGCTGATCCTGCCGCTGAACCTGCTGACCAAGGAACTGTCGGTGGCAGCGGTGCTGATCGCCGCCAGCTACCCGTATTTCAAGCGCTTCTTCGCGATCCCGCAGGCCTACCTCGGGATCGCGTTCGGCTTCGGCATTCCGATGGCGTTCGCCGCGGTGCAGGGCGCGCTGCCGCCGGCTGCCTGGCTGCTGCTGCTGGCGAACATCTTCTGGGCCGTCGCCTACGATACCGAGTACGCGATGGTCGACCGCGACGACGATCTGAAGATCGGCATCAAGACCTCGGCCATCACCTTCGGCCGTTTCGACGTGGCAGCGGTGATGCTGTGCTACGCGATCAGCTTCGCGATCATTTTCCTGGTCGGCTGGCAGTACGGGCTGCGTCTATGGTTCAGCGCCGGCCTGCTGGTTGCCGTCGGCTGCGCCGGCTACCACTACACGCTGATCCGCTCGCGCGAGCGGACGGGCTGCTTCACCGCGTTCCGCCACAATAACTGGCTGGGCGCGGCGATCTTCGCCGGCATCGCGCTCGACTACGCTTTCCGATAGTTTGCGCCGGCGCAAGGCCGCGCGCATCCCGTAAACTACACTGGAAGACTTTCATCTTCCCCGGGAAGTGGACATGGACACGAACAAAGTAACGGACTGGGTGCCGGAAAGCGTGGTCAACGACCTGAAACTGGTGATCAGGGATGCGGAAGACTTGTTACGGGCCACCGGCACGCAAATGGATGAGCGCTACCAGGCTGCGCGCGCCCGCTTCGAATCCACGCTGAGCAATGCCAGGAGCGGCCTGTCCACGCTGGAAGAGCGCGTCGCCAGCACCAGCCGCGAGGCAATCGAAAACGCCGACGAATACGTGCAGGATCATCCGTGGCAAGCGGTCGGCATCGGTGCGCTGGCCGGCCTTGCCGTCGGCTTATGGCTGGGCCGGCGCTAGCAGTTTTTTTAACCGCCGTGCCGCACGGCTCAGCTCAGTCGCGCCCGAACTCCTCGCCCAGCTGGCGGCCACGCTCCGCCGCCGCCTTCATTGCCTTCCCGATCGCGACGGCAACCTGGTCGGCTTCCATGCTGGTGAGCGCCGCGTAAGTCGTTCCGCCCTTCGAAGTCACGCGCTGACGCAGCGTTGCGACCGGTTCGCTCGACTGCGCCGCCAGCTGCGAAGCGCCGACGAAGGTAGCAATCGCGAGTTGCGAACCCTGCTCCGCATTCAAGCCCATCTCCTGCGCGGCGCGCTGCATCGCCTCGATGAAGTAGAACACATAGGCCGGACCGCTGCCCGACACCGCGGTCACCGGGTCGATCAATGCTTCGTCGTCCAGCCAGACGGTGGCGCCGACCGCGCGCAGGATCGCATCCGCAGCTTCGCGCTGCTGCGCGGACACTCCTGCCGTCGCCACCGCGCCGGTAATGCCCAGACCGATCAGCGCCGGCGTGTTCGGCATGCTGCGCACGATGGCAGCATGGCCGCCGAGCCAGCGCGACAAATCGGCGGCCCGGATACCGGCGGCGATCGACAGCACCAGTTGCGCACGCACATGCGGTCGCAGTTGCGCCACCACTTCCTTCATCTGCTGCGGCTTCACCGCCAACACGATCACGTCGCAGCGTTCCAGCTCGGCGCCGGCGGCGTCGGCAGTCGTGACGCCGAACTGTTGCTGCAGTCGCGCCAATGCTTCCACATTGGGATCGACCACGTGAATATTGGCGCCCGCGGTCAGCTTGCCGGCAAGGCCGCCGATCAAGGCGGTTGCCATGTTGCCGCCGCCGATGAAACCGATCTTCAGATCACTTTGCATAATCCCTTTTCCCAAAAATGGCGGTCCCCACCCTGACGATGGTCGCCCCTTCCGCAATCGCCGCATCGAGATCGCCCGACATCCCCATCGACAGCGTGTCCAGCGGCAGTCCCTGCTGCCGCAACTGATCCTGCAATTCGCGCATTTTCCTGAACGGGATACGCTGCTGCGCGCCATCTTCCACCGGCTCCGGAATCGCCATCAGGCCTCGCAGCCTGAGACGAGGCAAAGCCGCCACCCGCATGACGAGTTGCGCGAGCTGCTGCGGCGCCACCCCGCTCTTGCTGGCTTCACCGCTGATATTGACTTGCAGGCAGATGTTCAGCGGCGGCAATTGCGACGGCCGCTGCTCCGACAGCCGCTGCGCGATCTTTTCCCGATCGACCGCATGCACCCAGTCGAAGTGTTCGGCGATCGCCCGCGTCTTGTTGCTCTGGATCGGCCCGATGAAATGCCATTCCAGCAATAACCCGGGAGAGTGCGTCTGCAGCGCCGCCATTTTGTCGAGCGCTTCCTGCAGATAGTTTTCGCCGAACATGCGCTGCCCGGCGGCGGCGGCGGCGAGTACCGCATCGGATCCGAAGGTCTTCGAAACCGCCAGCAGGGCCACTGCCTCGGCGGGGCGACCGGCCGCGCGCGCGGCAGCCGCGATACGCTCGCGCACGGCTTGCAAGTTCAGAGAAATTGAGGACATAATCAGTTTATCTACGGCAATACCTTGTCTCCGGTATTGCCCTCCGCCGACCCTCGGTCGGCCAGCCAAGGATTATAAATGGACATCTCCGAACTGCTTGCCTTCGCCGTCAAGAACAATGCGTCCGACCTGCACCTGTCGTCCGGCCTGCCGCCAATGATCCGGGTGCACGGCGACGTGCGCCGCATCAACCTGCCGCCGCTCGAACACCGCGACGTGCACGGGATGATCTACGACATCATGAACGACGGCCAGCGCAAGGCGTATGAGGAGGTGCTGGAATGCGACTTTTCGTTCGCCATTCCCGGACTGGCGCGGTTCCGGGTCAACGCATTCAACCAGGACCGGGGCGCGGCTGCGGTGCTGCGCACGATTCCATCCAAGGTGCTGACGCTGGAACAGTTGAATGCGCCGAAAATCTTCACCGAACTGGCGCTGAAGCCGCGCGGCATGGTACTGGTGACCGGCCCCACCGGCTCCGGCAAGTCGACCACGCTGGCGGCGATGATCAACCACCTCAACGAAACCGAGTACGCGCACATCCTGACGGTCGAAGACCCGATCGAGTTCGTGCACGAATCGAAGAAATGCCTGATCAACCAGCGCGAAGTCGGTCCGCACACGATGTCGTTCTCGAACGCGCTGCGCTCGGCGCTGCGGGAAGATCCGGATGCGATCCTGGTGGGCGAAATGCGCGACCTGGAAACGATCCGCCTGGCGCTGACCGCCGCCGAAACCGGCCACCTGGTATTCGGCACGCTGCACACCTCATCGGCCGCCAAGACCATCGACCGTATCGTCGACGTGTTCCCGGCGGAGGAAAAGGAAATGGTGCGCGCAATGCTGTCGGAATCGTTGCAGGCGGTGATTTCGCAAACCCTGCTGAAGACCAAGGATGGCAGCGGCCGGGTCGCCGCGCACGAAATCATGCTCGGCACCCCGGCGATCCGCAACTTGATCCGGGAAGCGAAAGTCGCGCAGATGTATTCGGCGATCCAGACCGGCAGCAACGTCGGCATGCAGACGCTGGACCAGAACCTGACCGACCTGGTGCG
>CBIHOK010000182.1:0-7305 GCA_966211575.1 uncultured Noviherbaspirillum sp.
CCGCGATGATCGGCTGGTACGGCACCGCGATGCTGTGCTACGTGACGCCGAAGGAGCACCTTGGCTTGCCGAACAAGGCCGACGTGAAGGAAGGCATCATCACCTACAAGCTGGCCGCGCATGCGGCGGATCTGGCGAAGGGCCATCCGGGCGCGCAGATCCGCGACAACGCGTTGTCGAAGGCGCGTTTCGAATTCCGCTGGGAAGACCAGTTCAACCTCGGCCTCGACCCGGACAAGGCGCGCGACTTCCACGACGAGACGCTGCCGAAGGATTCGGCCAAGGTCGCGCATTTCTGCTCGATGTGCGGCCCGCATTTCTGCTCGATGAAGATCACGCAGGATGTGCGGGATTACGCGGCCAGCCAGGGCATCTCCGACGACGAGGCATTGAAGAAGGGGATGGAAGTCAAGGCGGTCGAGTTCGTCAAGAGCGGCGCGGAAATCTATCGCAAGCAGTAAGAGTCGCCTATGGAAATCGAACTGAACGGCGTATTGCACCCGGTCGCGGACAACGCGAATGTGCAGGAGCTGATCGCTTCGCTGGACTTGGCGAACAAGTCGCTGGCGGTGGCGATCAACCGCGAGGTGGTACCGCGGCGATTGTGGGCCGAGCGGATGTTGCAGCCGGCTGACCGCGTGGACATCGTCCGAGCAATCGGCGGCGGTTAAAGCATTTCTCGAAAGTCCCCTCCCCCTTGCAGGGGGAGGGTTAGGGCGGGGGTAGTGAGTTCGAGCGATCGTTATCTTTTTTCAAGCGCACTACCCCCATCCCAACCTTCCCCCTGCAAGGGGGAAGGAGCCAGTCAGAGGGACATTATGAGCAAACAACAAAGCAGCGAAGACCAAGGCCTCACCATCGCCGGCAAAACCTACCGCTCCCGCCTGCTGGTCGGCAGCGGCAAGTACCGCGATCTCGAAGAAACCCGCGCCGCGACCGAAGCCAGCGGCGCCGAGATCATCACGGTCGCGATCCGTCGCGTCAACATCGGCCAGGACCCGAACGCGCCCAGCCTGCTCGACGTGGTGCCACCTTCGCAATACACGATCCTGCCGAACACCGCAGGCTGCTATACCGCGAAGGATGCGGTCTACACGCTGCAGCTCGCGCGCGAACTGCTGAATGGCCACAAGCTGGTCAAGCTGGAAGTGCTCGGTGACGAAAAGACCTTGTTCCCGAACATGCCGGAAACGCTGAAGGCGGCCGAACAACTGGTCAACGATGGTTTCGACGTGATGGTCTACTGCAGCGACGATCCGATCCAGGCACGCATGCTGGAGCAGATCGGCTGCGTCGCGGTGATGCCGCTGGCGTCGCTGATCGGTTCCGGCATGGGTATCCTGAATCCGTGGAACCTGTCGCTGATCATCGAGCAGGCCAAGGTGCCGGTGCTGGTCGATGCCGGCGTCGGTACCGCGTCGGACGCGGCGATCGCGATGGAACTCGGTTGCGACGGCGTGCTGATGAATACCGCGATCGCCGGCGCGCGCGATCCGATCCGCATGGCGCGCGCGATGAAGCTGGCGGTCGAAGCAGGACGCGAAGCGTATCTTGCCGGCCGCATTCCGAAGAAGTTCGCGGCGTCGCCGTCTTCGCCGATGGAAGGGCGGGCAACATGAATCGCGCGTCAGTCCTGGTCTTCGCCGGTTCCGATCCGGGCGGCGGGGCGGGACTGCAGGCCGATATCCAGGCGGTCGCGGCATTCGGCGCGCATCCGCTGTCGGTCGTCACCGCGTTGACCGTGCAGGACAATGACCGCGTGTTCGCGGTGCAACCGGTCGCGGCCGACATGGTGCGGCGGCAGGCGCAGGTCTTGATCGACAAGATCGATATTGCGGCCGTCAAGATCGGCATCGTCGGCAACCGTGCGAATGCGGAAGCGATTGCCGGGCTGATCGGTGCGTTGAGGCAGCGCCGGCCCGATCTGCCGGTAGTGCTCGACCCGGTTCTGGCCAGCGGCCATGGCGATGCCTTGTCGTCTGAGGATGCAGTGCAGGCGGTAATGCCGCTGCTGCCGCTGGCGAGCATCGTGACGCCTAACCTGCCGGAAGCGGTGCGGCTGTGCGGCGGCGAGGAGCGCGTCGAAGCGCAGGCCGATTTGCTGCTGCGCCATTGTCCGAATGTGCTGATCAAGGGTGGGCACGGCAATGGCGTGAACGTGGAGAACCACTGGTTCTCCAGGAGCGGACACCGCAGCTGGAAATGGCCGCGCCTGGAGGGGAGTTTCCACGGCACCGGCTGCACGCTGGCTTCGGCGATCGCCGCGCTGCTGGCAAACGGAAAACCGATGGCCGAAGTGCTTGAGGCGGCA
This sequence comes from uncultured Noviherbaspirillum sp., assembly GCA_966211575.1. Lineage (GTDB taxonomy): Bacteria > Pseudomonadota > Gammaproteobacteria > Burkholderiales > Burkholderiaceae_D > Noviherbaspirillum. Next base: position 2,312 of record CBIHOK010000182.1, read on the forward strand.
CAGGGCTATTGTCATCATGCTTTGTTATCGGCGTACCCAATCGCCGCCGGGCAGCGCATTCCGAATCGTCAAATTTCTATCGAGGATGTCCTATGAAGGGACTGTATCTTGTCACGCCCGACTGGGACGACACGCACAAGCTGCTGGAAACGAGCGAGGCCGCGTTGCGCGGCGGTGCCGCATTGCTGCAGTACCGGAACAAGACCGCCGACGCGCCATTGCGTCGGGAACAGGCCGCACAATTGCAGGCGTTGTGCCGCCGCTATGCGGTTCCGTTCATCGTCAACGATTTCGTCGATCTGTGCATGGAACTGGATGCGGACGGCATCCATGTCGGCGGCACCGATACCGCCGTCGCCGAGGTGCGCGCGGCGGTCGGCCCGTCGAAAATCGTCGGCGCTTCCTGTTACGGCAGCATGGAGCTGGCGCGTGACGCGCATCGTTCCGGCGCGAGTTATGTGGCGTTCGGCGGCTTTTATCCGTCACGCGTGAAAAAGTACGAAGTCAGCACGCCACCGGAAATCGTTGCGCGCGCAAAAGCGGAAATCCCGCTGCCGAACGTGGTAATCGGTGGCATGACACCGGAGAACGCCGTGCCGCTGGTCGCACAAGGCACCGACATGGTGGCAGCCATCAGCAGCGTTTATTTCGAGCAGGACCCGGAAGCGGCCGCACGCCGCTTCGCGGGATTGTTTCGGGATTAGATTCACGAATTCGCGAACCCGGGAGGCTCACAAATTGTCGAGCTGTTTCAGTAGCGGCATCAGCCGCTCCCGGAGCATGGCGGAGGCCGGTTGCAGCGGCATCCGCACTTCGTCGCGTATCCATCCCATCATTGCCAGTGCTGCCTTCAATGGCGCCGGATTCGGTTCTTCGAACAGCAACCGGATCAGCGGTAGCAAACGATAGAACAAGCGTCGTGCTTCGGCCAGTTTGCCCGCCGTGACCATCTGTTCGATCCGCAAATACAGGTCCGGCCGGATATGCGCCGCGGCGGCGATCGCGCCTGCGCCGCCGAGGCAGAGCGCCGAAAGAATCTGCTGGTCTTCGCCGGTAAGGACGGCAAGCCTGTCGTCGTCTATCAGTTGCATCGTCATTGATATGTCGCCACTGCAATCCTTGAGTGCGACGATACGCGGATGCCTGGCGATGTCCCGCATCGTGTCGAGTTCGATTGCGATGCCGGTCCGATACGGAATGTTATAGACGATGAGCGGCACCTCCGATGCATCGGCCAGCGCATGGAAGTACGCGACCAGCGCCGATTGGGAAGGCCGGATGTAGTAGGGCGCTGCCACCAGCACGCCGGCTATCGGCCGTTGCTGGATGCGGGCCAGCCGGTCGAGCATTTGCGCCATATTATTGCCGGCGAGGCCCATCATCACGGGACAGTCCGGCACTGCTTGCAGCACCGCATCGAGTAGCGCGAGCTGTTCGTTTTCGCTCAGCGCGCACGGTTCGCCAGTTGATCCGCAGACAACCAGCCCGGCAATACCCGCATCGACGAGATGCCGCACCAGCCGTTCAACTGCGAGAAAATCGATCTCGCCATCGTGAAACGGCGTGATCAAGGGTACCCAGATTCCTGAAAATTGCGTCATTGCATGCTCCTGAAGATTGACCGACAAGGTCACCGTCAGAAGGTCTGCAAGCCTGCGAGTACAGAAGGGGAGTGGTCCGGCCTTTGCGTCTGCTGCCCTGTCAGCCCACCTGACGGGACAGCGCGCCCCGGTCAGATGAGCGACTGTTTTTTCGATTTATCGTTGCCGTAAGCGACACGCGGCGCACGAGCGGCAAGGCTCAGGCTGTCGGCGCGGTCTGCGGAAACGATAAACATGCGATCTGTACAAAAAAATGCGGAAGTGTTTCGATTATCGGCATGAGAGTCTGATACGTCAAGAAACATTGCCGATCTTGCCATATGAGCGCATGCGCAATACGCTGCCTCCAGGACGGCGATATCGCCCCCGGCTATCCTGTCCCCGCAGCTATAATCGACAAATGCAAAACCTCCTACACAATCTCAATCCCGAACAACTCGCCGCCGTTACCTTGCCCGCGCAGCCGGCGCTGATCCTGGCCGGCGCCGGTTCCGGCAAGACCCGCGTGCTGACTACGCGCATCGCCTGGCTGATCCAGACCGGGCAAGTGTCGCCGGCCGGCGTGCTGGCGGTGACTTTTACCAACAAGGCGGCGAAGGAGATGACGGCGCGCTTGTCGGCGATGCTGCCGATCAATACGCGCGGGATGTGGATCGGAACGTTTCACGGCTTGTGCAACCGGCTGCTGCGTGCGCATTACCGCGATGCCGGCCTGCCGCAGACCTTCCAGATTCTCGACTCCCAGGACCAGTTGTCGGCGATCAAGCGCCTGCTGAAGTCATTGAATGTCGACGACGAGAAATACCCGCCGCGCAACCTGATGTATTTCATCAATAACGCGAAGGAACAGGGATTGCGCGCGCACGACGTGGAGGCGAACGACGATTACAACCGCCGCTTCGTCGAACTGTACGAAATCTATGATCAGCAGTGCCAGCGCGAAGGCGTGGTCGATTTCGCCGAACTGCTGCTGCGCACCTACGAGCTGCTGATGCGCAACCAGCCCCTGCGCGAGCATTACCAGGCGCGCTTCAGGCACATCCTGGTCGACGAATTCCAGGACACCAACAACCTGCAGTACAACTGGCTGAAGCTGATGGCCGGCGAACACAACGCGGTGTTCGCGGTCGGCGACGACGATCAGAGCATTTACGCGTTCCGCGGCGCGAACGTCGGCAACATGATCGCGTTCGAGCGCGAATTCCAAGTGCAGAACCTGATCAAGCTGGAACAGAACTACCGCTCGCACGGACATATTCTAGACAGCGCCAATACGCTGATCGCGAACAACCGCAAGCGCCTCGGGAAGAACCTGCGTACCGACGCCGGCCACGGCGAACCGGTGCGCATCTACGAGGCGAGCAGCGACATCCAGGAAGCGCAGTGGATCATCGAGGAGGCGAAGAGCCTGATCAACGAAGGCGCGGCGCGCAGCGAGATCGCGATCCTGTACCGCTCGAACGCACAGTCGCGGGTGATCGAGCATGCGCTGTTCACCGCCGGCATTCCATATCGCGTATACGGCGGCCAGCGCTTCTTCGAGCGCGCCGAGATCAAGCATGCGATCGCCTACCTGCAGCTGATGGACAACCCGCACAATGATTCGGCTTTCCTGCGCGTGGTGAATTTCCCCACGCGCGGCATCGGCGCGCGCTCGATCGAGCAATTGCAGGATGCGGCGCGCCAGCATGGGTTGTCACTGTACGCGGCGGTGCCGCACGTGGCGGGCAAGGCGGGAACTTCGCTCGGCTCCTTCGTCAAGCTGATCGAAGGCATGCGCTTCGAGACGCAGAACCTGCCGCTGCAGGAAATGGTGCAGGTAATGCTCGACATGAGCGGATTGATTCCGCATTACCAGACCGAGAAGGAAGGCGCGGACCGCATCGAAAACCTGGAGCAGCTGGTGAGTGCCGCGATGCTGTTCGTGTCGGAGGAAGGCTTCGGCATCGATGCGCCGGCCTTCCTGGGGCCGAAGAGCGAAGCGGCCGCCGGTACCCAGCTGCCGAACGGCGACGAAGTGCTCGATGCCGATGCGCCGTTGCCGAGCGTGATGTCGCCGCTGTCGGCCTTCCTGTCGCACGCCTCGCTGGAAGCCGGCGACAACCAGGCGCAGGCGGGGCAGGATGCATTGCAACTGATGACCGTGCATTCGGCCAAGGGCCTGGAGTTCGATGCGGTGTTCATCACCGGGCTGGAAGAGGGCTTGTTCCCGCACGAGAACAGTGCGCAGGAAGAGGCCGGGCTGGAGGAGGAGCGGCGCCTGATGTATGTGGCGATCACGCGCGCGAAGAAGCGGCTGTACATGAGTTTTTCGCAGACCCGGATGCTGCACGGCCAGACCCGCTACAACATGAAATCGCGCTTCTTCGACGAATTGCCGGATGCGGCGCTGAAATGGCTGTCGCCGCGGGTGCAGCCCCAGTGGTTCGGCCATCGGAAATCGGCGTGGGACGAGGCGCCGGAGAGCGGGGCCAACAGGATCGCGCAGAACTTCAGCCGCAGCGACGCCGGCTGGCGGGTCGGGGAAACCGTCGCGCATGCGAAGTTCGGCGAAGGCGTGATCGTCAACATCGAGGGCAGCGGCACCAATACCCGTGCCCATATCAATTTCGGGCGGCATGGGATGAAGCTGCTGGACCTGAATATCGCGAAGCTGGACAGGGTTACCGCCTGACAGGCTGTTGAAAAACTACTGCGTGAGCCAATCTCGGGGCCTGTGTACGTTTTTCAACAGCCTGCTAATAACGCTTACTGTTCCAGGCTGAAGAAGCGCATCGGGTCGACCTGCCATTTTTCCGGCGCTTCGTGGCTGACGATCTTGTCGCCGCCGCCGGCGCCGAGCGGCTTCGACAGGTCCACTTCCTGCGGCTTGATGTAAGTGTTCGACTTGGTGCTGAAGAACACGTTGACCTTGGGCGCCAGCAGATTGGTTTCATGCGGTTCGGTGACGACCGCCAGCCGCCCCGATTCCAGCAGCACCAGCGTGCCGACCGGGTAGATGCCGACGCAGCGCATGAAGGCCTGCACATGCTGCGGGTTGAAGTGGAACTTGCTCCATTCGTAGATCTTGCGCAGCGCCGCCGCGGCCGACATGCCCTTGTGGTAGCAGCGATCGGCGGTGATCGCATCGTACACGTCGACGATCGCCGCCATCTGCGCCAGGGTGCTGATCCGGTCGCCGGGCAGCTTGTCCGGGTAGCCGCTGCCGTCCATCCGTTCGTGGTGATGCAGCGTGATGTCGAGCGGAATCTCTCCCACCTGTGGCGTCTTCAGCAGGATGTCGTAGCCATCCTTCGGATGCTTCTTGATGATCTCGAACTCTTCGTCGGTCAAGCGGCCCGGCTTGTTCAGCACTTCATCCGGCACCAGCGCCTTGCCGGTGTCGTGCAGCAG
>CBIHOK010000183.1:0-7238 GCA_966211575.1 uncultured Noviherbaspirillum sp.
CTGCCATCTTGTCCGAGTCGTACTCGTTCATCTGGCAGCCGAAGGTTTTGATGAAGACTTTTTTCGGCATGAGTGGGTAACGGCTATTGTGCGTCCGGGAGCGGGCGACTCGCTTCTTCCGGTGTCAGTATCCAGACCCGGTCGATTTCTCCGTTCGCGTTCTCAGTGTAATTGACTGTCAGATCGCTGCCCTGCAGATAGGCCGGCAGCGCGATCAGGTTTTGCTGGTTCCATATCCGGGCGCCCACCGCCAGGCGGCGCGTCTGACCATCCAGCGTAATTGTCGGATAAGTTCCCGGATCCATCGTTGCCCGCTTGACATTGGAGGGGAAGGGCCGTGCGACAGCGAATCCCGGCAATGCCCAGATTGCCGCCAATAGAACGATGAGGAAAGGTCGGCGCCACATCTCGTACCCCGTTTCGTCGCAAAAACACAGCGCGCAAAGAACCAGGCGCAGCGCGGGCAACCGACAGGAATGAACGGCCGGCGGGCTCGGGCGCGACCCTGCCTGGCGCGACAGGCGGGGCGCAATTATACCACCGGGCCTGGGCTCCCCCGGACGCCTAGCCGGAGGACGCCTCCACGAGTCGGAAATTTGTTGAATGACAGAAATTTTTGACGAGAAAAGAAAATCCCCCCGGGAAAATTACGTAATTGACAATTGACTAAAAAGAAACGATGATCGCTGTCGAAAAAGTTGCATTTAAATTAAGTTGCTTTCTGACTGATATCAGTGACGATGCATCTGCTTCCCGTTATCCGTTCCGCTCTTTCCCTGTTCGCCCTGGGAGCCGCTTTGTTCCTCGTGCTGCCGGCCGGCTTTGCGCGCGCATCCGGGATTTCTGCGCCCCATGTGGAGCGAAAGGCGCTGCAGGAGTTGTACGGGGGAATCGTAGCGAACGACACGATCACCAGCGCCGGCGAAGATTTTTACCGGGACTTCGTCGCCTTGTGGCGCGAGCGGCCGTTGAGCGACCGCTACGCGCTGGCGATTCACGAGCGCCCGTCGGCCCGCTGGGGCAGCACGATCTGGATCGAATACGCGCAGCGCCGGGTTTTCCAGGCCCAGCTTCCTCCTTCGCGGGCGGCGGTCAAGGCGATCAGCACGCGGGCGGTCAATATCGCCGCCGCCAGGGTGGTGGATGCGGAAGTCGGACGCCTGTTGTTTCGCGATCCCGATCTCGGTCCGGATGAATTGTGAAGAAAGGGTCTTTGAGATGATGGTCGACAACAGCCGCCGCCTCGCCGGGGTTGCCGTCATGTTTGCGGCGCTGCTTGGCTGCTTCGGCGTCCACGCTTCCGAATTGATCTATACCCCTGTCAATCCCAGCTTCGGCGGCAATCCGTTGAACGGTTCGACGCTGCTGAACGAAGCACAGGCCCAGAACCGAACCAAGGATCCGGCCGCAGTGAGCGCAAGCACGCCGGGCTCGCAATCGGCGCTGCAACAGTTTAACGACATGCTGGAGCGTTCGGTGCTCAGCCGCCTGGCTTCCGCGGCGACTTCCAGCGTGTTCGATTCGAACGGCAACCTGATTCCCGGCACCGTCAACACCGGCAACTATTCGATCCAGATTTCCGATCTCGGCGGCGGCATGCTGCAGATCACGACGACCGACAAGGTGACCGGCGATTCCACTTCGTTCCAGGTCAGCAAGCCTTCGACGGGAACTCCATGATGCCCGTCTCCCGGAAATTTCCTCTCATCCGGCGCTGGCTCGGGATGGGGTTTGTCGGCGCGGCGGCCTTGTTGCTGGGTGGGTGCGCCAGCTTGCGGCTGCCCGCCAATGCCGAGTCGAATGCGAAGCTGTCGCCGCCTACCGGCATTACCCGCGACCTGCTGCAGCTGCCGCCGCCGAAGGGCAGGGTGGTGGCCGCCGTGTATGGCTTCCGTGACCAGACCGGCCAGTACAAGTCGGCTCCCGACAGTTCATTCTCGACCACGGTAACCCAGGGTGCGGCCTCGATGCTGGTCAAGGCGTTGAAGGATTCCGGCTGGTTTACGCCGGTGGAACGCGAAAACCTGCAGGACTTGCTGACCGAACGCAAGATTGTGCGCGCGCTGGATGGCGCGCAAGACAAGAACAGCACTGCCCTGCATCTGCCGCCGCTGATCCCGGCCACCATCCTGATTGAAGGCGGCATCGTCGGTTACGAAAGCAATGTGCGAACCGGCGGACTCGGCGCCCGCTACCTGGGAGTCGGCATCGACACCCAGTATCGGGTCGATCAGGTCACCATCAACCTGCGTAGCGTGGATATACGCGGCGGCCAGATTCTCAACAGCGTCTCGATCACCAAGACGATTTACTCGTACCAGCTATCGAACGACGTTTTTCGTTTCGTCAATTTCAAGAAGTTGCTGGAAGTCGAAGGCGGTTACACCCGCAACGAGCCGGCCCAGTTATGCGTGCGCGAAGCGATCGAGTCGGCGGTGGTGCACCTGATCGTGCAAGGACTCAGGGACAAGGTATGGGCGCTGAAGGACGACAAGGACTGGAAAGCGCCGGTGCTGCAAGCCTACCTGAAGGAAGACAACGAGTACCTGAACCAGCTTGACGGCGCTCCCGCGCAAGAGGCTGGCAGCGATGGCGGGGCGCCCGCCGCAAGCAAGCAGTCTTGATAGCGATTTTCGGTGAAAGGAATAACGCGATGCAACCAGCCAACCTGCCCACACCGTGCGCCCTTGCCCGCCTGCTCGCCTTGACCGCGGTTGCCGTTCTTCCATTTGCCGGAGCCCCGGCCGCCGATCTGGCCCCGGGCTCCGAACTGGGTCCGTCCGAATTGCAGGTGGCGAGCGGCAATGGGATGGTCGCCCGCATCAGCCAGATTGGAACCAGCAATGACGCGGCGATCCTGCAGCAAGGGGCCCGGCATTCGGCGCGCTTGAGCCAGGACGGCGAGGGCAATGCGGCGAACACCAGCCAGAGCGGCGAGGGCAACCAGTATGCGCTGACCCAGGCCGGCAGTGCCAATCAGATTTCGCTCGCGCAGTCGGGCAGCGCCAACCAGGCCGCCATCACCCAAGCCGGCGCCGGCAACTATGCGGCCATCGGGCAGTACGGCAACGCAAACATCGTGAACCTCCAGCAGAACCCGGGCAGCCCCGCTCTTTCCCTCCAGCAGCATGGTAACGGACTCGCGGCAACAGTGATCCAGTACTAAGGGCGCTGGATCGCTCCCAATCAAAACGCCCTTTCCCATTAGGAGATTGAATTGAAAACGAAACTTACTGTCCTGGCACTGGGCATTACCCTGGCCTACGCGGCATCGCCGGCGTTCGCTGACGTCAGCATCAGTTCTACCGGCACCGCCAACAGCGCATTCGCGGAACAGAACGCCGCTACCGCCGCCACGGCCACCATCACCCAAAACGGTAACGGCAACCAGGCCGGTACGCCGGGCGCAACTCCGGACGACAGCGCCGGTGTGCCAGGCATCCTGCAGAAGAACAGCGACGCGGTCACCGCTTCGATCGCGCAGAACGGCAACGTGAACAATGCCGTGATTACCCAGGACACCACGACCAACAGCAACGCTTCGGTCGATCAGTCCGGCGGCAACAACCAGGCATCGACCGTGCAGACGGGCGATAGCCAGAACGCCAGCGTGCAACAGTCCGGCGACAACAACAGCGCCCATGTCGGCCAGAGCGGCGCGAACCAGACCGCCACGGTCAGCACCACGAATTCGAACGGTGGCAGCGTGAGCGTGTTCCAGAGCGACGGCACAGTAGCCGGTAATACCGCAAACGTCAGCCAGGACGGAGTGACTAACCAGTCAGCCAGCGTCACCCAGTCCGGCAACAACCAGAATGCATCGATTACGCAGAACGCCGCTGCGAAAGAGGGCGACGCGACCGTGGTGCAGGCGGGCGACAGCAATACTGCGAATGTTACGCAGAGCAATACATGGTTCAGCCATGCGTACGTGACTCAGTCCGACAGCCAGAACACGGCCACCATCAGCCAGGGGCCGCTGGGCGACGGCAGCATCGCGACCGTGAACCAGTCCGGCAACAACCAGAGCGCCTCGATCGCGCAAAGCGGGGCGACCGTCTTCCCGGGAGGGGCGGTTTCGCAGGGCCTGTACCAGGCGAGCGTGCTGCAGACTGGTGGTCATGACAATACCGGCAACGTGACGCAATCGAACGGCTATAACGATATTGCAAGCATCGTCCAGAGCGGCAGCGCCTACAAGGAAAGCGCGAACATCGCGCAGTCGGGCAACGACAGCCATGCCGACATCACCCAGAATGCGGGTTCGCATGACGGCAGCGCGAGCATCAGCCAGGCCGGCGGCAGCAACGTCGCCCACGTGCTGCAGCAGGACACCTGGTACACCCAGGCCACGGTAACGCAAGACGGCACGGCGAACAATGCGCAAGTCACCCAAGGTGGCCTGGCCGACTCCAGCGTCGCCAGCGTCAGCCAATCGGGCAGCAACCAGGCCGCAACGATCAGCCAGTCCGGCGGCACGCTGGACGTCGGTGGCGGCTCGGTCCAGGGTAACTACCAGGCTGCAGTGACCCAGTCCGGCAACGACAACCTCGCAACCGTTACCCAGGCGAACAGCTACAGCGACGTTGCCAAGGTAAGCCAGGATGGCGCGTTCCAAACCGCTACCGTGTTGCAGTCGGGCGGCAACACCAATACCGCCGACGTCGCGCAGCAAGGATCGTTCAACGTGGCATCGGTGGACCAGACCGGTTCGGTCAACAGCAATGCATCGATCTCGCAGGGCGGCAACAACAATGACGGATTGATCAACCAGGGCGGCAACCTGCTGAACGCCTCGATCGTACAGACCGGTGACTGGGGTTATGCGAACATCGTCCAGGTCGGCGGCGGCAGCATCGCGAGCATTGCGCAGAACGGCGACGGCACCAGCTTTGCCACCCGCAACAGCGCAGCTATCCTGCAGAACGGCACCGGCTATGTCGCTTCCATCACCCAGTCGGGGAACACCAACACCGCGGCGATCTGGCAGCACTGATCGCACGAGTGTGCGCGGATGTGTTAACGCATCCCCGAAGCAAAGGTGGGCGGATTTTCGTCCACCTTTTTTGTTCATTCCGACTTTCTGCCGGAGGGTTTGATGATTGCGGATGCAAACTTGCAAGTATGGCTGGATGCCCAGCCGCATGCCGGGCAGACTGTCCTGGTGCCCTACGTGAAAAGTGTCACCGAGCTGCAATTGAATTACCGGGTCGACGTGATCCAGAGCGGAGCGGCGGGAACTTCGCGCGTCAGTCAGCAAGGACGGGTGACTGCGGCTGCGGCGCAGCCGACTCCGCTGGGACGGGTGGCGCTGGGACGGCAAAAAGGAGCTACTTGCAGTGTCGAGCTGACACTCGGGGAAACGGATCGCCAATTGGGATCATATCGGTTCGATTGCCCGCAGTGACGGCACGGGATCGAACGATCGTGGAAAAACAAAACGGCCCGCAGGAAAACCGGCGGGCCGTTCGATATATCTCTGGTGGGATAGGTTCCATCGAACATTTTCCGCAAACCCGCATGAATAAATGGGTTGCGTTTCCGTGGTCGGAAAAATACCGTCAAAAATACCGTCAAAAACTTTTCCTGCCCCTAAATCCATTGCTATCGGGAACCGGTTTCTGTCGCTATACCCCCCTTTCATTTTTCCCGTTCGTGCAAGCGGACTTGACCGAGCGGTCTTTGCCCTCGGTGCTCCAGAGATTCAATACCCCCCTCGGTAGGAGCATGCTGCGCCAGCGTGTGCCGGTAGCGGTCCCACGGCGTAGCCGGTCAACACGAGTCAACAAGCTGTTGAGTAAGTCTCGAAGCCAGCAGGGCGCGCGCGGCGGGGGCGCGAATTACCCCCCGGAGCGCAGAGCACCAGGGGCCCCCGGCTTCGACGCAAGGCGATTCGCTGGGGTGAAAGGGGCCGCTCGCAAGTGCCGGCCGGGCCCGCGCGCTATCGCACTTCACTTCACCCGTGAATGTATTCACCTGCGACAGCTTCACTAACTTGCAAGGGCAGCGAGCAGCAGAACAACGGGGCTCGAATTACCCGTGTTTGAAGGTGCCAGGAAGGACCCACGAAGACAGCCGGGCACCGTCACTGCCGCCCGCCGGATGGTCGCGCGACGCAATGGCCACGGCTACGCAAGGGCAGATATCCCGAGTCAGGCGAGTGACTGGCGTAAGCAACGCGGCGAGCAGCTCCCGGAGCAGGTAGCGTTGGGCCGCTTCACTGTCGATTCCGCTCCGGGGGCATTTTTTTTCTTGGGGACACCGGGGGCAGATTGTTAAATCGGCCGGAAACCCGCGCCAGTATTGGGTTTGAGTGTCCCCAAAACCTGTCCCCAAACGGTCAAATTTGCTTGGGGACATTGGGGACACCTGGCGGCAAAGTGCCTGAGTTGCCCGGAAACCCGCATGAACACTGGGTTTTGCTCTTTTGTTTCTCTTGAGGAATTGTTAAATCTTCGCTTATTTTCCGCATCGTGAAACAAGGATCGGCCGCATTCCGCTTTTGCTGGTACTTTTCCGCTGAATCTAGCAGTAGCGCGCGAAAGAATTTCTGCCGCCGCCCCCTCGGCCGCACGCCGTCATGTCTCGGCTGAGACAATCTTGGGACTGAATCGGTAGCATCGAGTAAGGCCCATCCCCGGCAGCCGTTCCTTACGATCCGGACGGGCCTTGTCGCCTGATCCCTCGGGCATCAGGAAGCCGCGTTCGATCAGCAGTTGCGCAACCGCCTTCGGGCTGAAGCCCTTGCACACGTCTGCACGGAAAACCTCCGGCAGCACGAAGTATTCAAGCTCTGCGCCTTCCGCGTCGGCCGGATGCATCACGTCCCCGTACTCCTTGTGGTGGTCGCTATTGGTGTTGATCGGCGTTCCCTCGCTGGTAAGCATGCGCTTGAAGCCGGCGCGGTTGATCGTGTTCGGCTTGCGGTCATCGGTGGCGCGGTGCCACCACACAAAGCGGGCGTCGCCGTGCATCTGAAAGAAGCCGCTTACCTGGCGAATGATTGCGGAGTGCTCCGTGTTGCCAGATCCTCCGCGTCCTTCAAGCCAAGCCGCGAAGCAGGCGCGGGCCGCCTGTACCGCCTCACCTTCCTGCCAACCGGTAATGCCGGCACGCGTCGCCAGCTCGCCTGCAATTCCTACCAGGGCAAAGCGGGACGCCACTCGGGCAACCTGGCCATGCGCGCCGGTGGGACACAGCTCATGCGAGAGGGCGGCCACGCGTGATCGCAGTACCTC
>CBIHOK010000184.1:0-7233 GCA_966211575.1 uncultured Noviherbaspirillum sp.
GGCCGGATACGCTGGATGCCACTTCCTTGGTCGAGAAGCCGGGCAGGAACACCAGGTGCAGCGCTTCCTCTGGCGTTTGCGCGGCGTTTTCCCCGATCAGTCCCTTGGCCAGCGCCTTCGCGCGCAACCGGTCCGGGTCCATGCCCTTGCCGTCGTCCGATACCTCGATCATCACGCTGCTGCCTTCTTGCCATGCCTTCAGCAGGATGGTGGCCTTGGCCGCCTTGCTGGTGGCCGCGCGTTCGTCGGCGGTCTCGATTCCGTGGTCGAGCGCGTTGCGCAGCATGTGCACCAGCGGATCGTACAGGCTGTCGACCACCACGCGGTCGACTTCGGTCTCGGCACCCTCGATCACCAGCTCCACGTCCTTGCCCAGGTCGCGCGCGAGTTCGCGTACCAGGCGCGGGAATTTCTGGAACAGGCGGCCCACCGGCTGCATGCGGGTGGAGAGCGTCGCGCGTTGCAGTTCGCTGGAGTAGCGCGAGGCCCGGTTCAGGGTCTCGGCCAGCGTCGCCATGAGCGCGGCTGCCTGGCCTTCGAATTTGAACTGCGAGAGCTTTTCCAGCAACACGCTGGCCTGGTTTGCCGCCTGCACCGATTCCCCGGCGACTTCCAGCAGTGCGTCGAGCTTGACCGCGTCGATCCGTATGCTGTCTTCCTTGACCTGGGCGGTGATCGGGCGCGCGCCGATTTCCTCGGCGGGCGCCGCCTTGGCGGCGGCGATCGGCGTTACCGTGGCGGCCGCGGGAGTGGCTGCGGGGGGGGCTGAAGTGGCAGCCGGTTCCGTCAAGTTGCCGGCCGGGACCACCGCGCGGTACAGCGCTTCCCAATCGAGTTCGCCGTCGGCGGCCGCGCTCGCCTGCGGCGCTGCCGTGGCGGCCGGGGGCGGGGAGGCCTCGGCAGCGGTTGCGACGGCGACGCTGTCGCCCTCGATCGCATGGGTCAGGATATCTTCCAGCGCCGTCGGCATTGCGGGCAGCGCTTCCGGCGCGACGCCGTTGGCGAGCTGGGTGAGCTGGTCGGCGACGAAGCCGCTGGCCTGCAGGCCGGCTTCGATCGCGGTCGGCGTCACCGGCGCCTGGCCGGTGCGCAGCGCATCGAACAGATTTTCCGTCAGGTGGCAGGCCGACACGATGGCCGGCAAATTCATGAAGCCGGCGCCGCCCTTGATGGTGTGGAACGAGCGGAACAGCGCGTTCAGCGTGTCGGTATCGCCCGGGCGGCGCTCCAGCGAGAGCAGGTGCTCTTCCACGTTCGTCGCCAGATCGAGCGCCTCGACGACGAATTCCTTGAGCATGTCGTCCATCAGAACCCCAGGTCGGCCAGCAGGCTGTCAACGTCGTCCTGTGCCATCGCCGCACCCGGGGCGGAAGGCCCTTGCATCAGTTCGGCCGGCTTGTGCTCGGCCGCCATCGCCGCCTTCACTTCCGGTGGCGCGTTGTCGCGCAGCAGCTGCGCCAGTTCGTGCTCGACGGTATTGGTGATCGTCACGATCTTCTTGATCAGCTGCCCGGTGATGTCCTGGAAATCCTGCGCCATCATGATGTCGAGCAGGCGCGCCTTTTCGGCATCGGTGGCAGCGGACACGGTTTGCGCGAACTGCTTCGAATCGCCGGCCAGCGCCTTGAATTCCTCGATGCCGAGCTTGCCTTCGAACAGGCTGCCCCAGCGTCCTTCGATCTCCCTGGCCTGCTTGCCCAGTTCTTCCTGTTCCGGGATGCAGGTGTCGACCGTATTCAGCACCTTGTTGGCCGCCTGTTCGGTGAGGGCGGCGATGTGCTCGAGGCGTCCCTGGGCGTCGGAGATCTGGTCCGCCACGTTCGACAGGGATCGGTCGTAACCGAGTTCGCGCAGCGAATCGTGCAGCATGCGCACGATGCCGCCCAGGCGCTCGTACATCGGCTTGCCGGACTGGTCTTCCTCCGCTGCTTCGACGGCATCGCCATCCTCCGCTTGCGGCACCGCTTCGGATGCGGCAGTCATTTCCTGTTCCGGCAGCGCCCCGGGCGCGGAGCCGGGGGCCGGCGCCGTTTCCAGCCGCTGTGCGGCTACTTCGTCAAACAGGGCTTCCAGGTCGTCTGCGGCGTCCGTCATGTGAGTGCTTCCCAGTTATTGATATCGATATTCTTGTTGCGGCCGGCGCGGGAGACCGGGGTGGGGGCCCGGGGATTGCGGTCCTGCGCATTGACAGCATTGTCTCCGCACGATTATCAGCCACGTCTTGCATATCTGCAACCCGCGTTGCGGCAAACCGGCCCGCGGGCGCCGCAAAGCGTGCAATCAGTGTTGCAGGACAGTCTCGCGGCGCCACTTTTTCAGCGGGCCGTGGCCGGAAGCCGGACTCAGCCCAGCTGCCCAACCAGCTCGATCGCCGCCCGGCACAAGGGGTGGTCCGGTGTGCCGAATGCATCGCATATGGTCAGGTGGTTCGCCTGCGGCAGCGGCACTTCCACGTGGCCGGCAGCCTGCCAGGCGCGCGCGAGCAGCGCCGTCTGGCGCTTGAATTCGTCGGATTCCTGGCCGCCGACGGCGGTCAGCAGCGGCGCCGGGTGGGCCGGCGGCAGACGGGCCGGCGACAACGCGGGAATGTCGTTTTCCGTCAGTTTCAGGTCGCCGTTCACGAAGTCGGCATGGCGCAACGGTTCCAGGTCGTAGATGCCGGACATCAGGATGCCGGCCTTGACCAGGTCGCGCGGCAGGTCGGCCGCCAGTGCCGGCCACAAGGCAGCCAGCATCATCGCCGCCAGGTGGGCGCCGGCGGAATGACCGGCGACGACGATGCGGTCGGGGTCGAAATCGTATTGTTCGGCATGGCGGTAAAGCCAGGCCAGCGCCTGCAATTGCTGGCGCACGATATCGGCGATCGACGCCTGCGGCGCCAGCGTGTAGTTGGTCAGCGCGACATTGATGCCGGCCCGGGTATAGGCGGGCGCGATGAACGAGAAGTCAGATTTGTCGAGCGAGCGCCACCAGCCGCCGTGTATGAACACCAGCAGCGGAGCGCCGCCGCTGCGGGCCGGGAAAAAGTCGAGGCGCTCGCCGTCGGCTTCGCCGTAAGCGAGATCGAACAGGGCGGCATTGGTGCGCCGCACATGGGCGGAATCCTTGAGCCAGCGGGTGAATATCCAGGGATTGTCGGGAACGGCGGCGCGGGCGTCGTATTGCTGGTTGTAATACTCGGTTTGATCTATCTTCATTGTCGGGAAGTGCGGGAATATGGGGGCCGAGCGGAGGAACGGCCGCTACAGTGTACTGGTTTTGCATTGGGCGCGACTGGACCTCCTGAGTGCCGATATCCGCAATATGCCCAGCATGCGTGGCGCGCGCCGCATGTTGCCAGTTTGACGTGAACTGCCGCAGCGCATACACTCCCCGTGTTTTGGTGCCCGCGCGCATGTTCATGCGCGCAGTTAAACGGGAAACACGGTGCTTGTCGCAAAGCTAACGTGTGCTGCCCCCGCAACGGTAAACAAGCGTATGGCATTGCCATACTGGCCGCGTCTCAATACCACTGTGCAGGTTTGCATGGGAAGGTTGCGCGGTTTGTCTTGTCAGCCCGGATACCGGCCAGAGCAGGTGGGAGCGACGAAACGGGGCGTTTTGGGCGGTTCTGTATCCGCACGATCACCGCGTTCACATGCTTCTGAATAGTCCTGACAGCGGGGAAGCTGACAGGATGCCTCTTTTCGGTTTTTTCATCATGCCTTCTTTTCAAACGAACCTGCCGCGTGCAGCGATACGCCTGTCCACGCTTGCGCTCCTGATTCCCGTTACCTTGCTATCCACAGTTCGGGCGAACGCCCGGGACCAGGACTTGCCGCCCGTCGTGGTCACCGCTTCCCGTATCGAACAACCGCAGACGGACGCGTTGCCGCATACGACCGTCATTACGGCGGAAGACATCCGCGAGCGCCAGCCGGCCGATCTGCTGTCGCTGCTGCGCAGCGAGGCCGGCATCCAGTTTACGCAGAACGGCGGCCCCGGCCAGACGTCGTCGCTGTTCATGCGCGGCGCCACGCCGGGCGAAGCACTGATTCTGATCGACGGCGTGCCGGTACGCAGGCAGGGCTTCGCTCCGGCGCCGGCGCTCGAACACATCCTGCCGCAGCAGATCGACCATATCGAAATCGTGCGCGGCAATGTGTCCGCCATATACGGCTCGTCCGCCGTCGGCGGCGTAATCCAGATTTTCACCCGGCAGGGAGCAGGAAAGCCGGCTGCCACGCTGTCGGCCGAAGCCGGTTCGCGCGGCACCCGCCAACTCAGCGGAGCACTGTCAGGCAAATCGGGCGATACCCGGTATGCATTGTCGGTGACGCGCTTCCGGACCGACGGTTTTTCCGCCAACAACACTGCCCAATATCCGAATGAAAATCCGGACAAGGATGGCGACCGCAATACCAGCTTTGCGGGAAATGTGTCGCATGAATGGGCGAAAGGGCACGAGATCGGTGCCCGCGCCTATGCCGACGACGGCAGGTTCCAGTTCGATGGCGGCGGTTCCGGAGCGGTGACCGATGTCAACGAGGGGCAGTCAAAGCAGCATTCGCTTGCCGTCTTCTCGAAAGACCGCCTGCTGCCGAACTGGTTGTCGACGCTGACGCTGTCGCAGACGGCGACGCGCGACGACAGCCGTTCAGTAGCTGCGTCCGGATATACGATTCGCAGCAACAGTGATGCGACCCTCCTGCAGTGGGCGAACGAGGTGAGTTTGTCGCCCGACTGGACGCTGGTGGCGGGCATGGATGCCGGGCGGGAAAAACTGGATGCGTTTTCCGATTACGGTTTCGGTGCTGCCCAGAACGCCTACCATCGCTCGACGTCAAGCATATATGCGGGGTTGAACGGAAAAATCGATGCGCATCAATGGCAACTGAACGTGCGTCGCGATCATGTCGGCAGCGCCGGTTCCGACCTGAGCGCTTATCTCGGCTACGGTTATGCGCTGACGCGCTCAGTCAAGCTGATCGCCAGTGCATCGTCAGCATTCAACGCCCCGACCCTGGCACAGTTGTTCGATCCGCTCAGCGGCAATCCGGCGTTGCGGGCGGAGAAATCCCGGTCATACGAGGTGGGGGCGCAATATGCCTTGGGCACAGCGATTGTGCGCGCCACGCTGTTCAAGACGAAAACCAAGGATCAGTTTTCCGTTGATCCGAACAATTGCTTCAGCGGCGCTTATCCGGCCAGTTGCCCGACTTTCAACCTGGCGAAGGCCGACAATCAGGGCGTGGAATTGAGCGCCAGCGGGCAGCTGGCGGGCATCGATGCCCACGCCTCGCTGACTTACCAGGAGCCGAAGGACGACGCAACCGGCCAGTTGCTGATCCGCCGCGCAAGAACGCTCGCTTCGCTGGGATTGTCCCGGTCGTTCGGGGCATGGAATGTAGGCGGCGATCTTCAATATGCGGGCAGCCGCCCCGATACCGATTTTTCCACCGGGGAAAAAAAGAAACTGGCATCCTATTGGCTGGCAAACTTCACGGTACGTCGCCGGATCAGCAGGAAGATTTCCGTTCATGGCCGTATCGACAATCTCTTCAACCGGGATTACCAGACCGCCTACGGTTACAACCAGCCGCCGCGCGGTGTGTTCATCGGAATAAGCTGGCAGCCGTGACCGTGATATCCGCAACATGACAACGCATCGCGCCACCGCCATCCTCGCCGTGCTGGCACTGGCCGCGTGTGCCAGCATCCTGCTGGCGGCGCTGGTCGGCTCGGTTGCGATCCCGGTTTCCGGGTTGCCCGGCGCCTTGATGGAAGTGATCCACGGCAAACCTTCGACGCTGGCCGCCACATTGCTGCAACTGCGCCTCGACCGCGCGCTGTCCGCCTTCGTCACCGGCGCGACGCTGGCGCTGGCCGGCGTGATGATGCAGGCGCTGCTGCGTAATCCGCTGGCCGATCCTTATGTACTGGGGGTCTCCGGAGGGGCGGCGGTCGGCGCGCTGGCGGCGATGCTGTTCTTCAGCGCCGCCTGGCTGGTCGATGCGGCGGCATTCGGCGGCGCGATTGCAGTCGCGCTCCTGCTGTTTGCATTGGCGCATCGGGATTTGCGCAGCGGCGTGGAAAGCAGCGCGCCGACCTTGCTGCTGACCGGCGTCATCGTCGCATCCGGCTGCGGCGCATTGGTCACGTTGATGCTGTCGATCGCGCCCGACAACCGTCTGCGCGGCATGGTGTTCTGGCTGATCGGCGACTTGTCTGCGACCCGCCTGCGCGCGCTGCCATGGATGGTTTGGCTGCTCGCGCTGGCGTTCGCGCTACGCTCGGCGCGCGCGATCAACATTGCTGCGCTGCAGGCCGAGGTGGCGATGACGCTCGGCATTCATGTCGGACGGTTGCGCCGCGGCCTGTTCCTGTGTGCGGCGCTGCTGGCTGCCAGCGCCGTCGGCAGCGCCGGCAGCATCGGTTTCGTCGGCCTGATCGTGCCGCATGCCTGCCGCTTCGCGTGGGGGCCGGACCATCGGCTGCTGCTACCCTCCGCCACGCTGGCCGGCGGCAGTTTCCTGGTGCTGGCGGATACGCTGGCACGCAGCGTCATCGCACCGCAGCAGTTGCCGGTCGGCGTCATCACTGCGTTGATCGGCGTGCCGGTGTTTCTGTTGCAGTTGCATCAAATCCGCCGGAAATGACATGATGCAAACGCTTGATCTTTCGCTCCGCGTCGGCAACCGCACACTGGTCGATACGCTGAACTGGAAAGTGGACCCCGGCCAGTGCTGGTGCATCATCGGGCGCAATGGCGCCGGCAAGAGCACGCTGCTGCGCACGCTGGCCGGACTGCGTCCGGCCGACGCCGGCACGGTCGCCATCGGGGGCCGTGCGCTGGCCGACTGGCCGCTGCTCGACCTGGCTCGCGAACGCGCCTACTTGCCGCAAGGCCGCAACGACGTATTCGGTTACCGCGCCATCGAAACGGTGCTGGCGGCGCGCCATCCCTACCATGGCATGCATTACTGGGATGCCGAAGCCGACTATCGCACGGCGCAGGCGGCGCTGGACGCGCTCGATGTCGGCGAACTGGCCGAGCGCGATGTGCGCACGCTGTCCGGCGGCGAACGCCAGCGCGTTGCGGTCGCTGCGGTGCTGGCGCAAGACACGCAGTTGCTGCTGCTGGACGAAGCCGCCAGCGCGCTCGATCTGGCGCACCAGGTGGGCGTGATGAAGCTGCTGGGGCGCTTGTGCCGCATCGAGAAAAAATCGGTGGTGCTGGTCAGCCATGACCTG
>CBIHOK010000185.1:0-7195 GCA_966211575.1 uncultured Noviherbaspirillum sp.
CAGCCGGTCCAGCGTCTGTTTCCAGCCCTCGGAAGCGCCGCCCACCATGGCCGCGGCCAGCGGCGCGAACAGCGTATAGCTTTGCGTGACTTCCATCCGCGTGCCACCCGCTTCGGCGGCGAAGCGCACCACGGTGTGGGCGCGGAACAGCGGCGCGTCGCGCTCGTCGACCACGTTCATCTCGAGCGCCAGCCGGCTGTGCGGTTCGATTTCGAGATAGCGGCCGCGCGTCCAGTGCTGCTGCCCCTGCGGCGAACGCATGCAGATGTCGAAGGCGCCGCCGACGCGGAACTCGACCCGCGCCTCCGGTATCGTGAAGCCGGCCGGGCAGAACCAGCGCTTCAAGTGGTCGGCCGAGCTCCAGGCCTCGAACACCTGCGCCGGCGCGGCCGGAAACAGGCGGGACATCACCAGCGGGCGCGGCTGTGCGTCGACCCGGCTTTCACTCGTTGCTGCCATGCTGTTCTCCTTTTGGGTTTTTTGTGTCGAGAGTCTTCAGATAGTCGCCGAGGCGGTCGAGCCGCTGCTCCCATTCGCTGCGGCGCATGCTCAGCCATTGTTCGGCCAGGCTCAAGGCTTGCGGCTCGATGCGGCAGGTACGCACGCGCCCCGTCTTTTCCGAATGCACCAGTCCCGCGCCCTCCAGCACGGCCAGGTGCTGCATCACGGCCGGCAGCGACATCGCCAGCGGCCGCGCCAGTTCGCTGACCGCGGCCGGTCCCTGCGCCAGCCGCGACAGGATCGCGCGCCGGGTCGGGTCGGCCAGTGCCTGGAAAGTGTGATCGAGTGTCGGAGATTGGTTAAGCATGTGCTTAAGTATAGCGGCAAAAAATACTTAAGCAAGTACTTTATTATGTGAACGTCGACCGCGGCACGCGATCTTCCGAACGTGGCAAATGTGCTAGTCTCGCTGTCCGATGCGCTTCCATTTCTTCAAACGCGATGCCTTTTTGTGGATAGCGGCGATGGCCATTCTGGTCAATGCGCTGCTGTCGTCGCTTGGCGGAATGCTGCCGACCGCAACGGACGGCAAGACGCTATCCATTGAAATCTGTTCGGTCCATGGACTTGAACATATCACCCTGCCGCTCGATGCCGGCGGCAAGCAGCAGCCGACGCAACACGGCTGCACCGGCCACTGCCCGTTCTGTGCAGCGCACGCCAATCTGCTTGCATTTCTTCACTCCCCGATCGAGATTCCCGTACCGCCGCAGGTGCGCCATTTCGCGCCCTTGTTTCTGGCAGCCTCGCAGCCCCTGTTCGCCTGGCTCGCTCCGCCTTCACGCGGCCCGCCGCTTTTCGGATAGTTCTAGATCCCGCGCGAATTTCGTGACGCGAAATTCGTCGCGCGTCGCCCCTGCGCGCCGCAGCCATCGCTCGCCGCGCCAGGCACTCGAACATCCCGATTGCTCCGTTCATGAAAACAATCAGAAACATTTCCCTGCTGCTGGCGCTGGCCGGTCAGGCTTCGCTGGCTGCCGCGCAAAGCGCGGACCAGCCGGACAAGGAACTGGCGCCGATCGTGGTCAGCGCCAGCCGTTCTTCCACACGGCCGCAAGACATGCCGCTGAGCACCACCGTGGTCGACCGCAAGGATCTCGACATCGCTCCCGGCCAGACGCTCGACCAGGTGCTGAAAAACATACCCGGCATCAATCTGACCGACATTCCTTCGTTCGCCCAGCATCCGACCGGACAAGGCATCAGCATGCGCGGGCTCGGCAACGCGCGCACGCTGGTGTTGCTGGACGGGATTCCGCTCAATGATCCGTTCTACGGCACGGTCCAGTGGAGCAAGGTGCCGCTGTCGTCGATCAAGCGGGTGGAGGTGGTGCGCGGCGCCGCTTCCAGCCTCTGGGGCAACCTCGCGATGGGCGGCGTGATCAACATCATCACCAAGCTGCCTACCCGCGATCAGACCGAGGTCACCGCGAGCTACGGTTCGTTCAACACCTCGACCATTGCCATCGCGCGCGACGTAGTGGCGTCGGATACGCTGCAGTTCCGATTGTCGGCCGACAATTTCCTGACCTCCGGCTACCGGACGATGCCCGCTTCGCAGGTGTTGGGCGCACCGAATTCCGCGTATGCGCGCAGCGTGGCCGGCGGCGCGTATGCCAGGAACAGCAATGCGCAGCTGGCCGCCTACTTCCAGCCGAGCGCCACGCTGAGCGGCTACCTGCGCGCCGGCTTTCACGAACTGCATGAATTGAGCGGCGGGCAGAATATCGCGCCGAACCACCGCCAGAATGCAGATCTCGCGCTCGGACTCACACGCGAGCTGGGGCAGTCCAGTCGTATCGAGGGCAAGTTCTGGTACCAGGACACCGATTTCGACAGCATCAGCGGCAGGTACACGCCGAACACCTATGTCAGCGCGTCTTACGACAATCCCTATCACGATACCGGCGCCTCGGCGGTCTGGTCGCGCGCGTTCCACGGCACGCTTTCCCAGTTGCAGGTGGGGGCGGATGTGCGCCGCATTTCCGGCTCCGACCTGGCGACGAATTTTTCCGGCGCAGATAACACGATAAGCGCCACCGAATACGGCAGTGGAACGCATGCTTTCTACGGGATATTCAGCCAGGCCAAGCTCGTCTCGCCTTCGAAGCGGCTCGATGCGACGCTGAGCGCGCGCTACGACTACTGGCGCAACGATGGCGAGCTGATCAATACGCCGTACAGCGGGAACAGGCCGGCGGCAAGCGGCGCCAGTACGTCGAACTTCGGATCGGGAAAGGGCAGTTTCAATCCCAGCCTCGCGCTGCGCTGGCAAGCCAGCAATGCGATCACCTTGCGCGCGGCCACCTATCGCGCATTCCATGCGCCGGGCCTGAACAACATGTACCGCAGCTACGGCTCGGGCGCATCGGCCTCGATCGCCAACCCGGACCTGGTCCCGGAAACGCTGACCGGCTACGAGTTCGGCATCGACTACCAAGCGCAGCGCGCCAGCGGCAAGCTGACGGTCTTTTCGAACGACGTGAAAAACCTGGTCACCACTTATACGCTGAACGACGGGACCGGGGGAACGGCCGACGAGATCGCCTTGTATTGCCCCGGCATTTGCAGCAAGGGCGCCAGGCGCTACATCAACGCCGGCCGCGCGCGGATGCAGGGGCTGGAATCGGAGCTGAAGTACGCGTTAAGTCCGGCCGTCGTGCTCAACGCCAACTACGTGTACACGGCGGCGGTGCTGAAGGAATCCGATACGACCGACCCGATCGGCCGGCAAATCGCGGGGATTCCCAGGCAAACCATGTTCGTCGGCGCCAGCTGGCATATCGTTCCGCGCTGGCGCGTCCATGGCGAGGTACGCGTCGTGTCGGAAACATGGAATGAAACCGCGCACATCAACCGGATTCCGGGATATGCGAGCGTCAATCTCTCCTCCAACTACCAGCTTACCAAGTCGATAGGATTGTTCGGCTCGATCGACAACCTGTTCGACCGGCAGTACGTGGTAACCGGTTCGCCCCGCAGCCCGCAAACCCTGGGCATGCCTTTCGCCGCCTTTTTCGGAATCCGGATGACACTATGAACACGATGAACATGACCAAGCGCCTGCTTTCGCATCTTCTTGTCCTGCTGTGGCTTGCCGCCATCGTTCCGTACGCGAGCGCGCAGCATCACCATCATCACGGTCCGGCCCTGGGAACCGGCGTGGGCGTCGCGCCGGACGGCGCGTTATGGGCAGTCGGGCTGGATGCCGATGCCCACCTGTTCGTCGAATCGAGCCGCGACGACGGCAAGGCCTGGTCCGGCAAGCGCTTGCTGGATACCGGGTCGGACCAGATCGCGGCCGAAGGGGAAAGCTGGCCGAAAATCGCGTTCGGGCCGAACGGCTGGGTCGTCATTTCTTATACGCGGCCGCTGGCCAAGCCGTATACCGGGGAAATCCGCATGTTGCGCTCGACCGACGGCGGCAAGACGTTTTCCGCGCCGTTCACCGTGCATCGCGACCGGCAAGTGATTACCCACCGCTTCGGTTCCATCCTGTTCGACGCGCACGGCGTGCTGCACACGCTCTGGATAGACAAGCGCGACCTTGAGCAAAGCCCCGCCAAATCCTATCGCGGCGCCGCGGTCTACCGCAATTTCTCGAAGGACGGCGGATTGACGTTCAGCCCCGACATCAAGGTCGCGGACCACAGCTGCGAGTGCTGCCGGATTGCCTTGATACAGGGGCCGGACGGCAAGCCGGCAGCGATGTGGCGCCATGTGTTCGCGCCGAACGTGCGCGACCATGCGTTTGCCACCTTCGGCGCAAACGCCGCGCCGGTCGCGATGACGCGCGCCACTTTTGACGAATGGAAAGTAGATGCCTGCCCGCATCATGGTCCGGGTCTCGCATTTTCGGAGAAGGACCGGGTCTTCCATGCGGTCTGGTTCGGCATCCGCGACGGCCAGCCGGGCGTGCGCTATGAACGGCTGGATCTGAAGGGAAAGCCGGACGCGCCGGCGGTCCTGATACCCGATCCCGTGGCGCAGCATGCGGATGTGCTGGCCGACGGCGACAAGGTCGCAATTGTGTGGGAAAGCTTCGACGGCAAATCGAATCGCCTGCGCGCCTGGATATCGAATGACGGCGGCAAGCATTTTGCGCTGCGCGAAGTGGCGCGCTTCGACGGCCCGACCGACGAACCGCACATGGTCAAGCTGGGCCATCGGCTGCTGGTGGCATGGCGCACCGAACAAGGAGAGCATGTTTATGAACTTTGATCGCTTGTCGAGACAGCTGGCGCTGCCGCTGTGTTTCGGGCTGTCTTGCATCGCTTCCAGCGGCCATGCAGCTCCACAGGCCGCCCCGCCAACCAAGGTCGAGATGTTCGGCGCGACGACCTGGGCCGCATTGCAGAAGAGCTTGCCGCGGCCGGCCGCGGTCGTCTTCACCACCACCGACTGTTCCAACTGCCCGGCGGTGTTCAAGAAGCTGTCGGAAGCGGCGGCGGGACGCAAGCCGGCCGTTCCGCTGGTGGCCGTCATCATGGATGCCGAACCGGACGAGGCAAGGGCGCACAGCCATTATTTCCAGGGCATCAGCCGGCTGTTCATTTTCGACGGACAGGACAACGTGCTGCGCTACTCGGTGGATCCGCGCTGGCCCGGAATGACGCCTTATTCGGCGCTGATTCCGGCAAAAGGAAAGATGCAGATGGTGCTGGGCATGCCGGACAGCACCCAGCTCGGCGCCTGGCTGCAGCACTGATCGGTGCTCCGCCCACTTCGCGAATCGCCCGTTTCCTGATCCATGCCAGTGCCGGCGGCGCCGGCTTGCGTACACTCGAAGCCACGTTCGAAGTACACCGCCGATGAAACCCGCCGCCAGCCCCATCCCCGCCCGCCTCGATCGTCTGCCCTGGTCGTCCTGGCACTGGCGTGTCGTGATCGCGCTCGGCGTCGCCTGGGTGCTCGACGGCCTCGAGGTTACGCTGGTGGGTTCGGTCGGCGCGGTGCTGGAGCGGCCCGATACCCTGGCGCTGAGCGCATCCGAAGTCGGCTGGACCGGTTCGCTGTACATCGGCGGCGCGGTGCTCGGCGCGCTGGTGTTCGGCCGCCTGACCGATCGCCTCGGGCGCAAGAAGCTGTTCATGCTCACGCTCGCGCTGTACATGCTGGCCACGCTGGCGACCGCATTCTCGACCGGTTTCGCGTTTCTCGCGGTGTGCCGTTTCCTGACCGGTTTCGGGATCGGCGGCGAATATGCGGCAATCAATTCGGCGATCGACGAGCTGATCCCGGCGCGGGTGCGCGGGCGCGTGAACCTGGCGATCAACTCCAGCTTCTGGATCGGCGCCGGCTTGAGCCTGCTGCTGCTCGATCCGCGCGTGCTGGGGCCGGTGCTCGGCTGGCGCGCCTGCTTCCTGCTGGGGGCGACGCTGGCGGGAGCGATCGTGCTGGTGCGGCGCCATGTGCCGGAAAGCCCGCGCTGGCTGCTGATGCACGGGCGCGCCGACGAGGCGCACCGGATCGCCAGCCATATCGAAGCCGAGGTCGAAGCGCAGCACGGGCCGCTGGCGCCGCCGGCGGCCGATCCCGGGCTCATTGCCGGCTTCATTGCCGGCGGGGTGCCGAGCTACCGGCGCGTGGCCGAGGTGCTGCTGCGGCGCTACCGGACGCGCAGCCTGGTGGTGCTGGCGATGATGGTGGCGCAGGCATTTTTCTACAACGCGATTTTCTTCACCTATGCGCTGGTGCTGACGCGTTTCTACCAGGTGCCGGAAGTGCGCGTCGCGCGCTACATCTTTCCGTTTGCGCTTGGCAACGTGCTGGGGCCGATGCTGCTGGGCCCGCTGTTCGACAGCTTCGGCCGGCGCCGCATGATCGCGCTCACCTATGTGCTGACCGGGCTGGGACTGGCGTTCACCGGCTGGGCTTTCATGCAAGGCTGGCTGAGCGCGCTGACCCAGGTGCTGTGCTGGTCCGGCGTGTTCTTCCTGGCGTCGGCGGCGGCCAGTTCCGCCTACCTGACGGTGAGCGAAGTGTTTCCTCTGGAGATGCGGGCGCTGGCGATTTCGATCTTTTATGCGATCGGCACCGGCGCCGGCGGCTTCATCGCGCCGGCGCTGTTCGGCTGGCTGATCCAGGGCGGCAGCCGCGGCGCGGTGGCCTCCGGTTATGCGGTGGGCGCTGCGCTGGCGGTGCTGGCCGGCGCGCTGGCGCTGCGCTTCGGCGTGGACGCGGAACGCAAGGCGCTGGAAGCGGTGGCGGCGCCGCTGGGAGCGGAAAGCGGCGAGCCACGCTAGGGGTGCTGCGTTCAGTCCACCGGCGGCGGCGGCGATGAGGTAGTGGGAACCGGACGCGCAAACTGCACGTTGGCCCGGCCCTTGTCCTTGGCCGCATACATCGCCAGGTCGGCGCTCTTCATCAGCGCGGTGGGGTCGGTGCCGTGGTCCGGGTAGAGCGCGGCGCCGATGCTAGCGGAAATTTCGAACACGTGGCCGGCGATCGGGTACGGACGGGTGAGCTGGTCCAGTATCTTGTGCGCGACCAGCGCCACCGATTCGGGGCCGTCGGTTTCCGACAGCAGCACCACGAATTCATCCCCGCCCAGGCGCGCCGCGGTGTCGGCCGCACGCATGCAGCCCTGCAGCCGGTGCGCCACTTCCTTCAGCAACAGGTCGCCGTAGGCATGGCCATAGGTATCGTTGACCGGCTTGAACTTGTCGAGATCGAGAAACAGCAGGGCGGCATG
>CBIHOK010000186.1:0-7072 GCA_966211575.1 uncultured Noviherbaspirillum sp.
GGTCAACGCACTCGGCATGGGCGCGCTATTCCACGACGTCGGGCGCAAGGAAATTCCGGACAAGGTGCTACTGAAGACGGAACCGCTGACCCAGGCCGAGCAGAATCTCTACCAGATGCACTGCCAGTATGGCGTCGATATTGCCCAGCGCCTGAAGCTGCCGCCGCCCGTCCAGGCAATCATTCGCGACCATCATGAAACCTTCGACGGCAGCGGCTATCCGCAGCGCCTGAAAGGGGAAGCGATCGGCCTGCTGTCGCGCATCGTCTCCATCGCCAACTACTACGACGAGCTGTGCAATCCGCCCAACATGGGCGTTGCACTCACCCCGCACGAAGCCTTGTCGATCATGTTCGCCAAGTTGCGCGCCAAATTCGATCCGAAACTGCTGCAGGTCTTCATCCGCTGCCTCGGCGTTTACCCGCCCGGCACGATCGTCCAGCTTTCCAACGGGGTGATCGGCATGGTCGCCACCGTCAACACCGCAAAGCCGATGAAACCGATGGTCGTGATCTACGATGCCAACATCCCCAAGGATGAAGCGATCCTGGTGGACATGGAACGGGAAACGGACCTGAACATCGTGAAGGCGATCAAGCCGGCACAGGTGCCGCAGGAAGTCTACCTCTACCTCAGCCCACGCAAACGGGTCAGCTATTACTTCGATGCCGGCAAGCCCGCGCAGGAGGCACCGGCGCGATGAATCGACTTGCACAACTGATGGTGGACCACAGTCCGCACATGATGATGCTGGTGACGCCGGCCGATTTGCGGATCGCCGCTGCCAACCTGCTGGTCGAGCAAACCCTCGGCTACGGCAAGGAACAGTTGCTTTCGATGGCGATCACCGATATCGAAAGCTCGCTGCAGGACGTGTTTTACTGGGAAGACGTGCGCAACGGCCAGTATCTGGATGTCGAGGCACAGGAAGGACAATATCACTGTGCCGACGCCTCGCTGCTGACGGTAATGAAATCGGTGCGCGTGATCCGGCACGAAGGAGAACCGTTGCTGCTGGTGCAGGCGCGGGATATCCGGCATGAGCGGCAGGTCGAGGATGCGCTGGAGCAGACCCTGTCGCAATTGCGGGCGACGCTGGAATCGACCGGCAACGGCATCCTGGTCATCGACTGGCATGGCAGGATCGCCAGCATGAATCGCCTGTTCAGCAAGATGTGGGAGATCTCCGACTCGCTGCTGCTGGCGCGCGACGATGCGGCGATCATCGAATTCCTTGCCGAGCGTGTCGTCGAGGCGGAAGTCTGCCGCGCCCGCCTGCAGGCGGTGGTCGACAGCAGCGAGACCGAAGACTTGCTTCACCTGAAGGATGGGAGGATTTTCGAGTGCCGCTCGCGCCCGCAATACCTGGGTGAACGCATCATCGGCCGCGTGTTCGGCTACAACGACATCACCGAACGCCAGCGCGCCGAGGAAGCGTTGCGCGAATCCCGCGACCGGCTGGAAGCCAGGGTGCTCGAACGCACGGCCGACCTGCAGAAGGCAAACGAAACGCTGCAACAGGAAAAGGCGCTGCAGGCGGATCTGATCAGGAAACTCGGCGAAGCCCAGAGCCAGCTGCTGCAATCGGAAAAGATGGCATCGATCGGCGTGCTGGCCGCGGGCGTGGCGCACGAGATCAACAACCCCATCGGCTTCGTCAATTCCAATCTGGGTACGCTGCAGCGTTATGCGCAAAACATGCTGAAGCTGCTGGACGCCTACGAACAGGCCGAAACCGCGCTACCGGCCGCGGCACGCGAAGCAATCGGACAGGTGAAAGAGGACGTCGACGCGCAATATCTGCGTGAAGACCTCGGCGACCTGCTGACGGAATCGCTCGAAGGCTTGCAACGCGTCAAGCGGATTGTCCAGGACATGAAAGACTTTTCGCATGTGGACAGTACCGACAGGCAGTTCGCCAATCTGGAAAACGGCCTGGACAGCACGCTCAACGTGGTGTGGAACGAAGTCAAGTACAAGGCCGAAGTCACCAAGGAATACGGGAATATTCCGCAAATCGAATGCTTTCCGTCGCAGCTCAACCAGGTTTTCATGAACCTGCTGATCAACGCGGCGCACGCGATTCCCGAATGCGGCCGGATCACCCTGCGCACCGGCCATGACGACAAAACGGTCTGGGTCGAGGTGGAAGACACCGGCCAGGGCATCTCGCAGGAACACCTGGGACGCATCTTCGAACCTTTCTTTACCACTAAGCCGGTAGGTAAAGGCACCGGGCTCGGCCTGTCGCTTTCCTACGGCATCGTGCAGAAGCACGGGGGACGGATAGAGGTGGCCAGCGAAGTCGGCAAAGGCACCCGGTTCCGGGTAATACTTCCCCGGGAGGCGGTAATCGGCAAGGAGCCGGGCGCTTGATTTCATATGGATAGGATTGCCGGTTTCTGCCGTTCCGATTCTGAAGATGCCGTGATCGATTCGTAGGGAAACTCCGGCTCCTCTGTCGTGCGCTTCCTGCGGAAAGAGAGGCAAGCGAAAATCGACGTCGACC
Organism: uncultured Noviherbaspirillum sp.; assembly: GCA_966211575.1. GTDB lineage: Bacteria > Pseudomonadota > Gammaproteobacteria > Burkholderiales > Burkholderiaceae_D > Noviherbaspirillum. The sequence continues at coordinate 2,510 of CBIHOK010000186.1, forward strand.
AGAATTCCTGGGTCAAGCCATTTTCCCGGCGGCGAACGACGAAACATAATCTCGCAGCCAAAGCGCCGCCGGGTCGCTATGGTTGCGCGGATGCCATGCGACGAACAATGAAAACCCTTCCGCTTTGAACGGAAGCTCGAAGCAGTCCACGACGTGCGAAAACTGTTCTGCCAGATGGCGGGGCAGCGTACAGACATAATCGGTCGTTCGCAATATCTCCGGCACCAGCGTGAACTGCTGAACCGAGAGCACTACGTTGCGCTTGCGCAGCAAGGATCCGAGCTGTTCGTCCATGAATCCCTCGAAGCTTCCGCCCGAGGTCGAGACCAGAACGTGTTCCAGCTTGCAGTAGGCGTTCAGGTCCACTGCCTTTTTCCCTCTCGGATGGCCTTTGCGCTGCGCCAGCACGAATTTCTCGGTCAGCAGCCTACGCGTCTTCATCGTCGCCGGGACCATCCGTTCCGAGCCGATCAGCAAGTCGATCTCGCCGCGCTCCATTTGCTCGGCCACGCGGCTTGCGTCCGGTATGCGAAAAGCGACGCGCACACCGGGCCCGGCCACCGCTTTCAGCCGCTGCATCAGCGGCAGGCCCAGCACCACAGTGGCGTTGTCGCTGGCGGCGATCTGAAAGGCTCGCTCGTCGCACTTCGGGTCGAAGGATGGGCGTTGCCTGACGAGCGTTTCCAGGTCCTTGAGCGCGGCGTGCAAAGGCTCGGCCAGCGCCAATGCGCGCGCCGTGGGCGTCATGCCGCGTCCGGTTGCCGCCGGCATCAGCAAGGGATCGCCGAACACGTCCCGCAGCCGCGCCAACTGCGCAGACACCGAAGACTGGCTCAGGTGTAGCCGGCGGGCGGCGCGCGTCACATTGCGTTCGTCGAGCAAGGCGTCCAGCGAAACCAGCAGGTTCAGGTCGACACCTCTCAAATCGTCCATGTCGATAGGTCCTATAGAAATTATCGGTTTCCAATATACGTTGGAACACCCTACAGTGCAATCCATCGCAACCCCGCTCTCAACTACAGGAGATCAAGATGGAAAAGCATGTTTTGCCACGCAAGGGCTTGCTTGCGCTATCGGCCGCCTATTTCGTATTAGGCACCGGATCGCTCGCGGTCATCGGACTGCTTGACCCGATGGCCCGCCATTTCCACGTCTCGCAGGCCGGCATCGCCCAGCTGGTTACTGTGTTCGCGCTGACCTTCGCGGTTTCCGCTCCTATGCTGCAAATGCTGCTGGGCCAGTTGCCGCGACGCATGCTGCTGATCGCCGGCCTGCTCCTCATGGCGGCCGGTTCGCTGGGATCGGCATTCGCGCCGTCGTTCGCTTGGGCGGTGGCGGCACGCGTCGTGATGGCGGTCGGCGCCGCCGCTGTCGGGCCGGTCGCATCCGCGCTCGGCGCCAGTCTGGTGCCGCAGCAGGAACAGACCAAGGCGCTGGCGACAGTGTTCGGCGGCATGACGGTAGCGACCGTGATCGGCGTGCCGCTTTCGTCGTGGATCGGGCAGGCAATGTCATGGCAAGCGGTGTTCGAGCTGTTGACGCTGACTGCACTGGCTTGCGTGGCGGCGGCGGCAATGCTGATCCGGGACGGCAGCGCCGGCCAGCGCGTGAGCATTCGCGCATTGGCACAGGTGTTCGAACGGGCGACCACCGCATGGGGCGTGGCAGTCACGCTGTTCCAGATGGCGGCGCAATTTGCCACCTATGCGTTGATCAGCCTGCTGCTGAAGGAACAGTTCGGAGCATCGTCGGCAACCGTGTCGTTGGGCTTGCTGGTGTTCGGCGTAGGCGGCATTGCCGGCAATGCCATCGCCGGGCGGATCGGCGACCGATTCGCGACCGACCGGGTGATCTGGGCATCGATCGCCGGGCTGCTGGTGGTATTTCTGATGCTGGCCTTCGCGCCGGCACATCCTTTCACCGCACTGGCGCTGCTGGCGGCGTGGGCGGTGGTGGCGATGCTGTTCCAGGCACCGCAGCAAAAGCGCCTGATCAGCCTGGCGCCGCAATGGCGCGGACTGCTGCTGGCGGTGAACGCTTCGGCGCTCTACCTGGGCATGTCCGTCGGCTCGTTCGCCGCCTCGCATGTCTACAGCGCATGGGGTGCAAGCGGATTGCCCGTGGCTTCGGCGGCGCTGGTCGGCCTGTCCGCGCTCGCATTCGTCTTGTCGCAGCTTTCGGCGAAGCGAGAAGGTCGCGACACCGCGGTGATCGACGTGTATCGACGCGGACATGCTCGCGGCGCACTAGGATGCCAAGGAGATGATGCCGCAGATTTCCGCCAACGGTAATCCGATGGTTTGATCCGGCTCGGGGCTTGTGCAAATCAAGAAAAAGACGAACCGCGCGGTTCGTCTTTTTCATGGCCGAGCAAAGCGGCGTACCGAGATATCAGGGTATCGGCGGGCGAAGTCCGCCCTATGCCTCAATCATGCCGCCTTCTTCTGCCGCTCTTCGCCGCCCAGCGCCTGCACCAGGTCGGCGATCAGCTTCGCCAATTCGCCGCTCATCAGCGCAAAGTCGCCGTCGAAACGCTCGTCTTCGTTCTGCAGCGTCGAATCGGCGTTTTCCTTCAGCACGTCGAGCGGGGCGACGCGCTTGACCGCGAGCGCCTCGGTCAGCACGAAGGAGATGCGATCGCTCCAGGTCAGCGCCAGCCGCGTGCACTGCTTGCCGGCGGCGATGTGGCGGCGCACGTCTTCCGCTTCCAGCGTGTGGCGCACGTAACGCACGGTGGCCTTGCCTTCACCGGAAGCGCGCAGCTCGGTATCCTGGTCGACGGTGAAGCCGCCGGGCGCTTCGTCGGCGGCCAGCCAGTCGGTCATCGCTGTCAGCGGCGACTGCTCGGTGCGCAATGCGGCGAACGGCAGCGTCTCCAGCGATTTCAGCAGCAGCTTGAACACTTCATCGGCCTTCGCCGCGCCGGCGGCATCGACCACCAGCCAGCCGTTGACCGGATCGATCCAGACCCGGGTGCTGCGGCGGATGCTGAAGGCGCGCGGCAGCAACTCGTCGGTGACCTGTTCCTTGATTTCTTTCATCTGCTTGCGGCCCGGCTTGAAGCCCTGCTGCTCTTCCATTTCGGCGGCGCGCGCCTTGCTGACCTGGTTGATCACGCTGGACGGCAGCAGCTTCTTTTCGGTATCGAGCTGCAGCAGCAACTGGCGGTTGACCACATGCACCAGCGGACCGCCGTTTCCCTGCGGGCGCGGCGCAACCCAGCCCTGGCTTTGCATGTCGAGATTGCCGCAAGGCGCGAATGCCTGCGGCGCGAGGCTGGCTTCGAGTTGTTCGGCGCTCATCGTCCACGGAGCGGTGAGACGATAGATCTGGAGATTCTTGAACCACATGATGCGCTCCGGCAAAATGGGCCATTCTACACGGCGCATCCGTGCCAGTCAGTCGCGCCGCGCCCGCGTTGCGCCGCCCGCACACCGGGGTTGCGGCGCTGCGCGGCTTGTGCACGTTATTGCGCGCTGTCCGTGAACAGGCCCATCTGCTGCAGGCCGTCTTCCTCGTTCAGGCGCACGCCGACGCCGAGCAGGCGCACTGGGCGACCTCCGCGCCGATAGGCGGTGTCGAGCAGCTTGTCGCACAGCGCCGGATCGAGCACGCTGCTGACGCATTCAGCGGTGGTGCGGCGGAAATCGGCGAAGCGCAGCTTGACGAACAGCTTGTGGGTGCAGCGTTCGGCACCGGCGCGCCGCATCCGCTGCCGCAGCTTGTCCAGCAATGCCGGCAGTTCGCGGCGGCAGGCGGCGAGGTCGGGCAGGTCGGTTGCGTAGGTTTCCTCGACGCTCACGGATTTGCGCTCGCGGCTGGGGCTGACCTCGCGCCGGTCGAGGCCGCGGCACAAGCCGTACAGGCTTTCGCCGAACTTGCCGAAGTGATGCTGCAGTTCCGCCAGCGACCAGCGGCGCAGGTCGGCGCAGGTTTGCGCGCCCAGCTTCTTGAGCTTGAGCGCGGTGACCCGGCCTACCCCGAACAGCTTGTCGACCGGCAGCGCCGCGACGAACGCATCCACGTCCTGCGGCCGCACCACGAACTGCCCGTCCGGCTTGTTCCAGTCGCTCGCGATCTTGGCGATGAACTTGTTGGGCGCGATGCCGGCCGAGGCGGTGATGCCGACGGTGGCGGCGATGCGGGTCCGGATTTCCTGCGCGATCAGCGTCGCGCTGCCCTTGCAATGCGGCGAATCGGTGACGTCGAGGTAGGCTTCGTCCAGCGACAGCGGTTCCACCAGTTCGGTATAGTCGCGATAGATCGCGAGGATCTGCTTCGATGCGGCGCGGTACTTGTCCATCGCCGGCGGCAGCACGATCAGCTCGGGACAGCGTTGCAGCGCCTGCGACATCGGCATCGCGGAACGGATGCCGAAGCGGCGCGCTTCGTAATTGCAGGTGGCGACCACCCCGCGCTGTTCGGGCCTGCCGCCGACCGCCAGCGGATAGCCGCGCAGCGCGGGATTGTCGCGCATTTCCACCGCTGCATAGAAGCAGTCGCAATCGCAGTGGATGATCTTTCTGACGGGCGGGTTCACGTCGGCGCACGAGGACGATGATG
>CBIHOK010000187.1:0-7050 GCA_966211575.1 uncultured Noviherbaspirillum sp.
GTAACGTGATGGAACCGTCGTCGATCGTGCTGATCATGGCGCCGATCCTGTTCCCTGTGGCCACGGCGCTCGGGATCGATCCTATCCATTTCGGCATCATCATGGTGGTGAACATGGAAGTCGGCATGTGCCATCCGCCGGTTGGCCTGAACCTGTACGTGGCGTCGGGCATCACGAAGATGGGTATTACCGAGCTCACGGTGGCGGTTGCCCCCTGGCTGTTTACGATGATCGGCTTCCTGCTGCTGGTTACCTATGTGCCGCAACTCTCGCTGTGGCTGCCTCAGCTGATGTTCAAGTAAAGCCTGCCCGGCCTCGTGGCTGGCATGAAAAGGCGCGTCGCAGGACGCGCCTTTTTTTCTTGCCTTATCTTTACCTGATCGCATTCTTTTGTCCGGATTGCCGGATTGTTTTATCCTAATGTCCTGACTCAGGACACTAGCGCCATGAATAAAACACAGGCCGCCTCCATTTTTTCCGCAGTTGTCGCCGCTCCGTTCGGCGCGATCGGCGTACGCACCGAAGCCGGCGCGTTGCGCGAGCTGGTTTACCTGCCGCGTCATTTCGACGAGCTGGAACCGGCCGATCCGCTGTCGGAGCGAGTGGCGCGGCAGCTCGAACGCTATCTCGACGAACCCGATTTCCGCTTCAACCTGCCGCTGGCCGAGGTCGGCACCGCGTTCCAGCACAAGGTGTGGTCGGCGATTTCCTCGATCCCGCGCGGCGAAGTCCGCACCTACGGCGACATCGCGAAACTGGTCCGGTCGGCGCCGCGTGCGGTGGGGCAGGCTTGCGGCGCCAACTGGTTCCCGCTGGTGATACCGTGCCACCGCGTGACGGCGGCCGGCGGCCTCGGCGGCTTTTCCCATCATGACGACGAAGACGGCTTTCACCTGGCGGTCAAGCGCTGGTTGCTGGCGCACGAAGGGGTCAAGGGGTATTGATGGCGGACGCGGATGCGGCCAGCCTGGCTGCAATCGATGAATTCTGCGACACGCTATGGCTGGAAGACGGCCTTGCCAGGAATTCTCTGGACGCCTACCGGCGCGACATGAAACTGTTTGCCGCATGGCTGCAGGCGGAGCGCGGCAAGGACTTGTATGCGGCGCAGGGCGACGACCTGAATGCCTATTTCGCTGCGCGCCATGCCGACAGCAAGGCGAGCACCGCCAATCGCCGCCTTGCGGTGCTCAAGCGCTTCTACCAGATCGCGCTGCGGCAGCGGCGGATCGAAGTCGATCCCTGCCTGAAGATGAAGTCGGCCAGGCAGCCGCCGCGCTATCCGAAAACCCTGACCGAATCGCAGGTCGAAGCCCTGCTCGCGGCACCCGACGTGAACACGCCGCTGGGCTTGCGCGACCGCACCATGCTGGAACTGATGTACGCCAGCGGCTTGCGCGTGTCCGAGCTGGTGCTGCTGAAATCGGTCGAGCTTGGATTGAACGAAGGCGTGCTGCGCGTCACCGGCAAGGGCGACAAGACGCGCCTGGTGCCGTTCGGCGAAGAGGCGCGCGACTGGATCGAGCGTTATCTGGCGCAGGCGCGCGCGCTCATCCTGAACGGACAGAACGACGACGCGCTGTTCGTCACCGCGCGCGGCGGCCCGATGACGCGCCAGATGTTCTGGACGCTCATCAAGAAATACGCGCTACGGGGCGGCATCGATGCGCCGTTGTCGCCGCACACGCTGCGCCATGCATTCGCCACTCACCTGCTGAACCACGGGGCCGACCTGCGGGTGGTCCAACTGCTGCTCGGCCATGCCGATATTTCCACCACCCAGATTTACACGCACGTGGCACGTGAACGGCTGAAGAAGCTGCATGCGCAGCACCATCCGCGCGGATGAGTGGGGAAAGGATGGGAAACATGGGGAAGCTGTCCACACTTGCTGTGGTCAATCCTGTGGATAACCGGATGTGCGGCAAGCCATGTCGATGATTTCAAAAGACATTTCGCGGCTGACCAAAATCAAGGCATGGCCGGGCGGAAATTCAGGCCTGAGGTTTCCGGATAAAAAAACGGGCCGCTGTATGCGGCCCGTTGGGGACTGGCTGAAGCTGCCGCGCAGCGGATATCAGGATTGCTTGCGGGCGCGGCCGGCCGTCTTTTCAGTCGCCTGCGAGAACTGGCTGACTGCCGACGTCATATTCGCTTCCATCGCTTCCATCGCCTGCTTCGACGTCTTGTTGAACTGCTCGTAGCCGGCATTCGCATTGCCGATCGCGGACTTCACGATGGCAATCACGTTCTCGGAACCGGCCGGCGCATTCTTCGAAACATCGTCCACCAGCGCCGACACCTTGCGGCTGGTTTCCGCGATCTGCTCTTCGGCGGCACGCGAGAATTCGGCCTGGACGGCGCTGGCGATGCCGGCCAGATGGCGACCGTAGGCGATCGCCTTGGCGGCATTCGGCTGGGCCTGGGCAGCGGTCAGCGACAGGAATTCCTGCGCATCCTTGGCCGCCAGCAACTGGCGCGCGGCCGTGGTCGAGTCTTCCAGCGATGCCTTGGCAACGTTCAGGTTGAGATCGACCACCTTTTCGACGCTTTCGAACGCCTTGCTGGTCAGATTTGCAAACAGGGACAACTGGGCTTCCAGGTTGGCTTTGGTGACGCTGGAAAGCTGATCGGGAATCGGGAACATGGACTTCTCCTTGGGATGAAATTGGGTAATCGGTCAGGCGGTCTGTATTGTGCACCGCAACAATGCATATTTTAGGGATGCTTCCCGGGATGTCAAGATCTTTTTTGTGCGGCGCACAAAAAATTTCGAGAATTTACCAGGGAGCAATTTTTTGCTTTCCCGGTGGTGCCGCCGTGCATGTTCGGATGCCTGGTGGCGTGCCAGCGACTGCGGACACCGCCACCAGTTTTGCGACGTTCCGACCGCAGCCAGCGCGCCCGCGCATTTGTAGCATGCGCGGTTCGGCGGGGCTGAGGCCTCAGCTGCTTTTCCGTGGTTTTTTTGATATCCCTCAAACAGCGCCGGACGCTTCGAAGCGGCACGCTGCTGCTTTCCGGAAATCCCGGCGTGCGCTGCGCGATTCTTGCTGCATAATGACGGGCATTTTTCGATTCGTCCGACGCATGGGAAAGAAAGCGCATATTTCCGAAACGCCCGCCACGCAGCTGTTGCGCAAGCACGGCGTTGCATTTTCCGAGCACCCGTACGACTACGAGGAACACGGCGGCACCGCGGTGTCGGCGCGCGAACTGGGCGTGGATGAACATTGCGTGGTGAAGACGCTGGTGATGCAGGACGAGGCGGCGCGGCCGCTGATCGTGCTGATGCACGGCGACCGCAAGGTCTCGACCAAGAACCTGGCGCGCCAGATCGGCTGCAAGTCGGTCGAACCCTGCAAGCCGGAAGTGGCAAACCGGCATTCCGGCTATCTGGTCGGCGGCACTTCGCCGTTCGGCACCCGCAAGGCGATGCCGGTCTACGTCGAACAGAGCATCTTCGCGCTCGACCGGATTTATATCAACGGCGGGCGGCGCGGCTTCCTGGTGGGTATCGATCCCGCGGTGCTGGGCAGTCTGCTGCCGGTCACTCCTGTCCATTGCGCGCTCGACGAGTGAGCGGCGACGAACCAACAAGCTGAAAGGAAAAACATGCATATCGTCCTGGCAACCATCGCCGCCTACCTGATCGGTTCCATATCGTTTGCGGTAGTGTTCAGCAAACTGTTCGGACTGGCCGATCCGCGCAGCTACGGCTCGAAGAATCCGGGCGCGACCAATGTGCTGCGCAGCGGGAACAAGGCAGCCGCCGCGCTGACGCTGCTGGGCGACGGCTTCAAGGGCTGGCTCGCGGTATGGCTGGCGCAGTATCTCGGCGAGCGCTATGGCATCGGCGACGGCGGTGTCGCACTGGTTGCGTTTGCCGTGTTTCTCGGGCACCTGTGGCCGCTGTACACGCGCTTCGTCGGTGGCAAGGGCGTAGCCACGATGTTTGGCGTGCTGCTCGGGCTGAATCCCTGGCTGGGTGTCGCCAGTCTCGTCACCTGGCTGGTGATCGCGTACGCATTCCGCTATTCGTCGCTGGCGGCGCTGGTGGCGTCGCTGTTTGCGCCTTTCTATTACGGATTGCTGTTCGGTACCGACGTGAAGCTGCTGGCGGTACTGGCGATGACCGCGCTGCTGATCTACCGGCATCGCCAGAACATCGGCAATCTGCTGGCGGGCAAGGAAAGCCGGATCGGCAGCAAGAAGAAGTAATCAGGAAGAAATCATTCAGGCTGCGCGCAACTCGTCGAGCGGCCAGCGCGGCCGCACGTTGAAACCATAGTCGCGGCTGGCCGCCGCCGGATTCGCCTGTAGCCGCAGCGCGCCGGCGAACGCGATCATCGCGCCGTTGTCGGTGCAGAATTCGAGTTCGGGATAGAACACGCGGAAGCGCCGGCGCGCGGCCGCCGCATTGAGCGCCTCGCGCAGCTGGCCGTTGGCGCCGACGCCGCCCGCGATCACCAGCCGTTTCAGGCCGCTTTGCTTCAGCGCCGCCACACACTTCGCCACCAGCACCTCGACCATTGCATCGACGAATGCGCGCGCGACGTTGGCCTTGTCCTGTTCGCAGATGTTCGCGATCTGGTTGCGCACCAGCGTCAGCACCGCCGTCTTCAGGCCGGAAAAACTGAAATTCAGATCCTTCGAATGCAGCATCGGGCGCGGCAGCTTGTAGACGTCCGGATCGCCGAATTCGGCCATGCGCGAGATTGCCGGGCCGCCCGGATAGCCGAGGCCGAGCAGTTTGGCGGATTTGTCGAATGCCTCGCCGGCGGCATCGTCCAGCGTTTCTCCCAGCAAGGTATAGCGGCCGACGCCGTCGACCCGCATCAGCTGGGTGTGGCCGCCGGACACCAACAGCGCAATGAAAGGAAATTCGGGCGGCTCTTTCGCCAGCAGCGGCGACAGCAGGTGGCCTTCGAGGTGGTGGACGCCGAGCACCGGCCGGTCGAGCGCGAGGCCGAGGCCGCAGGCGATGGAGGCGCCGACCAGCAAGGCACCGGCCAGACCCGGTCCTTGGGTATACGCAATCGCATCGATCGCGCTGCGCTTGGTGCCGGCCTTGGCCAGCGCCTGTTCCAGCAGCGGGATTGCACGCCGAATATGGTCGCGCGAGGCGAGTTCCGGTACCACGCCGCCGTATTCCTGGTGCATCGCCACCTGCGAATGCAGCGCATGCGCGAGCAGGCCGCGTTGCGTGTCGTATAACGCGATCCCGGTTTCGTCGCAGGAAGACTCGATGCCGAGGACTATCATGGCTGGGGCAGGCTTTTGCAAAGCTTCATTGTAAAGGAAAGCGTCTATCGCCTATATGCGGCCCTGAATATGCGGCCATGAATTCCGGTCATGCCGTTCCAGGAAGCTGAAGGTCCTGATCATCATCAATCACGCACGATCTCCAATCGTTTCCGGTCGAGTTCCGGATCGCTGTGTCGGATAAGGCAGGCAGTTATACGAAATGTGCGGACACAACGTCAGGGATGCCGGGACCGGAAGCGCACCGCACTTCGGGTAGGTATCGCATGTACTTATGACAATGGAGCGGGCCTCGCAAAGTCGGAGAGTGATGCCCCGGAAGAATGGGCGCGCCCCGAGCAGAAATATTTTGTCGCATTTTTGTTTTTTTTCTCTTGGAAGTTACCCTCAGGAAAAAAGATATGGCGTAGGATTCGTATTACTGCACAGAAATTGTTACAGCATGTTACCCATGCACAATGACAGGCCTGGAGCGAACAAATGAGGGCGACCAGCCGGGAGCTGGCCGCTTAAAGAACAGCCAGGAATGGAATGGCGGAAGTAGGCGATAACGGCACGACGCGGTTGGTCAATTGGGATGCTGATATTGCACGTTAAAGAAGCACGGGAACTGCTTCTGCCTGGCGCGCCCTGGGCGCGCCTTTTGCGATGTCACGCACTCGGATTGCGGTTCGTTTTCGTCTTTTTCATTCCTGGACATATCGTACGACGCCTTTGAAAGGCGCGAACAACTGGGGGTGGGAATCATGGGAATCAACAAGCGCTCGGGCGTGGCGGATCACGTCGCCCATATGGAATCCGGCGCGGTCTCGGTGTCAGCCGAAGATTTACGCGGCGGCGCATTTGAGCGGCAGGGCAATGATCTGGTTCTTCACAAGGCGTCCGGCGAAGTCGTTCGCATAGGCGGCTTTTTCCTGCCCGGTTCTCAAGCTACCCTGATTTCCGACGCAGGCGGCATCTATACCGTCGGCATGGTCGAGTCCATGCTTTCCGGTAGCCCGGGAACGCCGGGTGCGGCGAGTTCCGGTGCTTCCGGTAACGAAGGATCCACGGCAGCGGGTGCGGCCGACGATCACAAGGAAATTGCCCGCGTTGCCGATGCCACGCCGGATGCGAAGGTCATCCGCAACGGGCAGGAACTGTCCTTGCATGCGGGAGACCCGGTATTCGAGGGCGATCAGGTGGTCACTTCGGCCAAAGGGCATGTGACCTTCGACATGGCTGATGCGCCTCAACACAGCGCCGACCAGCCTTCGAATCTTACGGTTGGAGAAAACTCGCGCATCGCGCTCGCTCTGACCAGTGACGCCGGTACCGGCGGCATCGAAGACACGGTAAGGGTATCGGTGAAGGCCGGTAACGTGATTGCGGCCGAAGCTCCGGATTCGCTGCATATCATGATCGATACGCCTTCGGGCGCAATCCGTCCCGAGCATGCGTCGGTCGACGTGAAGGTCAATGCGCAGACCAGCGAAGTCCAGGTGCATATGCTGGACGGCACCGGTAATGTGGCGATTCAGTCGGCAAGCGGCCCCATCGTTCTCAATCAGGCCAATCAGAGCACGGTGCTTGCGCCGGATGCCGGGGCGGCGGGGCTGGTGAGGGCGGCCGATCTGGGTAACGCCGGCTCCGGTCATGGTCAGACCGGCAATTTTGGCGACTCCAGCGCGGCCGCAGGGGCGAACGGTGTGGGCAGCGGTAACGGCACCGGGAGCAGCCAGGCGTCCGATAATTCAGTGTCGAACAGCCCGCTTTCCGGTTCCGGCAATGGCAACAGCGGATTTT
>CBIHOK010000188.1:0-6966 GCA_966211575.1 uncultured Noviherbaspirillum sp.
CGCGGCATCAGCACCCGCAGCCTGCGCGCGGCGATCGGCGTGGTGCCGCAGGACACCCTGCTGTTCAACGACACCATTGCCTACAACATCGCCTACGGCCGCGAAGACGCCAGCATGGAAGACGTGATCGCCGCCGCGCGCGCCGCGCACATCCACGAGCTGATCGATTCGCTGCCGCAGAAATACGACACTCCGGTGGGCGAGCGCGGCGTCAAGCTGTCCGGCGGCGAAAAGCAGCGCATCGCGCTGGCGCGCGCGATCCTGAAGAATCCGCCGCTGCTGATCTTCGACGAAGCCACTTCCGCGCTCGACCTGCAATCGGAACGCGCTATCCAGGCGGAACTCGACCGCCTCGCCGCCGACCGCACCGCGCTGGTGATCGCGCACCGGCTGTCGACCATCGTCGGCGCCGATGAAATCATCGTGCTCGAACGCGGCCACATCGTCGAGCGCGGCACTCACTACGACCTGCTGGAACGGCGCGGTGCCTACGCGCGGCTATGGGAACTGCAACAGCGGGCCGCGCGCAGCGAAGCGCAACGGGAGGCGCAGGCTGCCGGTTAGAAATTTGCGCGAAATCAATTCGCGACGTGGAACGGGAATTGCTGCGGTCGTTGCTTATCCAAGCAATACAGCGAGCGCGGCAAACACCGGGCCGCGAACACCGGCGCCTCCACCCGGACCAGCCCCGGCAATGCCGGAATTCCGCGCGCTGGCCGCGCCCATCCTAGCCGTCGAGGACAGCAGCAATGTCAAAAGTGATAGCCTTCAATCGCGACCGCCGCCGGACGCGCTTCGCCGGCCAGGTCGAAAATCGCCATGGCGGCCAACTGCATGCCGACCGCCGCGCCAACGGCCACTTCCCCTCGTTCCGCAGCCAGAACGATAGCCGCGCATCGCTGCCGAACCCTCTCGATATCGCGATCTCGGTAGTGGTCCCGAGCAAGGGACGTCCGCAGTTGCTGAACCGCTGCATCGCCAGCCTGGTGCTGCAGCACTTCGACCCGGCCCGTTTCGAAATCATCGTGGTCGACGACGGCCCCAGCCGCGACACGCACGAAGTCGTGTCCGGCTGGATCGCGCACACCGAAGGCAACGGACCGCTGATCACCTACCTGCCCTCATACGGGCCGCACGGCCCGGCCGCCGCCCGCAATCTCGGCTGGCGCGCGGCGCACGGCGACATCATCGCGTTTACCGACGACGACACCATCGCACGCTCCGACTGGCTGCAGAACGGCCTGCTCGAATTCGAGCGCGACGACGTGGACGCGGTATGCGGGCGCGTGATCATGCCGCTGTCCGGCACCCCGACCGATTACCAGCTCGATGCGAAGAACCTGGAAACCGCCGAATTCGTCACCGCCAACTGCTTCTGCCGGCGCCAGGTGCTGGAGCGCCTGGGCGGCTTCGACGAGCGCTTCCGCTTCGCCTGGCGCGAAGACTCCGACCTGCATTTCCGCCTGCTCGAATCCTGCTCCCGCATCGTGCACTCGGCCAGGCCGGCGATCGTGCACCCGATCCGCCCCGCGCCATGGGGAGTGAGCCTGATGCAGCTGAAGAAGATCCAGTTCGATGCGCTGCTGTACAAGAAGCACCGCCAGCTCTACCGCCAGCGCATCCGCCCGGCGCCGCGCTGGGATTTCTACCTGACGGTACTGGCGCTGCTGACAATGCCCGCCGCGCTGCTGGCCGGCAGCGTTCCGGTCGCGCTCGGCGCCGGCCTGCTGTGGCTGCTGATGACCGGGCGCTTCTGCATGCAGCGCCTGCGGCACACTTCGAAATCGCCTTCGCACGTGCTGGAAATGCTGGTGACTTCGGCGCTGATTCCCCCGCTCGCGGTGTTCTGGCGCGCGGTCGGCGCGCTCAAATATCGCGTCGGCTTCCTCTGACGGCCGCCCATGACCGAGCTCCCGCGCTTCATCCAGATCGAACCGGTCGGCCAATGCAACCTGCGCTGCCGCATGTGTCCGATCCAGTTCCGCGATGAAGGCGCGCCGGGGCAGCCGCGCGCCTTCATGGATTTCGACGTCTACACGCGCCTGATCGATCAGTTCCCGCAGGCCGAAGAACTGCAGCTGCAAGGACTGGGCGAACCGCTCCTGCATCCGCGCTTCTTCGATATGGTGCGCTATGCGGCCGAACGCGGCATCCGGGTCTCGACCAATACCAACATGACGGTGATGAGCGAAGCCGGCGCCGAACAATGCGTGCGCAGCGGCCTGCGCATCCTGCACGTCTCGCTGGACGGCGCCAGCGCCGCCACCTACCAGGCAATCCGCCTGCGCGCGCGCTTCGAGCGCGTGCTGCGCAATCTGCGCCGGCTGATGCAGGCGCGCGAACGGATGGGCAGCGCGTGGCCGGAAGTGCGGCTGGTGGCGGTGGTCATGCGGCGCAACCTGGAAGAACTGCCGGACCTGGTGCGGCTCGCGCATGCGGAAGGCATCGCCACCGTCTCCGTACAGCACCTGTGCCACGACTTCGGCGAAGCCAGCCTGCCGCAGCGCTACCGGCCGATGCGCGCCTTCGTCGAAGACCAGACCCTGCTCAACGACGACCAGGAACGCATCGAACGATGTTTCAGCCAGGCGCGCGACACCGCGCGGGAACTCGGCGTCGCGCTGCGGCTGCCGAACGTGCGGCCGCGCCAGCACGCGCCCGGGACTTCCGGCCGCAAGCGCTGCGACTGGCCGTGGAGCGGCGCCTATATCAGCTACGACGGCAAGGCCATGCCCTGCTGCATGGTAGCCACGCCCGACCGCATCCACTTTGGTGACATGGCGCAAAACGGCGTGGCGCCGGTCTGGAACAATCGGGAATACGAAGCGTTCCGCGCACAACTGGCATCGCCGGCGCCGCCCGACGTCTGCCGCAGCTGCGCGATCTACGCCGGCACCTTCTGACCGTTCCCCGTTCCGACCGCCCTCATGCGACGACTGAAAATCCTGACCTGGCACACCCACGGCAGCTACCTCTACTACCTTACCCGGGCGCCGCACGATTTCTACGTGCTGTCCAAGCCCGATCGCCCGCCCGGCTACGGCGGCCGCTGCGGCCACATGCCCTGGGGCGACAACCTGATCGACCTGCCGGTCAGCGAAGCAAAGGATGTCGAGTTCGACTGCATCCTGTTCCAGGACGATGCGCAATACCTGAACGACCAGTACCTGTACCTGAGCGAGGCGCAGCGCCGCCTGCCGAAAATCTACCTGGAGCACGACCCGCCGCGCGAGAATCCGACCGAGACCCGCCACCCGGTCGACGATCCGAACATGCTGCTGGTGCACGTGACGCCGTTCAACGCGCTGATGTGGGACAACGGCCGCACGCCGACACGCGTCGTGAAGCACGGCGTGCTGGTGCCGCCCGACATCAGCTATCGCGGCAACCTGGCACGCGGCCTGGTCGTCATCAACCACATCGCCCGCCGCGGCCGCCGCCTGGGCGGCGACGTCTTCCTGCACGCGCGCGAAACGGTGCCGCTCGACCTGGTCGGCATGGGCGCGGAAGAAGCCGGCGGCCTGGGCGAAGTCGAGCATGCGCAGCTGCCGGCATTCGCGTCGCAATACCGTTTCTTCTTCAACCCGATCCGCTACACCAGCTTCGGCCTCGCAGTGCTGGAAGCGATGATGATCGGGATGCCGGTCGTCGCACTCGCCACCACCGAGATGGCGACCGTGATCGACAACGGCGTATCCGGCTATATCGATACCGACGTCGACGTGCTGGTCGCGCGCATGCAGGAGCTGATCGACGACCCCGACCAGGCGCGCCGTCTCGGCGAAAACGCGCGCCGCCACGCGCGCGAACACTTCAATATCGAACGCTTCGCGGCCGACTGGGACGCGACGTTCCGCCTTGTCACTCAATAGAAAGGAAGCCGATGAATGCAGCCCGAGCCGGTCTGATCGACCGCGACACCGCCGCCCGCGCAATCGAAATGAGCCTGCCGCTGATCGAGGCGGCGATGCAGCACAAGGAAGTCGGCGAAAGCGGCTTCCTCTACATCGTGGTGATGGATCCGGCCAGGACGCCGGCCAATTCCTCGTTCGAGGAAGCGATCCTGCACGAGCACGCAGTGGGCGACCGCGAGAAATGGGATGCCGACTACGCCGGCTTCGCCCGCGCCAAGGCGCGCGTCGCCTGGCGCACCGGGCTCGACAGCCACCTGGTGCAGGAACTGCGGCCGCAACTGCTGGCGCCCGGCGACACCGTGCTGTGGGGAAGCATCGTGCTGGACGGGATCGTGGTCGGCGTCAGCGGCGCCAATCCGTGGTACGACGAAGCATTCGCCGGGACCGTGGCGATGTGCCTGCGAGCGCTGGCGAAAGCGGCGGCGGTGGAGGCGCGGAAGGAAGGCTTGTTCTTGAAGAAGTGAGTGCTCGCCAAGACAGCGCGTGGGATCCCACGCGTCCGACAGGCTTGCGATTCCGGCGGCCGGTGCTAATCGACGATAAAGAGCTTGGCGCCCGCCGAAGTCGAGGAGCGATGCGCTTCCGCGCCGTCTGCCACCTGGTAGCTCATGCCCGGCTTCAGCACGAACCGGCGGCCGTCCTCCAGCTCGGTGTGCAACTCGCCTTCCAGGCACAAAAGGACATGCCCCTTCTCGCACCAGTGATCGGCGAGGTAACCGGGCGTATATTCGACCATGCGGACGCGGATGTCGCCGAAGTGCCGGGTCCGCCAATAGGCGACGCCGGTTTCGCCCTTGTGTTCGGTACGCTCGACATCGGACCAGTCGACGGTTTCAAACGGGCAGTTCGTCATTTTCATGAAATCTCCTAAATCCCACTAAGGCAGCGTAACGGCTTTGGCATGAAGGCGTGGCGAGGGCATCGCCGCTCATAGATGTTGCAAGATGTTGACGAGCTTGCCGAACGGATCTTTTACGTAGAATCGCCGCACGCCCCAGGGCTCGCTGACAGGCCCGTATTCGACCGCGACCCCGGCGTCCCGCACACGCCGGAGCGCTTCTTCGAGATCATCCACTTCAATCGACAAATCGGGAACCGGTGTACCGGAGCCCCCCTGATCGGCAATGCTGACCTGCACAACCCTTTCGGTTCGAGAGGCATAAGTACGTATCCATCCATGGTCCATGACGAGATCCAGGCCGAGAACGTCATGATAGAACCGCTCTGCCCGGGCAGGTTCTTGGGCCGATATGTTGGCGACTATCCGTTTGACTTGCATTTTCCCTCCCATGCCGCGAGCCATCCTGCGGCCGCATTTCATTGCATGCAGGCCGGCCTCGGTGTCCATGCTCAAAGCAATAAATCCGTACTGACGGATTGCCGAAGACGATTTTAAGCCCGAACAATTCCGACATGGGAAACAGTGCACGCGTTGCCGGCAACCGAGCAGGCCGCGCTCCGGAATCCGCTACAACCCTGCGAATTTTAGAGTGGTCTCCCTACTCAAACCGGCAATTTCCGGTTTGCCGCCCGCGATGCGGCAAAATTGCCTGCGAACGCTTTCCCCATTTCCTTTCCGCCGCGCTACCGCCGGAACCCTCTTGAAAAAGGAAACCCCATGCCGAACACTGCCGCTCCCGTCCGCATCCCGCAGCCCAAACCCGATCCCTTGCTGAAGAACATCAAGGATATCGATACGCAGGCCCCGGTCCAGAGCCTGATGAAGCTGGCCCGCACCTATGGCCCGATCTTCCGGCTCAGCCTGCCGCCGGGCGATTTGCTGGTAGTCAGTTCGCAGGCGCTGGTGAACGAATTGTGCGACGAAAAACGCTTCGACAAGCGTATCCATTCGCCGCTGAAGAACATCCGCGATTTCGCCGGCAACGGGCTGTTTACCGCCTACACCGACGAACCCGACTGGGGCAAGGCGCACCGGCTGCTGATGCCGGCGTTCGGGCCGGTGGCGATCCGCGGCATGTTCGACCAGATGCTCGATATCGCCGACCAGCTGATGCTGCGCTGGGAGCGCTTCGGCGAAGGCGCGACCATCGACGTGGTCGACAACATGACGCGCCTCACGCTCGACACCATCGCGCTATGCGCATTCGACTACCGCTTCAACAGCTTCTACCAGAACGAGATGCATCCGTTCGTCGACGCGATGGTCGGCGCGCTGGCCGAAGCCGGCGCGCGCGGCCGCCGGCTGCCGTTGCAGAACCAGTTGATGCTGCTGACGCGGCGCCAGTACGAAAGCGATATCCGCTACATGCACCGGGTGGCCGACGAACTGATCGCGCAGCGCAAGCGCAACCCGCTGCCGCAGGGAAAAAAGGATCTGCTGTCGCTGATGCTGGAGGGGCGCGACCCGGTGACCGGCGAAGGGCTGAGCGAGGAAAACATCCGCTACCAGATGGTCACCTTCCTGATCGCCGGCCACGAAACCACCAGCGGCCTGCTGTCGTTCGCGCTCTACCTGCTGCTCCAGCACCCGGAGGTGCTGCAGCGTGCGCGCGCCGAAGTCGACGAGGTGCTCGGGCAGGACCTGCCGCGGGTCGAGGACATGGCGCGCCTGCAGTACATCGACCAGGTGCTGAGCGAAACCCTGCGGCTGTGGCCGACCGCGCCGGCGTTCGCGCTGCGCCCCTACGAAGACACCACGCTGGACGGCGGCTATCCATTCCGGCGCAACGAAACGGCGATGGTGCTGGTGCCGGCGCTGCATCGCGATCCCAAGGTATGGGCCGGCGACCCCGAGCGTTTCGACCCGGAACGCTTCTCGCCGGAAAACCTGGCGCGCCTGCCGGACAATGCATGGAAGCCGTTCGGCAACGGCCAGCGCGCCTGCATCGGCCGCCCGTTTGCGCTGCAGGAAGCGAAGCTGGTGCTGGCGATGGTGTTGCAGCGCTTCGACCTGCAGGAAAACGACCCCCGCTACACGCTGCGGGTGAAGGAAACATTGACGCTGAAGCCGGACGGCTTCTTCATCCGCGCGCGCCGCCGCGGCAGCGACAGCTTCCGCCCGCGCAGCGTGCTCAGCAGCGCGCCGCAGCCG
>CBIHOK010000189.1:0-6880 GCA_966211575.1 uncultured Noviherbaspirillum sp.
GAGGGCAGCGGGGTTGATTTCGAAGAGAACGCGATAGCCGACAAGGTCGGTCCGACCCGGACGCCTTTCGCTCCCCGTATGACGCCACGTCGGCGAGACTGTTTGCGTTTGCGGGGCCGATATTGTTCAAGCGGGAGCTTACTGAAGACAGGGGGGAAGCCGCCGCTGCCCAGGCGGTCGGTATTTTTTACAAGATTGCGCAGACCTGAGCACCTGTGCTTATCCCAGCTTGCTCAGCACAAAGGACGTGAGAAAACCGGCGACGGTAATCAGGCCGGCCCAATTGTGAGCCACCTCGAACGCCTCGGGAATCATGGTGTCGGCCAGCATCGCCAGGATCGCCCCGGCCGCCACCGCAGTCGTCGCTGCCACCACCTCGGAGGAGAAACCCTGGAACACGGCGTAACCGGCCCATGAGGCAATTCCGCAAATCACCGCGATCCCGGTCCAGACGCCGAATACGTAGGCGATGGAACGGCCGGCCTTTTTCATGCCGGCCGCGCTCGACAAGCCTTCGGGAATATTCGACAGGAAAATCGCCGCCACCGCCACCATGCTGACCGCGCCGCCGGCCAGCATGCTGAGGCCGATCACGATCGACTCGGGTATGCCGTCCAGCAGCGAGCCGGCGGCAATTGCCAGCCCGCTGCCGCCCTGCTCGCTTTCGGACGGCTGCTTGTTGCCGGACCGCTTGCGATGCTTCGCACCCTGGCGCGCCAGCCACCAGTTGACGCCCGAATACACGGCTGCGCCGGCGAGAAAGCCGATGGCAGTCGAATCGAAGCCGCCTCGCTTGTATGCCTCGTCCATCAATTCGAACGACAGCGCCGAAATCAGCACACCGCTGCCGAATGCCATCACGCCCGCGATCACGCGTTGCGGCACATGCGAGAAATAGCCGATCGATGCCCCGATCAACAAGGCGCTGCCCGCGACAAATCCCCAGAACATCGCGTGGGCCCACACTGGAAATGTCATCTGCTCCTCCAAGGGTGAAAGTGCTTGTCTATTTGCAGCTTCCGTGCCAATCGCCCGCGCGGAACTTTGGCCCGGCCGCGGCATCCTCACGATAGTGATTGCTTGCCGGCCGCGCGGGCGCAAACCCGGCCTGTCGCAACCGGCCGAACAAGGAGGGGATGCAATGGACATACAACGGCAGGACAACCAGGATCTGCAAAAGGTGGCAGACCTGGTCGAAGAGATCCGCTTCGCGATGCTGACTACCGAAGAGGACGACGGCAGCTTGCGCAGCCGGCCGATGGCGACCATGCAGATGGACAACGACGGTTGCCTGTGGTTTTTCACCGCGCTGTCTTCGAGCAAGGTCGAGGAGATGCAGCATCACCGGCAAGTGAACCTGGTCTACGCCCGCACCGACAAGCAGGATTACCTGTCGATCTCGGGCAGCGCACAAGTCGTGCGCGACCAGGACAAGATGCGCACGCTCTGGTCGCCTTGGATAGAACCCTGGTTTCCCAAGGGTTTGGGCGATCCGAACCTGGGGCTGCTCAAGGTGACGATCGCGGAAGCGGAATACTGGGATGCGCCGGGCAGCACCGCCAAGCGCGTGGCCGGCCTGGCGAAGAGCATGCTGACCGGGAAAAACGACGCGCTGGGTGAAAACCGCAAGCTGAGGATCTAGCGGCGGCAGCCAGGGAGGTCGCCCCGCCTGCCGTCCTCAGCGGCTGAGCTGGAAACAGGCGTCGAGCAGCGCGCTCTTGTACACCACGCCCAGCAGCACCGGTTTGTCCACGCTCTGCACCACCGGCAACCGCTCGCCCAGGTGCTGCAGGAAATGCTGGAGCGCCTCGCCCAGCGGCATGTCCGGCGTCAGCACGTGCAGGTGTTCGCGCCGCAGGTAATCCGCCGCGCATTTGCCCTGCCCCTCCTCTTTGTCCGACAGCGCCGAAGTCAGGTCCTGCAGCGCCACCACGCCCTGGTAGTAGCGCTGCTCGTCGACGATATAGATGTACTTGACCGGATACTCGACGAACATGCGCGTCAATTGCGCGACGCTCGCGTTCAGCGGCAATACCGTATCCGCCGCTCGCACCAGTTCGCCCATCTGCATCCCGCGCAGACGTATCCTTTCCTTTTCCTCGCGATTGCGCCGCGTCGTCACTTCGTACATCGCCCGATCCCCCACCGAGCGGGCAACCAGGTAAGCCAGGACGGAGGCCAGCATCAGCGGCAGCACGACCTGATAGCTGAGGGTCATCTCGAAGATCATCAGGATCGCCATCAACGGCGCACCGGTGGCGGCCGCCAGGAAAGCGCCCATGCCGACCACCGCGTATGCGAACGGCGGCGAGGTCAGGTCAGGCACCAGGACATGGGCAGCGGCGCCGAACAGCCAGCCCAGCGCGGCACCGACGAACAGCGTCGGCGTGAACACCCCGCCCACTGCGCCGGAACCGGTGGTCAATGCAGTGGCAACGATCTTGGCGGCGAGCACGATCAACACCGCGGACCATACCCAGGGCTGGTGCAGCAACGAGTTCACCACGCTGTAACCGTTGCCCCAGACTTCCGGCACCCAGATCGAAATGGCGCCGACCAGCAGGCCGCCCAGCGCCAGCCGCAGCGGCAGCGGCAATCCGGTCTGGCGAAAGCGCCGCTTCGACCAGTCCAGCAAGCCGAGATAGGACGGGGCCACCAGGCCGGCAACCACTCCCATCAGGACGAACTGCAACACTTCCAGCCCGGAAATGTCGGGGAACATCGGCATTTCATAAGTCGGGTGATAGCCCGGAAACGCGCGCATCGTCACGTTGGCGAATACCGACGCGACCACCAGCGGACCGAAGTTGTCCATCACCATGGTGCCGAGCACGATTTCGGTGATGAACAGGGCGCCGGCCAGCGGCGTGTTATAGGCGGAGGTGATACCGGCGGCGGCACCGCAGGCTACCAGCAGGCGCAGGCGCGGCGTATCGAAGCGCAGCAGGCGTCCCAATACCGAAGCCGACAGCGCAGACAATTGCACCATCGAGCCCTCGCGGCCGATCGAACCGCCGGAGGCAATCGAGCCAAGCGAGGAAATGCTGCGCAACAGGTTCTGGCGCACGGGCAACCGGCCGTCGCCGATCGCAATCGCTTCCATGTAGTCGGAGGCGGCGCCGGCGGCGAAGCGCTGTGCGGCGATCAGGAACAGGCCGGCAGCGGCACCGCCTGCGGCGGGCAGCAGCAGCCGGAACTGCCAGCTCAGGCTGCGAGCGATGCCGACCAGCGAGCCCTCTTGTCCGGTGAGCAGGCGTTCGACGACGGCGATACTGTCGCGGAATGCAGTGGTCACCACCGCGCCGGCCACGCCGACCAGCGCTGCCCATAGCAGCATGCTGTGCATGTCGGAGAAGCGCAGCAGCCGCAGCAGGCGGATGCGCCAGTGAAGCAGCGGGGTCAGCATGCGCAGCCCCCCGCGGAGGAGACCGGGACGGTCATATAGGGAACAGTGTTGGGAAAAAACATCGGGTGCGTTCGGTGCGTTCAGTGCGTTAGGTGCGTGCAGCGGATAGACAGAGTCCGCATGTTGCCATAGCACGTCTCGGCGAACAAAGATAATTTTCTTTGGGGAAACGTTCAAGTAGAATCAAACGGTACCCGTCATTAATAACATGAAAACAAGCGCACTACTGACTCTGATGCTGGGGCTGGGCCTGCGGACTTTGCCCGGCCTGGCGCAAGCGCAGCCGGACGCCGGACAGATTCTGCGCGAACAGCAGCAGGGCCGGCCCGCCATGCCCTCCCCGGCACCGGATATCGGGTTGCCGCCGGCTACCCGGCCGCCGGCCCGGGTGCCGCAGGGAGCCGCCGTCCGCGTCAATGCGTTCCGCTTCAGTGGCGATCTGGGGGACATCGGCGAGAAAGCGCTGCAGGACCTGGTCAAGGACGACGCGGGCAAGGAACTGCGCTTCGACCAGCTGCAGCAGGTCACGGACCGGGTGAGCCAGTACCTGCGCGATCGCGGTTACAGTTCGGCACGCGCCTACCTGCCCGCCCAAGAGATCCGGGGCGGCGTGGTCAACATCACGATACTGCTCGGACGCATCGAAGGCAATGCCGACGGCAGCGGCATCCTCGTCACCCACGACGGCATCGCGCTCAAACTGGACGATAAGCTGCATTTGCGCCTCCAGCCCCGGCGCATCCGCAAGACCGTTGCCGCGGCCACCGTCGCGCGCTCCCCTTTCCTGAAGATGGATACGCTGGAACGCGGTTTGCTGCTGCTGAACGATTTGCCGGGCATCCAGGCGCGCGCCCGGCTCGATCCGGGCGATACGCCCGGCACCACCCGCATCAGCGTCGATGTCAACGAGGGCCCGCTGCTGACCGGCAGCGCGGCGCTCGACAACTTCGGCAATCGCTACACCGGCGCCACCCGCCTGAGCACCCAGGCCAGCCTGAACGACCCGGCCGGCATCGGCGACCAGGCCATCATGCAGGCAAGCGTGGCCGACGGCGTGCAGCTCGCACGCCTCGGTTACAGCCTGCCGCTCGGCGATAACGGCTTGCGCTTGAGCGGCAGCTATACCGGGCTGAACTACCGTATCGGCAAGGAACTGGAGGTGCTGGACGCCAAGGGTTCGGCCGGGATCGCCGGTGCCAGCCTGGCCTACCCGCTGATCCGCAGCCGCAGCCACAGCCTTTTCGGCAGCCTCGGGTATGAGCGCAAAGCGCTGCGCGACCAGAGCCTCGGCACGGTGACGGCCGACAAGCGGGTGAACGCATGGAGTCTTGCCTTTAACGGCAATGCAGTCGACGGGCTCGGCGGCGGAGGCCTCGACAGCTACGGGCTGACCGTCAGCCGCGGCGATCTCGAGCTGTCGCGCAACGCGTCATCGGAAGCCGGCGACAGCGCAGGACCGAAGGCGCAAGGCGCTTATACGAAGACTGCCTTCAGTCTCGCGCGGCTGCAGCGCCTGCCGGGAAACTGGTCCCTATACGCCACGTTGACGGGGCAATTGGCGGACCGGAATCTGGACTCGTCGGAGAAATTCCTGCTCGGTGGCGCCAGCGGCATCCGCGCCTATCCGTCCGGCGAAGGCAGCGGCGACGAGGGCTGGCTGACCAACCTGGAACTGCGCTACGACGTGCCGGGCAGTGCCGGCACCTGGCAACTGCTCGCCTTCTACGACACCGGCGGCATCACCCAGCACAAGACGACATGGACCGGCTGGGACGCGGGCAATCCCGGCCAGCCGAACCGCTACCGCCTGAGCGGTGCCGGCTTCGGCATCCATCTCGCCAAGAGCGGCAGCTATTTCATCGGCGCGTCCTATGCCTGGAAACTGGGGAGCAATCCCGGCCGCGGCGCCGCCGGCCTGGACGCCGACGGCACCAACGACAATGGGCGTTTCTGGCTGCAATCGCTGATTTTCTTTTAGCGTCGCGCCTTCCGGTATGGGAGACAGAAAATGAACCGCATCTACCGGCTGATCTGGAACGTACGGACAGGAACCTGGATTGCGGCATGCGAACATGCGCGTACCCGCGGCAAGCGCGGCGGCGGTTTGCGCATGCTGGCGATGGCCACGGCGATGCTCGGCGCCTGCGCCGCCCATGCCGCCGACCCGGCGGCGCTGCCGGAGGGCGGCCGGATCGTCGCCGGCAGCGGCAGCATCGGGACCAGCGGCGCGACGATGACAGTCACGCAGAACAGCGACAAGCTGATCACGAACTGGAACAGTTTCAGCATCGGCAGCCAGGCGTCGGTCAATTTCGTGCAGCCGGGCACGGCCAGCATTGCGCTGAACCGTGTCACCGGCAGCGATCCGAGCTACGTCTACGGACACCTGAGCGCCAACGGCCGGGTATTCCTGATCAATCCGAGCGGCGTGCTGTTCGGGCCGACCGCGCGGGTCGACGTCGGCGGACTGGTGGCGTCGACGCTCGGCCTCGACGACCAGGATTTTCTGAACGGCCGCTACCGCTTCGCCAATGCGGGCGGCGCCGGCGGCGTCGCCAACCAGGGGCGGATCAACGGCGGCGTGGTCGCGCTGCTCGGCCCGCGCGTCAGCAACCTGGGCGTGATCAACGCGCCGGGCGGTTCGGTTGCGCTGGCGGCGGGTGACCGGATCGGCCTCGATCTCGGCGGCGACGGCATGGTGACCGCCAACGTGCAGCAGGCCGCGGTGAATGCGCTGGCGGAAAACAAGGGGCTGATCCAGGCCGACGGCGGCACCGTGGTGATGACTGCGCAATCGGCCGGCGACCTGCTCTCCACCGTGGTCAACAACGACGGCATCATCCAGGCGCGCGGATTGTCGCAACATGACGGCCGCATCGTGCTCGACGGCGGCGATGCCGGCGTCACCCGTGCGGCCGGCACGCTGGATGCATCGAGTGCCGCCGGCCACGGCGGCAGCATCGTGGTCAGCGGCGACAAGGTGCTGGTCGACGAAGGCGCGCGGCTCGACGCGACCGGCGCCACCGGCGGCGGAGCTATCCTGGCCGGCGGTGGCTGGCAAGGCGGCGATCCGTCGATCCGGCAGGCGCGCGCAACCACCATCGCGCGCTCGGCACTGCTCGACGCCAGTGCGACCGGCAACGGCAATGGCGGCACCGTGGTCGCGTGGTCCGACGTGCATGACGCGAACTCCGCGACGCGCGCGTTCGGCACCTTCCGTGCCAATGGCGGCGCGAACGGCGGCGACGGCGGCCGCATCGAAACCTCCGGCCACTGGCTGGATACGCAGGGCGCGCGGGGTTCGGCCGCCGCGCCCGCCGGCAAAGGCGGCAGCTGGCTGCTCGATCCCTACGACGTCACGATCGATACCTCGGCATCGTCCAACGGCAGCTTCACCACCGGCAACTGGTCTCCCTCCGGGAGTGGTTCCACGGTTCTCAATACCGACGTGGACGCGCTGCTGAACGGCGGCAC
>CBIHOK010000190.1:0-6878 GCA_966211575.1 uncultured Noviherbaspirillum sp.
TGGGCGGCGGCTTCGGCGGCAAGGAATCGCAGTCGGCGCTGTGGGCGGCGGCGGCCTCGATCGCGGCAACGCACCTGAAGCGCCCGGTCAAGCTGCGCGCCGACCGCGACGACGACATGCTGGTGACCGGCAAGCGCCACTGCTTCTACTACGAGTACGAAGTCGGCTACGACGACGACGGCCGCATCGTCGCCGCGAAGGTCGACATGGTGTCGCGCGCCGGCTACTCGGCGGACCTGTCCGGCCCGGTGGCGACGCGCGCGGTGTGCCACTTCGACAATGCCTACTACCTGTCGGATGTCGATATCGTCGCCCAGTGCGGCAAGACCAATACCCAGTCGAACACCGCGTTTCGTGGCTTCGGCGGTCCGCAGGGCGCGATCGCGATCGAATACGTGATCGACGACATCGCGCGCAACCTGGGCAAGGATCCGCTCGACGTTCGCCGCCTGAACTTCTACGGCCGCAACGACGAGGAAGGCCGCAACGTCACGCCATACGGTCAGAAGGTGGACGACAACGTGATCCACGAGCTGGTCGCGCAGATCGAAGCCAGCAGCGAATACCGCAAGCGGCGCGAGGCGGTGCGCGCGTTCAATGCATCCAGCCCGGTGCTGAAGAAAGGCCTCGCGCTGACGCCGGTGAAGTTCGGCATCGCCTTCAACGTCAGCCACCTGAACCAGGCCGGCGCGCTGGTGCATGTGTACGTCGACGGTTCGGTGCTGGTGAATCATGGCGGCACCGAGATGGGCCAGGGCATCAATACCAAGGTCGTACAGGTGGTGGCGCACGAACTCGGCATCGAGCTGGCGCAGGTGCGAGTGACCGCCACCGACACCAGCAAGGTCGCGAACACTTCGGCCACCGCTGCCTCGACCGGCGCCGACCTGAACGGCAAGGCCGCGCAGGATGCGGCACGCCAGATCCGCGAGCGGCTGGCCGCGTTCGCCGCGCAAAAATTCGGCGTCGAACCGAGCGCAGTGCGCTTCGCCGCCGGCCAGGTGATCGCCGGCGAACAGACGATCTCGTTCGCGGGGCTGGTACAGGAAGCGTACACCGCCCGCGTACAGCTCTGGTCCGACGGCTTTTACGCGACGCCCGGCCTGCACTGGGATTCGAAAACCATGACCGGCCACCCGTTCTTCTACTACGCTTACGGCGCTGCGGTATCGGAAGTGGTGGTCGACACGCTGACCGGCGAATGGAAGCTGCTGCGCGCCGACGCGCTGTACGACGCCGGCAACTCGCTGAACCCGGCGATCGACATCGGCCAGGTCGAAGGCGGCTTCATCCAGGGCATGGGCTGGCTGACCACCGAGGAGCTGTGGTGGAACAAGGACGGCAAGCTGATGACGCACGCGCCGTCGACCTACAAGATCCCCGGCGTGTCGGACTGCCCGCAGGATTTCCGGGTGCAGCTGTTCGACAACCGCAATGCGGCCGACAGCATCCACCGCTCGAAGGCGGTGGGCGAGCCGCCGCTGCTGCTGCCGTTCTCGGTGTTCTTCGCGATCCGCGATGCGATTGCGGCTGTCGGCGGCAACCGGGTCAATCCGCCGCTGAACGCGCCCGCCACCGGCGAAGCGATCCTGAACGCGGTGGAGGCAGTGCGCGCGGCGATTGCCGAGAAGGCCGCATGATGGACTGGCTCGGCGCGATCAATACGCTGGCGCCGCGCAAGGTGCCGGCGGTGCTGGTCACCGTGGCCGCGGTCGCCGGCTCGGGCCCGCGCGAGACCGGCGCCAAGATGCTGGTCACCGAGGTGGCGCAATTCGACACCATCGGCGGCGGTCACCTGGAAATGCGCGCTTGCGAGATCGCGCGCGAGATGCTGGCGGCGTCCGGCCATGGTCCCAACCATCCCCGGCACCGGGTCGAACGCTTCCCGCTCGGACCGGCGCTGGGCCAATGCTGCGGCGGCGTGGTGCATCTCGCATTCGAATACATCGGCCCGGGCGAGCATGCCTGCTATGCGGCGCTGGCTGTACGCTGGCGCGAGCGCCGCGACAGCTGGCGGCTGCTCCCGCTGGACAGCACCCTCCAGCCGCTGCTGCTCGATGCCGACGGTGAATGCGTAGCTGGCGACGGCGCGCCCCCGCCATTCGACCGCAGCCAGCCGACCCGTTTGCTGCAGGACGACAGCGGCCGCCACTGGCTGGTCGACCCCTGCCTCGCGTGGCGCGATCACCTGGTGCTGTTCGGCGCCGGCCACGTGGGCGCGGCGATCGTGCGCGCGCTGGCCGGCCTGCCCTGCCACGTGACCTGGGTCGACCAGCGCGAGGAGCTGTTTCCTCCGCAGTTGCCGGCGAACGTGAAAGCCGAAGCCACCGATACCCCGGAAGCGATGGTCGACAGCGCGCCGGCCGGTTCCAGCTTCCTGGTGATGACGCACAGCCATGCGCTCGACCAGCGCCTGACGGAAGCCATCCTGCGCCGCGCGGACGCGGGCTGGTTCGGCCTGATCGGCTCGCATACCAAGCGCATGCAGTTCGAACACCGGCTGCTGGCGCGCGGCATCCCGCCCGAGCGGCTGGCGCGCATGACCTGTCCGATCGGTCTCCCCGGCATCCAGGGCAAGGCGCCGGCAGTGATCGCGGCCTCGGTCTGCGCCCAGTTGTTGCTGGTGTGGGAAGCAGCGGAGCGAGACCGCGTGCGCGACAGTACGGGCGTTCACCGCGTAAACGCATGAACGGTCAACCAACCGAATACCAAGTCGCAACTAGCCGAGGCTAGCTGCGCTGAAAAGAATGACAGGAAAAGCATGACCAGGAAACCCGATACCGCAGCTTGCCAGGCCTACCGCGCCGGCATCCTGCACTTCCACGCCGATCCGGCATTCAACGATAACGCGCACGCGTGGCACGAAGACGGCTTGCTGGTGGTGCGCGACGGCCGGGTACAGGCGGTCGGCGATTACGCGGCGCTGCACGCGTCGCTACCGGCCGATGTGCAGGTGCACGACTATCGCGGCAAGCTGATCGTGCCCGGCTTCATCGACACTCATGTCCATTATCCGCAGACCGACATGATCGCGTCGCCGGCGCCCGGACTGCTGCCCTGGCTGGAAACCTACACCTTCCCCACCGAACGCAAGTTCGCCGACGCCGATCATGCGCGCGACGTGGCGCGCTTCTTCATCGACGAGCTGCTGCGTTGCGGGACCACCACCGCGATGGTCTACTGCACCGTGCATCCGTCGTCGGTGAACGCGTTCTTCGGCGAGAGCGAACGGCGCAACCTGCGGATGGTGGCCGGCAAGGTGCTGATGGACCGCAACTGCCCGGAATTCCTGCAGGACAGCGCCGAAGGCGGCGTGCGCGACAGCGAGGAGCTGATCCGCAAATGGCACAACAAGGGCCGCCAGCTGTACGCGATCACGCCGCGCTTCGCGCCCACGTCGAGCGAGGCCCAGATGCAGCTGGCCGGCGAACTGGCGCGCCGCTATCCGGACACCTACTTGCAGACCCACGTGGCCGAGAACACGGATGAAGTGGCATGGGTGAAGTCGCTGTATCCGCAGGCACGCAGCTACCTCGACGTGTACGACCGCTACGGCATGCTGCGCCCGCGCGCGATGTACGCGCACTGCATCTGGCTCGACGACGGCGACCGCGCAAGGATGCGCGAAACCCGGTCGGCGGCGTCGATCTGCCCGACCTCCAACCTGTTCCTCGGCAGCGGCTTGTTCGATTTCGCGCGCGCCGACGCGGCGCAGGTACCGCTGTCGCTGGCGACCGACGTCGGCGGCGGCACCTCGTTCTCGATGCTGCAGACGATGAACGAGGTGTACAAGGTGGCGCGCCTGGGCGGCACCTACCTGCCGGCGCTGCGCATGTTCTACCTGGCGACGCTGGGCGGCGCGCGCAGCATGCAGCTGGAAGGAACGATCGGCAATTTCGCTGCCGGCTGCGAAGCCGATTTCATCGTGCTCGATCCGCAATCGACGCCGCTGCTGGCCCGCCGCAGCAAACATGCGGATAGTCTGGAAGAATTGCTGTTTGCGTTCGCGCTGCTGGGCGACGATCGGGCGATTGCCGCGACCTACAGCGCCGGCGCGCCGGTACACCGGCGCGACCAGGAAAATACAGAAGAAGTGACGGCCTGAGGGCAAGCCCCGGGCTGATGAAACCATGAACAGGTTCTCGTAGTTGTTTCACCTTCCGGGGCGGAGTGTTCCGGCTTATTAAACCCTTATATAAGAAATGGGAGATGTCATGCAATACAAAAGCTGCAAACTGAAAAACATGCTGCTGCTGGCTGCGCTGGGAGGAGCGCTCGCAGGGCCGGCAATGGCGGAATCGAGCGTGCAGGTGAACGGCCTCGTCGATGCCTTCGTCGGCTCGATGAAAAACAGCGGCGATCCCGGCAAGACCAGCGTCGTCAACAGCGGCGGCATGACCACTTCCTGGTTCGGCTTCAAGGGCACCGAAGACCTCGGCGGCGGCCTGAAGGCGGAATTCGCGCTGACCGGCTTCTTCCAGGCCGACACCGGCGCCTCTGGCCGCTTCGCCGGCGACAACCTGTTCTCGCGCGATGCCAACGTCGCGCTGGCCGGCAGCTTCGGCAAGGTGCAACTGGGCCGCGGCCTGGCCCCGAGCTTCCTGCCGTACATCCTGTTCAATCCGTTCGGCGACTCGTTCACGTTCTCGCCGCTGGTGCTGCAGTCCTACGTGCCGACCGGCCCGTTCGGCACCCGCACCTGGCCGCAGGCCAGCGCCGCCGACAGCGGCTGGAGCAACGAGATCATTTACTCCACTCCGAACTTCAACGGCCTGTCGGCCAATATCCACTACCAGCTCGGCGAAGTGCCGGGCGACAGCGGCAAGAAGAACATCGGCATCAATGCGCTGTATTTCCACGGCCCGCTGGCGCTGACCGCGTTCTACTTCGATGCCCAGGTCAGCAACCCGAATGCCAACGCCGCGATCCTGGATCCGACGGGTCCGGCATTCAGTGCGCCGATCGATTATGCGTCGATCAATCGCCAGAAAGCCTGGATGCTGGGCGGCAGCTATGACTTGAAGATGGTCAAGCTGTTTGCGACTTACCAGCACAGCAAGGACACCACCGCCGGCACCCCGGAGATGACCGACAAGACCTGGAGCCTGGGCGCGAGCGCGCCGATGGGCCAGGGCGCGCTGCTGTTCGACTATGCGCAGACCAAGCGCAACGGTTCGCTGGTGGGCGCCGATCTCAAGCGTGACACCGCGTCGTTCGGCTACGACTACAACCTGTCCAAGCGCACCGATCTATACGCGATCTACATGTCCGACAAGGTCAGCACCGCCGACCGCGAAGGCAGCTTCGGCGTCGGCATCCGCCACCGGTTCTGATCGCGCAGCAAGCGGGCAGGCAACCGTCCTGCCCGTTCATTCTTCAAGCCCGGCTTCGACCGGGCTTTTTCTATCGCCGGCAGTTCCTGCCGTCCCCCTCAAGTCTCCCTCAGCGCGCCTCGACATGCCGGTCGCGCCCGGCCGCCAGCCCGAACGCAAGCGCGCTGACGGTGATCGCAATGAACATCGCGGCGCCGGCATTCCAGCCTTGTGTCAGGTCGCGCAGCAGGCCCAGCGCCAGCGGCCCGAGCGCGGCCACCGTGTAGCCGATTCCCTGCACCATGCCCGACAACGATGCCGCCACCGTGGCATTCGGTGCGCGCAGCACGATCAGCGTCAAGCCGATGCTGAAAGCACCGCCCTGCCCCAGCCCAAGCACCACCGCCCACAGCCAGACCGAATCCAGGCCGGCGTATACGCAACCGACGAAACCGATCAGCGTCAACAGCATCACGCCGGCAATCGCGGGCCGCTGGTCGCGCCCGAGGCTGGCGATCCAGGGGCCGCCCAGCGCGGTGATCAGTTGCGTGCCGATCGACAGCGACAGCATGCCGCCTGCCGCCACCGGCGCCATGCCGCGATCGATCAGGATCGTCGGCAGCCAGCCGAACACGCAATAGGCAAGCGAAGATTGCAGTCCCATGAAAGCGGTCACCTGCCAGGCCAGCTTGCTGCTCCACAGGCCGCTTACCTTGCGCCGCTGCATGCTGTCGTGGTGGGCGGCACGGCGCGTGTGCGGTCGCCAGACGACGATCGCGAGCAATGCCGGCAGCAGCCAGAATGCCAGCGCCGCGCGCCAGCTGCCGGACAGCTGCTGCAGCGGTACCGTGGAACCGGCAGCCAGCGCGGCGCCGAAGCACAGCGCCATCGTGTACACGCCCATCATGCCGCCTGCGCGGCGCCCGAATTCGCGCTTGATGATTCCGGGCAGCAGCACCATCACCACGCCGATGCTGGCGCCCACCACCAGGGTGCCGGCAAACAGCAACGGGATGCCGCCGAGTACGCGCAGTGCCAGCGCCGCCATCAGGGTCACCATGCCGGCCAGCACCGTGCGATCGGCGCCGAAACGGTTTGCCAGCCATGGCGCCAGCGGGGCGAAGGCACCGAAGCACAGCACCGGCAACGTGGTCAGCAAGCCGGCGCCGGTCGACGACAAGTCGATGCCGGAGCGGATCGCGGCAAGCACCGCCGCGACGCTGGACAGCGCCGGGCGCAGGTTGATGCCGACCAGGAACAGCGCGGCGGTCAGGTACCAAAGCGACACTTGGCCGCTCGGGCCTGCTGCGTCCTTCGAAGAAGAGGAAGAATGGATGGGCTCGTCTTTTTGCACGGAGAAATTCCGGAAATGCGGCGTTGCACCGGGAGCGGAAAGTATCGCCTAAACTGGGCGTGCGTGCAGGGAGATGGGTTTGATTGAATTACGGGGAACACGGTGAGAGCGGCGAACCGCGTGTGAATTCCGGGAGTTCGGCGCCTTGTTGGGGATTACGCTGGGAGCGCGCTGTCAAATTCCCTCCCCCTTGCAGGGGGATGAGAGCGGGG
>CBIHOK010000191.1:0-6811 GCA_966211575.1 uncultured Noviherbaspirillum sp.
CAACGACACGCACGGCCACAGCGCCGGCGACGAAGCCCTGATCCACCTAGTGCGCGTCATCAAGGAAACCCTGCGCTCGATGGACGTGGTAGCCCGTTTCGGCGGCGAGGAATTCCTGATCGTCCTGCCCGATACGCCATTGCGGGAAGCCACCCAAACCGTCACCCGCCTGCAGCGCGAGCTGACCAAGCGCATCTTCCTGTACAACCACGAACGCCTGCTGATCACGTTCAGCGCCGGCGTCGCGCTGCGCCGCCAGGGCGAAGACCAGCCGACCCTGATCAAACGGGCCGACGAAGCGCTCTACGCGGCCAAAAGAGCGGGCAAGAACCGGGTCGTGGCAGCCGATTGAGGCGGGCTCGCCGGTAATGCCGGCGATTTTCCGTTACCATCCAGCGCGGGTACTGGGGCCGCCAAGCGTCCCGGCCCCGTTTCGCCGGCCCCATGGTCCGCCAATAAGCGGGCAAAAGTCCGCGTAATCCTGTTTTGTAATTTGCGCCCGGCCCTGATAATAAGGCCGGCACCCATCCAATGATCGAAGCAATGCAAGATCCCTCTACCGAATCCCTAGACCCCGCCGACTGGCCGGCGTTCC
Organism: uncultured Noviherbaspirillum sp.; assembly: GCA_966211575.1. GTDB lineage: Bacteria > Pseudomonadota > Gammaproteobacteria > Burkholderiales > Burkholderiaceae_D > Noviherbaspirillum. The sequence goes on from CBIHOK010000191.1 coordinate 596, forward strand.
GCGCCGAAGCGCACCGGATGCTGGACGACATGCTCGACCACATCGAGCATCTGCGGACGCAGCCGGTCTGGCGGCCGCCGCCGCCGCAGGTGCGCGCCCTGTTCCGCGAGCCGCTGCCGGCCGAACCCGCCGGGCTGAGCGGCATCCATCGCGAATTCATGCAGCACATCCTGCCTTATTCGATCGGCAACGCCCACCCCGGCTTCATGGGATGGGTGCAAGGCGGCGGCACGGCGGTCGGCATGCTGGCCGACATGCTGGCGGCCGGCCTCAATTCCAACGTCGGCGGGCGCGACCAGATTCCGGTCGACGTCGAGCGTCAGATCACCCACTGGATGCGCGAGCTGTTCCGCTTTCCCGATAGCGCCAGCGGCCTGTTCGTGACCGGCACCTCGATGGCCAACCTGATCGGGGTGCTGGTCGCCCGCACCGCCGCGCTCGGCACCGAAGTGCGCCAGCGCGGGCTGAACGGCGGCAGCCGGCTGGTGGCCTACGCCTCGGCCGCCGCGCACGGTTGCGTGGCCCAGGCGATGGACCTGTCCGGCCTCGGCATCGACGCGCTGCGCATGCTTCCGCTCGACGGCGCCGGGCGCATGGACATCGCCGCGCTGCGCGCTGCCATCGCGCGCGACCACGAACTCGGGCTCCGCCCGTTCCTGATAGTCGGCACCGCGGGCTCGGTCGATACCGGTGCGGTAGATGATCTGCCTGCGATCGCCGATATCGCGCAACAGGAACGACTCTGGTTCCACGTCGACGGCGCCTACGGCGCGCTCGGCATGCTGGCGCCCGACATCGCGCCGAAGCTGGCGGGCATCGAACGCGCCGATTCGATCGCCTTCGATTTTCACAAATGGGCGCAGGTTCCCTACGACGCGGGTTTCATCCTGGTGCGCGACGGCTCCCTGCATCACGATACCTTTGCATCGCCGGCCGCCTACCTGCGCCGCGAGTGCCGCGGCATGGCCGCCAATTCGCCCTGGCCCTGCGATTTCGGACCCGACCTGTCGCGCGGCTTCCGCGCGCTCAAGACCTGGTTCTCGATCAAGGCTTATGGCACCAGGAGGCTGGGCCGCGTGGTTTCCGGCACCTGCGCGCTGGCGCGCTACCTGGGAGAACGGATCGAAGCCGAGCCGGCGCTGGAACTGCTGGCGCCGGTGTCGCTGAACATCGTCTGCTTCGGCTTCCGCTGCGCCGATCCCGGCCGCGTGAACGCAGCCGTCGCCGTCGCACTGCAGGAATCCGGCATTGCCGCCCCGTCGACCACCACCATCGACGGACGCGTCGTGCTGCGCGCGGCCATCGTCAACCACCGCACCACCCGCGCCGACATCGACGCCATGCTGAAGGCGGCCATCGGATTCGGCGAGAAGATTGCGCAAGCCGCCGCCGTTGGAGAACCGACATGACATCCGTTCCCGAGCCAGGCCGCCCGCCGCTGATCGGCCTCGCTGCGCTGATGCGCCAGGCGTTTTCCGGTGTCGACCTGAAACCCCTTGGCGCGCAACTGATCGAGCGTTCGGCCCGCGACCCGGACGATGCGAACGCGCTGATGGATCTTTCCACCGTGCTGCAACTGACCGGCAACCGCGAACTGGCATTGGCCACCCAGGCCCAGGCCTTGCAGCTCCGGCAGGTCTACCAGGTACCGCGCACGGCCCAGCCCGGCGTTCGCGTGCTGGCATTGATGGCGCCAGGCGACTTGATGGCAAACACGCCGCTGGAATTCCTGGTCGAGGATTCGGACGTCGCGCTCGACCTGCTCTACCTGGCGCCCGGCCTCACCGGATTGCCGGCGCTGCCGGAGCACGATGTGCTGTTCGTGGCGGTGGGCGAATCGGACGACAACCGCCCCCTGCTGGAACAGCTGGACGCGATCACGCGCGACTGGCCGCGCCCGGTGCTCAATGCCCCGCGCCGCATCGCCGCCTTGTCGCGCGACAGCGCCTGCCGCTTGCTGGGCGACGTGCCGGGCGCACTCATGCCGGCAACCTCGCGCGTGGGTCGCAACACATTGCAGGAAGTCGCCGCCGGCAAATGCACGCTTTCCCAGGTTGCCGAAGATGCGGCGTTCCCCCTGATCGTGCGTCCGGTCGGCTCGCACGCCGGCAGCGAGCTGGAGCGCATGGCTTCCGAGGAAGAGCTCGGCAATTACCTGGCTCGCAGTGGAAGCGACAACTTCTACGTCTCGCGCTTCATCGATTACCGCGATGCCGACGGCCAGTACCGCAAGTACCGGGTGATGCTGATCGCGGGCCGCCCCTTTCTCTGTCACATGGCGATTTCGTCGCACTGGATGATCCATTATCTGAATGCCGGCATGACGGAAAGCCCTGAAAAGCGCGCCGAGGAAGCGCGCGCGATGGCGGAATTCGATGCCGGCTTCGCGCGCCGGCACCAGGCTGCGCTGCAAGAGATTCATGCACGCCTCGGCCTCGATTACGTCGGCCTCGATTGCGCCGAGACGCCGGGCGGCGCGCTGCTGGTGTTCGAAGCCGACAGCGACATGATCGTGCACGCGATGGATTCGGCGGACATGTTCCCTTACAAGCAACCCCAGATGCGCAAGCTGTTCGCCGGCTTCCGCCAGATGCTGCTGCACGCGGCCGCGCACGGCGGGCGCTGAGCGGATCGTGGCGGCGGTCCTTCACCCCAATCCGCTGCCCGCAGGATCGGCGCCACCGGGAGCCGGCTTGCCGTCGCTATCCGAGCTGCTGATCGACGGCGGCGACGACCGCCTCCGCATTGCCCCCCGCCACCGCGAAAACCGCTACGGCTGCACGCCGTTCCCCGATCCCGCCCTGCTCGATTTCGGATCGTCGACCGCTTCGGTGATTTCGGAAGCCGGATTTGCGGCCGCAGAGCAGCTGCACCAGCGGCTTCAACAGGCGCTCGCGACCACCGCTCCCGAAGTAGTCTACGCGGCCGAACTCGGGCGCCTGCGCAGCACGCTGGGCGAGCTGCTCGGTATATCGAGCGAATCCGGTGGACCCGGCGGCCCCGGTCCGGCGCTGATTTTCTCGCCGTCCGGCACCGACCTGCATCTGTTGGCAGGACGGCTGATCGGCGCCGACAGCCCGCGCGGCATGCTAATGGTAATGATGGATCCGGCGGAAACCGGCAGCGGAGTGCCGGCCGCTGCTGCCGGCCGCCATTTCGCCGCCCACACCGCGCTCGGCCGCCAGGTAATGCACGGCGCGCCGCTGGATGGCGCAGCCGATGTCGCCACGGCCGCCGTCGCCCTGCGCCTGGCGGATGGAACGCCTCGCCCGCGCAACGAAATCGATGCCGAAGTCGACACGCTGGTGAGCCGGGCCGTCGCCGCCGGCCGCCGCGTCCTGCTGACGCTGCTCGACGTTTCCAAGACCGGATTGATCGCGCCGAGCCCGGCTTGCGTCGCGGCGCTGCAGCAGCGCTGGCCGCAACAAGTCGACGTGCTGGTGGACGCCTGCCAGTTCAGAATTGCGCCGGCACTCGTGCGCGCCCACCTGGAACAGCGCTTCATGGTGGCGCTGACCGGATCGAAATTCATCGCGGGACCGAGCTTTTCGGGCGTGCTGCTGGTGCCCGACACCCTGGCCCGCCAACTGAGCCGGCGGGCATTGCCGCCTGCGATGGCCGACTATTCCTGCGCCGCCGAATGGCCGCCAGGATGGGCAGCGGCATCCGCGCTCGGCGCCACGGCGAACTTCGGCCTGCTATTGCGCTGGGAGGCGGCGCTGGCAGAATTGAACGCATTCCACCGCATCCCGGAACAGGACATCGCGCTTTTCCTGCAACGGTTTGCCGCCGCCGTCGGCACGCGCCTCGCCCACGATCCGCGACTGGTGCCGCTGGCGGTGCCGCCTTTGGAACGCAACCGCTTTTCGGCGCCGCTCGCCTGGGATGGCATCCAGACCATTTTCCCATTCCTGCTGCGGCGCACCAGCACGGCAGGCGGTAAAACGACATGGCTGGACCGCGAACAAACAGCCCGCGTGCATCGCCTGCTGCGAATCGATCTGCATGCCGCCGAACTGTCGCCCGGAATCGAACCCCGGCTCGCCGCGTTGCGTTGTCATCTTGGCCAGCCTGTGGCGTGCGGAGGGCGCGGCGGTGTCGCGGTCAGTGCCCTACGCCTGTGCGCCAGCGCCCGCCACGTGGTCCGCGCGGTACGCGACGGCGAAGCGGACCGGGTCATCAGCCAGGCGCTGGACGCGCTGGACAAGGCGGCGCAACTGGCCGACGCCGCTTGAGTCACGCTTGAGTCACGCTTGAAGCGCGCTTAACGGCAGCTTTCCGCCCTTCTTTAGCCCCTATAAATCTTTTGTATGCTCCGCGCCCTTCGGCGCGTCGCCGACACGCGCGCCAACGCTAGATTCCGCTGGTGTCCCGCGCTCTCCCCGGCCTCTGTGCCGGCACTGGAAACACGGCGAAAACCCGCATGGATGCTGGCTTTTCAGCCTTTTCTCCGATACCGGGAACGGCGTCCGCACGGGCGTTGCCGGCGGCGGCGGCAAGCGCCCGGCAACCGAACAAAATTCACATCCGCTATTGCCGCTAAAGAATTCCCGGACGCTTCCGAAAGAGGACTTGCCCGGCTCAAGTCGGACGGAACCGAAAAAACAAATGCCTTCACCGGCCTAAACTTTTTTCAGTACCGTCCGATAAAACTACCAACAGCGGCTCGGTTGCCTCGGTGGAGTCAGGCTCGCGATGTTGAAAGTACGAACCGGAAAACTTCGGACCTCTTAAGGAGAATCTACAATGGCCTCATTCATCAATACCAATATTGCGTCGTTGAACGCGCAGCGCAATCTGGCCTCGTCGCAATCCGCGTTGCAGACTTCGCTGCAGCGCCTGTCTTCCGGTTTGCGCATCAACAGCGCCAAGGACGACGCCGCCGGCCTCGCGATTGCCAACCGCTTCACCACCCAGATCAACGGCCTCGACCAGGCCCAGCGCAACGCGAACGACGGCATCTCGCTGGCCCAGACCGCCGACGGCGCGCTGAGCTCGATCAGCGACAACCTGCAGCGTATCCGCGAACTGGCGGTGCAGGCAGCCAACTCCACCAACTCCGCGTCCGACCGTGCCGCGATCAACGAGGAAGTCCAGCAGCGCCTCGCCGAAATCGACCGCACCTCGTCGCAGACCTCGTTCAACGGCCAGAAGATCCTGGACGGCAACTTCGGCACCGCCAGCTTCCAGGTCGGCGCCAACGCCGGCGAGACCATCAACGTCGACCTGAATTCCAGCATGCGCACCGGCGCAATCGGCAAGATCGCGACTGAAACGACGACCGGCGCGGTGGGTGCCAGCGCCACCGGCGGCAGCATCAGCGTCACGCCTTCCAATCTGAATTTCGGCACAGCTTTCCAAGCGGCCACCACCGGCTCGATCACCCTGCATGCCGGCACGCGGCTCTATGGCAGTGCCGGCACCGCGCAGGTGGACGGCAAGAACGTTGGTGGCGCAGCTACCACCTTCGACTTCACCGGCGTTTCGGCTGCTGCCACCGCCGGCAGCTTCACCACCGCCGGCGCGATCAGCGGTGGCGACTTCACGGCCGCCGGCTCGCAAGCCCACTTCGACGTCACTAGCAGCGCTGGCACCTTCACGGTCACGCTCGACGGTTCGAACTACGCTGCCGCGAGCGATGTCGTCACTGCCATCAATACCCAACTGAGCGCAGCCAACGCGGGCGTCACCGCCAGCCTCGACGGCGATGGCAAACTGGTATTGACGAATGACACCGCCGGCGCGACGGCCGCTCCGGTAATCTCGAATGCGGGAACCGACGCCACTGCCATCGGCATCACCGCGACCGGCGGCAGCAGCCTCGCCGGCACGGCGAGTGGTACGTCGAATGCTGCAACGTTCACTGTGGACGGCACCAGCGTCACGCTGAATACCAACCTGACCGACCGTGATGGCGTCGCAACCGCGATCCAGAACCAGTTGAGCGGCTACACGGTCACGGCCGATTCGGGCACCGGGGCGCTTACGATCACCAAGGTAGGCTCGACTAGCGCGGTCGCTGTCGCTGGGCTGGATAGCCTCGAAGCCCAGAATCTCGGCCTCGCCAACACGGCCGGCACCGCCGGCACCGCCGCCATCGCGAAGACGAACGCCTCGTTCACGATCGACGGGAAGAGCGTCACACTGAACCAGGACTACGCAGACTTCAACGCTGTCGCCAGCGCGATCGACACGCAGATGAACAGCACTCCTGGC
>CBIHOK010000192.1:0-6769 GCA_966211575.1 uncultured Noviherbaspirillum sp.
GCCGCCGATGGCGCAGCCAGCGCTCTCCCGTCAGAGGCAGGCGGCGCGCGACCCCACAACCACGCCCAAAAACCCCCCCGGGGGCCTACCCGGGCTGACCCGCCGGCCGCCCCCGCCCACGACATGGGTGACCTGTTGCTCGGCATCATCGACAACCACCGCCAGCTGATAAGCCCAGAAGCCGTCGGCCCGCTTCAGCACGAAGTCGCCCACCTCAGTCGCCAGGCATTGCCTGACCGTGCCGACCCAGCGGTCTTCGAACGCGATGCAATCATGTCCCCGATCCGGCACTCGCAGCCGCCATGCGCGCGCCTGTCTTCCGGCGGCCAGCCCGTTGCGGCAGGTGCCGGGATAGACGGCCGCGCCGTCGCTGGCGAGGCCGCTATGTGAATCGGCGATTTCACGGCGCGTGCAACCGCACGGATAGATATAGGGCGCGAGCCGTTCGAATGCCGCCTGGTAGCGTGAATGGCGGCGGCTTTGCCAGACTACCTCGCCGTCCGGATGCATGCCGAGCGCCTGCAGGGATGCCAGGATCGATTCGGCGGCGCCCGGCACGGTGCGGGCTTCATCGATATCTTCGATGCGCAGCAGCCAGCGTCCGCTCCGGGCCCGGGCATCCAGGTAACTGGCAAGCGCGGCCACCAGCGAGCCCCGATGCAGCGGGCCGGTCGGTGAAGGCGCGAAGCGGCCGGTGTATCGAGTTGCCATTCTTGCGGACCTGGAAAACGGGTAAATGCCGCGAACACGGCGGCGACGGCAAAAACGCAGGCATTCAATCCGGATTTTTGCCGTGCCTAATATTTATCTTCGATCAGCGCCGCTGCTGTAAAACATCCTTCTTGCAGTGCGGGCAGGACTCGCCAGGTATGTAGTCCGGAGAAAGCTGTTCACGCGGCGTCACGACTGCCCGGCATGCGAAGCATTGAGTGGTTTCGGTGGCTTCCAGTTTCGGGTTGAGCGCAGTCCGGTAATCGAACACGAAGCAGTCGCCGCTGTAGTGTTCGCCGCCGACTTCCTCGAAATACTTCAGGATGCCGCCATCGAGCTGGTAGACGCTCTCGAAGCCGACGTTCTGCATGTGGATTGCCGCTTTTTCGCAGCGGATGCCGCCGGTGCAGAAGGTGACGACGGTCTTGCCCGCCAGTTCATCCTTGTGCTGCGCGATCACTTCCGGAAACTCGCTGAACTTGTCGATCCGGTAATCGACGGTGTTATCGAACGTGCCGACATCGACTTCGAACGCATTGCGGGTGTCGACCATTACCACCGGCTTGCCGTCATCGTCATGGCCCTGGTCGAGCCAGCGCTTGAGGGTTTTCGGATCGATTGCCGGCGCACGTCCCTTTTCCGGTTGGATCAGCGGATTCTTCATCGTGATGATTTCGCGCTTGAGCTTGACCAGCATCTTCGTGAACGGTTGCCGGTCCGAGAAGCTCTCCTTCACTTCCAGGTCCGCAAAGCGCCGGTCGGCGCGCAGCCAGGCGAGGAAGCGGTCGATCGGCTCGCGCAGGCCGGCGAGAAACAGGTTGATGCCCTCCGGGCTGAGCAGGATCGTGCCTTTCAGGCCGAGCTCCTCGCACAGCGCGCGAAACTGCGGACGCTTTTCAACGGTATCGTCGAAGCTGACAAATTTATAAGCGGCGATGTTGACGTACGGAGTAGGGGGCTGCATGGGCGTTCCGGATTGCTGGATTGGTCGCCATTATAAGCGCTGGGCGGGGCCGGCACGGCCCTTCGCAAGTGCCCGGCACGGCCATGACTAGCGGTATCGCACCGGGGGATCGGGCAGCTCGCCGTGCGTCAGTCGAATAGCTCGGCGTCGGGAAATGCAACGCCCTGCGCATCCTTGGCGGAGAGTGACGGCCGGCCTTCGATCGGCCAGTCGATCGCAAGCGACGGATCGTCCCAGCGTATGCAGCGCTCGTGTTCCGGGGCCCAGTAGTCGGTGGTTTTGTACAGGAACTCCGCATGCTCGGACAGCACGACGAAGCCGTGTGCGAATCCCGCTGGTATCCATAACTGCCGTTTGTTTTCGGCGCTGAGAATATCGCCGACCCAGCGGCCGCAAGTAGGGGAATTCCGGCGGATATCGACGACCACGTCAAACACGGAACCGGCTACTACCCGCACCAGTTTTCCTTGCGGCTGCCGGATCTGATAGTGCAATCCGCGCAGCACGTTTTTTTGCGAGCGGGAGTGATTGTCCTGCACGAAGTCGAGCGTGCGGCCAAGCACCTTTTCGAGTCCGCGCCTGTTATAGCTTTCGAAAAAGAAACCACGCTCGTCGCCGAATACGCGGGGTTCGAGCAGGACGACGTCGGGAATTGCAAGTGGGATGGCGTTCATGAATGCGTGGATTTGTCAGGCAAAGATCATGTGGCGAGTATGATCAGAATATTTTTTCGTCCAGGAGGCGCAGCAGATAGCGCCCATAGCCATTTTTCGCCAGCGGTTGCGCCAGCTTGGCCAGTTGCCCGGCATCGATCCAGCCGTTGCGAAAAGAGATTTCCTCGGGACAGGCTACCTTCAGGCCCTGGCGGGTTTCGAGCGTGGCGATGAACTGGCTGGCTTCAAGCAGCGACTCGTGAGTGCCGGTATCCAGCCAAGCATAGCCGCGTCCCATGATTTCCACGTCGAGCTGTCCTTTTTCCAGATAAAGCCGGTTGAGATCGGTGATTTCCAGTTCTCCCCGTGCAGAGGGTTTCAGGTTCTTCGCAAGCTCAACAACCTGCTCGTCATAGAAATACAGGCCGGTCACCGCATAGCTGGATTTCGGCGATGCCGGTTTTTCTTCCAGGCTGATGGTCTTGCCGGCACCGTCGAACTCGACAACTCCGTAACGCTCCGGATCGAGCACATGGTACGCGAACACGCTTGCGCCCTGCTCGCGCCGCGCCGCGTTCGCAAGCAGTTGCTGGAAGTCGTGGCCATGAAAAATATTGTCCCCCAGAACGAGCGCGCAGGGAGCGTTCCCGAGAAACGATTCACCAACCAGGAATGCCTGGGCCAACCCGTCGGGAGAAGGCTGCACCGCGTAGCTCAACTTGAGCCCCCATTGCTGGCCGTTTCCCAGTAGCTGCTCGAAGCGTGGCGTATCCTGCGGCGTCGAGATGATCAGGATGTCGCGGATGCCGGCCAGCATCAAGGTGCTGAGCGGATAATAGATCATCGGCTTGTCGAAAACCGGCAGCAGTTGCTTGGAAATCGACAAGGTGGCCGGGTGCAGACGGGTCCCGGCGCCACCGGCCAGGATGATACCTTTGCGATTCATGGATTCTCCTGCGGCGCCAGTTCCTCGATCATTCGGCGGACGTGATGGCGCCAGTCCGGCAAATGCAGTTGAAAGGTTTGTTCCAGGCGGCTCGTATCCAGCCGGGAATTCCGGGGCCGGGCCGCAGGCGTCGGATAGTCTTCGGTCGCGATCGGCCGCACCTGTTCCGGTTGCACTTTCAGGTTGATGCCCTTGTCGCGGACGAGCGACAGCACGAATTGCGCATAGCCATGCCAGCTGGTCGCGCCAGATGCCGCCAGATGATAGGTGCCGGCCAGCCGGCTGCCGTCGGCGGTATGAAGCGCGCGGTAAAGTACGAGCGCCGTCACGTCGGCGATCAGTTCGGCCGAAGTAGGTGCGCCGTGCTGGTCCGCCACCACCGACAAGGTGTCCCGCTCGCGTGCAAGACGCAGCATGGTTTTCGCGAAGTTGTTGCCGCGCGCCGCAAATACCCAGGATGTGCGGAAGATCAGGTGGCGCGCGAGCGCGGCGCGCAGCTGTTGTTCCCCTTCCAGCTTGGTCCTGCCGTAGGTTGACAATGGCCCGGTCGGATCGCTTTCGCTGTATGGCGCCGGCTTGCTGCCATCGAAAACGTAATCGGTCGAATAGTGGACCAGCCAGGCGCCGATACGCTCGGCCTGCAATCCCAATCGGCCCACCGCATGTGCGTTGATCGCATGCGCCTTTTCCGGCTCGGACTCCGCTTTGTCGACCAGGGTGTAGGCGGATGCGTTGACGATGACTTGCGGCCGAAGCCGCTGCACCATCTCGCAGACGCGCTCGATGTCTTCCAGGTCGGCTTCCTGTCGTCCGCAAGCATGCAGCTCGCCGAGCGCCGCCAGCGCGCGCTGCAGCTCCCAGCCTACCTGGCCATTCTTGCCCAGCAGGAGAATCTTCATGCGGCGTACTGCTTCTCGACCCAGTCGCGATAGCTGCCACTGGTGACGTTCTGCACCCACTGCTGGTTTTCCAGATACCAGCGTACCGTCTTGCCGATGCCGGTATTGAAAGTTTCGGCTGGTCGCCAGCCGAGCTCGCGTTCGATCTTGCCGGCGTCGATCGCATAGCGCCGGTCATGGCCGGGCCGGTCGGCGACAAACGTAATCTGCGACGAATAGGATAGGCCGTCGGCGCGCGGGCGTTCATGGTCGAGGATCGCGCACAGGGTGCGCACCACGTCGAGGTTGGTTTTCTCGTTGCAGCCGCCGACATTGTAGGTCTCTCCGGGTGTTCCGGCTTCCAGCACGCGCCGGATCGCGCTGCAATGGTCGCGCACGTACAGCCAGTCGCGTACCTGGGCGCCGTCGCCATAGATCGGCAGCGCCTTGCCGGCCAATGCATTGTGGATGACCAGCGGAATCAGCTTCTCCGGAAAATGGAACGGACCATAGTTGTTCGAGCAATTGGTGGTCAGCACGGGCAAGCCGTAGGTATGGTGGTAGGCGCGCACCAGGTGATCGGACGCCGCCTTGCTGGCCGAATAAGGGCTGTTCGGTTCGTAGCGGTGGCTCTCGGTGAAGGCCGGGGCATCGCCGGCTAGCGATCCGTAGACTTCGTCGGTGGAGACGTGCAGCAGGCGGAATGCAGGGCGCGCGTCCTGGTCCAGGTTCCCCCAATATTCGCGCACCGCTTCCAGCAAGTGAAAGGTGCCGACGATATTGGTTTGTATGAAATCTTCCGGGCCGTGGATGGAACGGTCGACATGGCTTTCAGCGGCAAAATTGACTATCGCGCGCGGCCGGTGTTGGGCCAGCAGGCTGCCGACCAGGGCGGAATCCCCTATGTCCCCATGTACGAAGCAATGCAGGGGATTGCCTTCCAGCGAAGCGAGGTTCTCCAGGTTGCCTGCGTAGGTAAGCTTGTCCAGGTTGACTACGGTTTCATCGTTGTTCTGCAGCCAGTCGAGCACGAAGTTGGCACCGATGAAACCGGCACCGCCGGTTACGAGTATCGTCATTTCTTGAAGGGCGTTTTAGAGCTGTTTTCGCCGGAAAAGTGATTGAATGGGCGCCATTATAAGGGGCACGGGGACAGGCTGGACTGTACACGGGAACAATTGTCGCCGAATGCCAGGTCTGTTGCCATCCGGCAGCAGCCCTCCGGGTTAAAATAGCGCGATGACTTCCCCGCAATTCATCCATCTCCGCCTCCATTCCGAATATTCGATCGTCGACGGCCTGGTACGTATCGACGACGCCGTCAAGGCGGCTGCCGGCGACGGCCAGCCGGCACTGGCGATCACCGACCTGGCCAACCTGTTCGGCATGGTCAAGTTCTACAAGGCAGCGCGCGGCAAGGGCATCAAGCCGATCGCCGGTTGCGATGCCTGGATCACCAACGATGACGACCGCGACAAGCCGTCGCGCCTGCTGCTGCTGGTAAAGAATCGCGAAGGTTACCTGCAACTATGTGAATTGCTATCCAAGGCCTGGCTGACCAACGTCCATCGGGGGCGCGCCGAAATCCGACCCGAGTGGTTGGAGAACGGCGCGGCCAGCGGCCTGATCGCGCTGTCCGGCGCGCACACCGGCGATATTGGTTGCGCCATCGACAATGGCAATATCGCGGCTGCCGAGCGGTTCGCGGAGCGCTGGGCGCGGGCCTTCCCCGGCAGCTTCTACATCGAGGTGCAGCGTTACGGGCAACCGAACATGGAGGGCCACATCCGGCAAGCGGCGGCCCTGGCGGCAAAACTGAAATTGCCGGTGGTCGCGACCCATCCGATCCAGTTCCTGACCGTCGACGAATTTACCGCGCACGAGGCACGCACCTGTATCGCCGAGGGCGAGATACTCGCCAATCCGCGTCGCAGCAAGCGCTTCAATGAACAGCAGTGCTTCAAGACGCAGGCGGAGATGGCGGAACTGTTCGCCGACATGCCGGCCGCGCTGCAGAACGCTGTCGAAATCGCCAAGCGCTGCAACCTGCAACTGGAACTCGGCAAGCCCAAGCTGCCGCTGTTCCCGACCCCGGACGGCATGTCGCTCGACGATTTCCTGGTGCAGCAGGCGGTGTCGGGCCTGGAGGAGCGGCTGCGCCAGCTCTACCCGGACGACGCGCAGCGCGAACAGCAGCGGGCACGCTACGAGGAGCGGTTGAAGTTCGAGACCGATACCATCATCAAGATGGGTTTCCCCGGCTACTTCCTGATCGTGGCCGACTTCATCCAGTGGGGCAAGAACAATGGCGTGCCGGTCGGACCGGGGCGAGGCTCCGGCGCCGGTTCGCTAGTCGCCTATGCGCTCAAGATCACCGACCTCGATCCGCTCGAATACAACCTGCTGTTCGAACGCTTCCTGAACCCGGAACGGGTATCGATGCCCGACTTCGACATCGACTTTTGCCAGGAAAACCGCGACCGCGTGATCCAGTACGTGAAGGAGCGCTACGGCCGCGACGCGGTATCGCAGATCGCCACCTTCGGCACCATGGCGGCGAAGGGCGCGGTGCGCGACGTCGGCCGCGTGCTCGACATGGGCTACAACTTCTGCGACG
>CBIHOK010000193.1:0-6722 GCA_966211575.1 uncultured Noviherbaspirillum sp.
TCCCCGTAAGCCAGCTCGGCGGCCTTGCGCGCGAGTTCGAAGCGGCGGGCCGGCTGCGGCATTGTATCGAGCAATTGCAGCGTGTCTGCGGCGCTTGCGGCGGCAGCGGCCGGCGCCAGCGTCGGCACCAGCACGATGCGGACCCGATGGCAGCGTTCCAGATAGTCGACCAGCGCGCTTTCGACGTGCGCGACGCCGATTCCGGCAACGTTGCGCAGTGCTTCGGCGGCCTCTTCCAGTTCCGGGAAATAGTCTTCGTGTTCGAGAATGAAGTCGTCGACCTCGTCGACCGGCGTGACCGACCGGGTCGACGTGTGCGCCTTGTCGAAGAATGCCGCCAGCGCCTGCGCCACATCGGCCAGGCGGGCGCTTTCGGTGCCGACGATCGCCAGGAAGCGCCGGGTTTGAGCCGGCTCCAGCTCGTCGATGTTTTCCAGGATCTCGGCCGCCGAGCGGATCGCCGCCACGTTGCTCAGCATGGTATGCACCGCCTCGCCCAGGAACGGGTCCTGGTTCAGCCGGTCCGACAGCGCGGCGACCGTTTCGCCGCGATCCAGCCAGGCGCGCTGCAGATTCACCAGCGCTTGCGCCCAGCGGGGATGCTGGGCGGCGAAATCGGCTGCGCTGGCCGGATCGGGATGCAACGCGCCGAGCAGCGGCTCGCCGCTCAGTTCGCGCAGCGCGCTTACCAGCCGGCGCTCGGCGGCGCCGTCGAACTCATCCAGCGTGGTATCCAGCGTATCGGCGATCTGCTTGAGCAGGCGGCCGCCGATATTGCGCTTGTTGCTCTCGATCAGGTTCAGGTAGGAAGCGGAGATGCCGAGCGCCGCGGCCAGCGTCGCTTGCGACATGCCGCGTGCCTTGCGCTTGTCGCGAATCTTGAAGCCGATCAGGGTACGGGTCATGGAAGGCTGCGGATGTTGCGCCGCAATGTCAATTTTTTACAGAATTCACTGTGATGCGGTGTTGATATTTACAAGAATGTCTTTTCCTGTCAATGACTTATTGATGCATTGACAGATTCATGGGACGCTTCGCTGGCGAATGAACGCGCATTCGAAAGGCAGCACTTGTTGGCCTCCACGGCCGCCGCGTTACCAAGCAACCAACCAGATTGGGGAGACATGATGAACGATAACGTTCGCCGCAAAGTACTGAAGAGCATGACCGCCGCCGGGGCCGGCATTGCCGCGCCTTCCTTCTTTGTCCGCAATGCCTGGGCCGAGGATTTCCGCAATGACCCGAGCAAGTCAAAGACCGTGAAATTCGGTTTCACCGTGCCGCTGACCGGACCGTATGCGGACGAGGGCAATGACGAACTGCGGGCATTCAAGCTCGCGGTCAAGCACCTGAACGGAGAAGGCGACGGCGGCATGCTGCATACGATGAAGCCGTCTTCGCTGAAAGGCAACGGCGTACTCGGCAAGAAGGTCGAGTACGTGACCGGCGACACCCAGACCAAGTCGGATGCGGCGCGGGCGGCAGCCAAGCGCATGATCGAGAAGGACGGTGTGATCATGTACAGCGGCTGCTCTTCGTCGGCGGTCGCGGTCGCGATCCAGTCGCTGGCGCAGGAAATGGGCGTGATCTACATGTGCGGCTTGTCCCATTCCAATGACACTACCGGCAAGGACCGCCGGCGCTACGGCTTCCGCCACTTCTTCGACGCCTACATGTCCGGCGCGGCGCTGGCGCCGGTGCTGGCAAAGGAATACGGCAAGGAGCGCCGCGCCTACCACCTGACCGCCGACTATACCTGGGGCTGGACCCAGGAAGAATCGATGAAGCAGTTCACCGAGAAGGAAGGCTGGCAGACGGTGAAGGCGGTACGCACCCCGCTTGGCGCCGGCGACTTCTCGCAGTACATCACGCCGGTGCTGAATTCGGGCGCCGATGTGCTGGTTCTCAATCACTACGGCAAGGACATGATCAACTCGATCACGCAGGCAGTGCAGTTCGGCCTGCGCGACAAGATGGTCAACGGCAAGAAGTTCGAGATCGTGGTGCCGCTGTTCTCCGAACTGATGGCACAGGGTGCCGGCGACGCGATCAAGGGTATCTTCGGCACCGCCAACTGGGACTGGAAGCTGACCGATCCGGCCACGATGGCGTTCGCCAAGTCGTTCGGTGCCGAGTACGGCACGCCACCGTCGCAGGCTGCGCATACCTGCTATGTGCAGACGCTGTTGTATGCCAACGCGTGCGAGATGGCCGGCACCTTCTATCCGCCCGAGGTGATCAAGAAGCTGGAAGGCTTCAAGTTCGACGGCATGGGCAACGGGCCGACCGAATACCGTGCCGACGATCATCAGTGCTTCAAGGATGTGCTGGTGGTGCGCGGCAAGGAAAAGCCTCGCAACAAGTTCGACTTGCTGGACGTGGCGCAGGTGGTGCCGCGCTCCCAGGTTGAATATTCGGCAAAGATGTTCGGCGGCAATCTCGGGCCGTACAAGGCCTGACCGGCATTTCCCCGAGGCGGCTGGCCGGCCCGGCACAGGGGCGGCACGCCGTTTCCGCTGGCCGGCCCGGCGCCTGGGGCGGCCGGCATTTTCAAGGAACGGATTCTCGGACGCTTGCCGGCCACGGAGCCAGGACTCATGGATGCAATAATCCTTCAATTTCTGAACGGGTTGGACAAGGGCGGCGCCTATGCGCTGATCGCCCTTGGTCTGACGCTCATTTTCGGCACGCTCGGCGTGGTCAATTTTGCGCACGGCGCGCTGTTCATGCTGGGCGCGTTCTGCGCGGTCACGCTGCAGAAGCTGATGACCATCTCCAAGCACATGCGCGACGACAGCGTGACCTTTTTCGTCGCCTACAAGGACGTGCCTTACCTGAAGCTGTGGCTGGGCGATACCGGCCAGAAGCTGATCGACTACTCGGTGCCGCTGTCGATCCTGATCGCGATCCCGATCATGCTGCTCATCGGAGTGGCGCTGGAGCGCGGCCTGATCCGCCATTTCTACCGGCGCCCGCACGCCGACCAGATCCTGGTGACCTTCGGCCTGGCGATCGTGCTGCAGGAAATCGTGAAAGCCTATTTCGGCGCCAATCCGATTCCGACCCCGGCACCGCCGATCGTGGCCGGCAGCGCCGATATCGGCGCCTGGATCGGGCATGCGGGCGCCATCACCTATCCGTGGTGGCGCCTGGTCTACTTCCTGTTCTCGGCGGGGGTGATCGCCATCGTGTTCGCGTTCATCCAGTTCACCACCTTCGGCATGGTGGTGCGCGCCGGCATGCGCGACCGCGAAACGGTGGGCCTGCTCGGCATCAACATCGAGCGCCGCTTCACCATCGTGTTCGGCATCGCGGTGATCGTCGCGGGGCTGGCCGGCACCATGTACACGCCGATTCTTCCCCCTGACTATCACATGGGAATGGACTTCCTGGTGCTGTCGTTCGTGGTGGTGGTGGTGGGCGGCATGGGCTCGCTGCCCGGGGCGGTGTTCGCCGGCTTCCTGCTCGGCATATTGCAGTCGTTTGCGTCGATGAACGAGATCAAGAGCATCGTTCCCGGCATCGACCAGATCATCATTTACCTTGTCGCGGTGGTCATCCTGCTGGTTCGGCCGCGCGGCCTGATGGGACGCAAAGGCGTCATGGAGGAATAGCATGATCAAGACCATTTCCCTACGCCAGGATCGCCTGCTGTTCCTCGGTTTCTGCGCCGCGGTGCTGACCATGCCGCTGTGGATGAAGCTGGTCGGCGCCGGCTATCCCGACCTGCTGCAGAAGTTCGCCATCTACGGCATCTTCGCGATCGGCTTCAACATCCTGTTCGGGCTCACCGGCTACCTGTCGTTCGGCCATGCAGCCTTCCTCGGGGTCGGCTCGTATACCGCGGTGTGGAGCTTCAAGCTGCTCAGCATGAACGCGATCCCGGCGGTACTGTTCGGCACGCTGGCGGCCGGCGTGTTCGCGCTGCTGATCGGCTATGTCAGCCTGCGCCGCTCCGGCATCTATTTCTCGATCCTGACGCTGGCATTCGCACAGATGTGCTACAACCTCGCGTACTCGGTGCTGACGCCGATCACCAACGGGGAAACCGGGCTGCAGCTGGCGCGCAACGATCCGCGCATCCTCGACCGCCTGTTCGTGCAGGCCGGCCCGGGCATACCGGACGTCAACCTGTTCGGTTTGCAGATGTTCGGCTACAACGGCTTCTACTTCTGCGCGGTGATACTGATCATCGCATTCTACGTCGCACTGCGCATTACCCGTTCGCCGTTCGGTATGATGCTGCAGGCGATCAAGTCGAACCAGAACCGGCTCAAGTATGCGGGTGTGCACACCCGGCCGTATGCGCTGGCTGCCTTCGTGATCTCGGGCCTGTTCGCGGGGCTGGCCGGCGCGCTGCTGGTGGTGACCGACCCGCTGGCCGGCGCCGAGCGGATGCAATGGACCGCCTCCGGCGAAGTGGTGCTGATGACCATCCTCGGCGGCGTCGGCACCATGGTCGGGCCGGTGCTGGGCGCGATTCTGATCAAGTACTTCGAAAACATTTTCTCCTCTTTCAACAGTCAGACCCTGCACCACTTCTTCGGCATCCTGCCGGATACGCTCGAAAAGATCGCGGTGGCAGTCAGCGGCCTGTTCGTCGGCGAGGGCTGGGAACTGACGCTCGGCGTGCTGTTCATGCTGATCGTGATCTTCCTGCCGGGCGGCCTGATGGAGGGCATACGGCGGATCGCGGCAGCGCTTTCCCGGCGCGCGGCGCCGGTGCAGCCGGTGGAACGGAGGTATGCGAAATGACGATTCTCCAGGTACGGAACGTAAACAAGAGCTTCGGCGGCCTGCGCGCGCTCAACGACGTCAACCTGACGGTCCAGCGCGGCAGCGTGCATGCGATCATCGGGCCCAACGGCGCCGGCAAGTCGACTCTGCTGAACTGCTTCGTCGGCCGGCTGACGCCGGACGTCGGTTCGGTGATGTTCGACGGCCACTCGCTGATCGGACGCGCGCCGCATGAAATCAACCAGGTCGGGGTGGTGCGCGTATTCCAGACGCCGGAAATCTTCGGCGACCTGACGCTGCTCGACAACGTGATGATCCCGACCTTCGCGCGCCGCGACGGGGCGTTCGCGGTGAACCTGTGGGCTCGCACCGACGGCCAGGCGGCAGTGCGCGAGAAGGCCGAGCACATGCTGGAAGACGTCGGCCTGATCGCGAAAAAGGACATGATCGCCAGCAGCCTGTCGCGCGGCGACAAGCGCCGGCTGGAACTGGCGATGTGCCTGGTGCAGGATCCCAAGCTGTTGCTGCTGGACGAACCGACCGCCGGGATGTCGCGCGCCGACACCAACAATACGATCGAACTGCTGCAGCGCATCGGCGGCGGCAAGGTCACCAAGATCATCATCGAACACGACATGCACGTGGTGTTTTCGCTGGCCGACCGCATTAGCGTGCTGGCGCAGGGCACCGTGATCGCGGAAGGCGATCCGGCCGAGATCAAGGTCGATCCGCGCGTGAAGGAAGCTTACCTGGGAGGGGCACATCTATGACGGCAACGCTGGTGGCGGAGCAGGCGCAGCAAGGCGCGGACGCGGCCGTGAAACCCTATTTTTCCTGCAGCAACCTGCATGCGTATTACGGCGAAAGCTATATCGTGCAGGGCGTGGGTTTCCAGATCAACGAAGGCGAGATCGTGGCGCTGCTGGGGCGTAACGGCGCCGGCAAGACTTCGACGCTGCGCACCATCGCCCGGGTGCCGGATCCACAGTTGAAGCAGGGCGAGATCTGGCTCGCCGGCAAGCCCTTGCACAAGATGAACTCCTATCAGGCGGCGCGCAACGGCGTCGGCCTGGTACCGGAAGACCGGCGCATCATTCCGGGCCTGACAGTGGAGGAAAACCTGCAACTGGCGCAGATCGAGGAGCCGGTCGGCTGGTCGATCGAGCGCCTGTACGAGCATTTCCCGCGGCTGGCCGAGCGGCGGCGGCAGGAAGCGGTCACGATGTCCGGCGGCGAGCAGCAGATGCTGGCGGTAGCGCGGGCGCTGGCGCGCGACGTCAAGCTGCTGTTGCTGGACGAACCTTACGAAGGGCTGGCTCCGGTCATCGTGCAGGAAATCGAACGCATCCTGGAGGAAGTGAAGAAACTCGGGTTCACCACGATCATCGTCGAGCAGAACGCGATCGCGGCGCTGCATCTGTCGGACCGCGCGATCATCCTCGACATGGGCGAAGTCGTGTTCGACGGCAGCGCCAGGGAAGTGATCGAGAACGCCGACCTGCGCCACCAGTACCTGGCAATCTGAACGGCGGGGCCGGCGCTGCCGGTTCCATCCCCGCCTCATTCCCTCGAACCTCCGCCCGGATCCGCTGCTCTTTTTGCAAGACACGGTTCCCGGAACACGCTCTGCTACATGTGCGGATTCCCATCCATTTCCACAGTGCACTTCGTGGCGGGGATAAAAAAAGTCCTTGCATTTCAAATACTTGCTTCTTGCGATGGCGCTGGCACGGCATCTGCTAATACAATGGCCGGAGGGGCTTTGCCGGGACGTGGCTGCAAGTGCTGGAATATTGCGTTACGCTCGGAAAGGCTGCTGTCCTCGGCACTGGGAGACTGCGTCCCGCGCAAGCAGCGTCGTCGCCCGAATGTCGGAACACATTCAGGGGCAATCGCCTTGACTGATAATCAACCAACAGGAGATAACTAATGATTTCTTCGATCCTACGTCGCATGCTGGCTGTCGCGGGTGTTGCACTGCTCGC
>CBIHOK010000194.1:0-6717 GCA_966211575.1 uncultured Noviherbaspirillum sp.
CGTCTTTGCATAGATCACTATGCGGCATCCTCGCGCCTTGCCAGCGCGCCTTTTTGCACCCACCGCGGGGCCGTTTCCTACTGGGATCGGTTCTTAGACCGTCAGCCCCAACCAGATCGGCAAGGTCAACACCGACAGCACGGTGCCGGCGGAGATCAGGAATGCGACAAACGGGCCGTTGCCGCCCATGCGCGCGGCGAGCACGTAGGCGCTGGACGCGGTCGGCAGTGCGCAGAAGGTGACGGCAATCTGCAATTGCAGCGGCGGCAGGCCGGCCCAGCGCGCCAGCAGGTAGCCGACCGTGGGAAGCGCGAGCAGCTTGACGCCGATGAAATAGGCGGCGATCCCCTTGCCTTCGCGCAAGCCCGATAGCTGCAGCCCGGCTCCTACCGTCATCAGGCCGATCGCAATCGATGCATTGGCCATGCGCGACAGGGTGGCGCCGATCACTTCGGGAATATGCAGGCCGAGCAGGTTGAATGCCATGCCGCAGGCAGTGGCCACCAGCAGCGGATTCTTCAGCAGTTCCAGCAGCAGGCCGCCGTTCTTGTGCACCAGCGCGTGTACCGCCGCCGCGTTGCAGATCGGGACGGCGCAACCGATCAGCAGGGCCATCAGCGAGGTACCCTCGACGCCGCCCAGGCGCGAGGCGATTGCCAGCGCAATATAGGAATTGAAGCGGAATGCGGTCTGCACGCCCGATTCGAAAATCATCGGCCCTACCCGGAACAGCGGCTTGGCGAGCCAGCCCAGCCCGATGCCGGCACCGAGACCCGCCAGCGCCACCTGCAGCATCTTGCCGGTATTGGCAAAATCGAAAGTGGTATGCGCGGTCGAATAGAACAGCAGGGCAGGGAACAGGATGTAATAGATCAGCCGTTCCAGTCCGCTCCAGAATTGAATGCCCCAATCGGTGAAGCGCTTCAGCAGGAAGCCGAGCAGGATCAGCGAAAAATCGGGGAACAGGATGGCGGCGACTGACATGGGAGTGCGGGAGAAGACAGGTGCGGGGCGAAAACGCAAACCCGGAAAATGCAAACCCGGAAAATGCAAACCCGAGATGTTACCGGGGTTCGCCGTTTTGCGCTCGCGCCGCCGCGCTCCCGCTGTCCGTCGCCGGCAAGATATAGTGTTACTTCAGCAGGCGGGCCAGCTCGACCGCGGTCTTTACGTTCATCTTGTCGAAGATGTGGGCACGGTGCACTTCCACGGTGCGCATGCTGATTCCCAGTTCGTCGGCGATCACCTTGTTCATCTTCCCGGCCAGAATCAGGTCGAGCACTTCCCGTTCGCGCGACGACAGGCTGGCAAGCCGGCCCTGCACCACCGCCAGCATGCCGGCTGCGCGTGAAGCGGTCAGCGCTTCTTCGACCCGGTCCATCAGCTTGTTGTCGTTGAACGGTTTCTCGAAAAAGTCGAACGCGCCGCGCTTGAGAGTGTCGACCGCCATCGGTACGTCGCCATGGCCGGTCAGGAAGATCACCGGCAGGCGTTGCGTGAGGGCGCGCGTGGTCAGCGTATCGAACAGCGCCGCGCCGCTGATGTCGGGCATCCGCACGTCGAGCAGCAGGCAGTCGCCGAGCGGATCGAAATCGGTGGCGCTGTCGAGCGCGGCGAGGAAAGACGCGCCGCTGTCGTAGGCGGTGGCGTTGATGGAGCGCGAGCGCGCAAGCCAGGTCAGCGAATCGCGAATTACTTCTTCGTCATCGACTATATGCAGCATTCAGTCTCCCCAATATCCCGGAATGCGCGCCGTATCCGGACAATTATCGTGCGGTTGCTTTCGGTCCCGCATCATTTTTCGCCGATTATCGCCGAATTGGCCGGATTTCCCACCAGGGTCGGCAGCGAAAACCGGAAAATCGTGCCGCCCCCTGGGTTGTCGGCGTGTACCAGGGTCCCGCCGTGGAACTCTACCGTGGTGCGACAGATGTTCAGACCCATTCCCATGCCTTCGGCCTTGGTGGAAAAGAATGGCGAAAACAGGCGTTCGGCAACTTCGGCCGGGATGCCGTGGCCCTGGTCGATCACCGATATCGCGATGTTCTGCTGCTGCGGCGACTCTCGGTCGCGTGCGGCGACGATGCGCAGGATACGCCGTTCGGGGGCGATGTCCTGCATTGCTTCGATCCCGTTGCGAGTCAGGTTGAGCAGCACCTGTTCCAGCATCACGCGATCGGCCAGCACCGCCGGCAGATTCGGCTCCACCCGGATCTGGGTGACGACGAAGAACTGGCGCGCCTGGAGTTCGATCAGCGGTATGACGCTGTCGATCAGCTCCCGTATCTGCAGCCGTTGCCGGCTCGGTTCACTCCGCTTCACGAAAGTATGGACGCTGCGGATGATGTGTCCGGCGCGCTGCGCCTGGTTGCTCGCCTTTTCCAGCGCCGGCCGCAACAGGTCGAGATCGGGAGCGGCCGGCGCCGAGTTGCGGTTGAGCAGGTTGAGCGCGCCGGTGGTGTAGCTGGAGATTGCCGCCAGCGGCTGGTTCAGTTCGTGGGCCAGCGTCGAGGCGATCTCTCCCATGGTGGCAAGGCGTGCGCTCGCCTGCAGCTTTTCTTCCTGCTGCCGGTTCAGGTCCTCGATCTTCTTGCGGTCGGAGATGTCGAGGATGGAACCCATCCAGCCGGTCTGGCGCCCGGCGTTGTCGACCAGCGGCGATTCGAACACCAGCACCGGGAAGCGGTCTCCGTTGGCGCGCAGGAAGATGGTCTCGAATTGCGGCGTCACGCTTCCTGCCAGCACCTGCGTGAAGCGTTGCTGATATTCGTTCATTGCTTCCGGCGCCCAGTAAGGCATCGGCGGCGTCCGCCCGACCAGGTCTTCGGCCGGGATTCCCACCATGTGGCAGAACGCCGGATTGACATAAGTGATGCGGCCTTCGAGATCGCGTGCGCGCAGGCCGGTCAGCAACGAGTTTTCCATCGCCGAGCGGAACGTGACCTGTTCGCGCAATGCGCCTTCCGCAGCAAGGCGCCGGGTGATGTCGCGCCACAGCGCCCACAAGCTCCACAGCAGGCCCAGCGAAAGCGCGATGACCGACGCGACCAGCAGGCTCGGAAGCAGCCGCGGCGCGCCTTTGACGCTGTTCGTATGCAGCGTCAGTGTCAGGCCGGGCAGGTCGAGCGCGCGATTATGCGTGTACACGCCGCGCCCGGCACCGCCGCCGGCGCGCGTATACAGTATGTGGTCGTCATGATCGGCCAGGCTGATTTCGTTTTCCTGAGCGAACCACCACGGCACCAGTTCGTCCAGGATGCTGGGAATCGAGTAGGTGGCGACCAGCATGCCGGAATAGCCATGGCTGTTGTATAGCGGAACATGGTAGTCGAACTGAGCCGGGCCGGTGCGGCCGGCCGCCGGCGCGGGTTCACTATAGAGCGGGGTTTTGGATTCCTGCGAGCGCAGCGCGGTTTCCTGGGAGTCGCGGGACAGGTCGGCGATGGTCCATTGCTCGTCATCGGTCGACAGCAGGCTGTTGCCGCTGGCGTCGAACCAGACGATCCGGCTGATCTCGCCGTTGTTGCGGTCCAGTGCCGCAATGCGATTGCGCAAACGCTGTTGCTGCAGGTGGCCGCTGGCAATGTCGGCCGCGATCAGA
Source organism: uncultured Noviherbaspirillum sp. (assembly GCA_966211575.1). Taxonomy (GTDB): domain Bacteria; phylum Pseudomonadota; class Gammaproteobacteria; order Burkholderiales; family Burkholderiaceae_D; genus Noviherbaspirillum. Next base: position 3,602 of record CBIHOK010000194.1, read on the forward strand.
CGCAGGCTTTCCTCGTCGCGGCTCAGCTGGAAACGGATGGTCTGCTCGACCCACAAGGTATCCGCGATCAGTTGTTCCTGGCGGTCATTGGCTTCCATTCGCTGTGCCTGCCAGGGCAGCCACAGCAAGGTGGCGAGGAACAGCAGGATCAGCAGCATCGGCAGCAGCCAGCGCCAGGCCTGGCGACGGGACGGGATGCCGCTGCGGATCCGCTGGCGTAGTTGCTGCAATGTCATGTCGTGCTATTCGGGGATTTTGTTGCGATCTTGGTTATGGTCCGGCAGCGTTCCCCTCGTCCCGGTACCGTCCGCCGATTGTGGTTAACCACACTTGCCGGCCTGTAATCGGATGAAGACAATAGCGCCACAAACAGGAAACCGTTTGTTCTTTCACCCACATGGAGACATCGATGAAACTGAAAACCCTGCTTTTTGCGCTGTCCGCCGCCGCTATCGTCAGCGCCAATGCGTTTGCCCAAGCCCCGATCGTGATCAAGTTCAGCCACGTGGTCGCGCCGAACACCCCGAAGGGCCAGGCAGCCATACGCTTCAAGGAGCTGGCGGAGAAAGCGACCCACGGTCGCGTCAAGGTTGAAGTGTACCCGAGCAGCACGCTGTACAAGGATAAGGAAGAAATGGAAGCGCTGCAACTTGGCGCGGTACAGATGCTGGCTCCGTCGCTGGCCAAGTTCGGTCCGTTGGGCGTGAAGCAGTTCGAGCTGTTCGACCTGCCCTATATCTTCCCCAGCAAGGAAGTGCTGTACAAGGTCACCGAAGGTCCGATCGGCAAGAGCCTGTTCAAGAAACTCGAATCCAAGGGCATCGAGGGCCTGGCCTACTGGGACAACGGTTTCAAGGTGATGTCGGCGAACAAGCCGCTGATCCACCCGGACGATTTCCGCGGCCTCAAGATGCGCATCCAGCCGTCCAAGGTGCTCGACGCCCAGATGCGCGCGCTCGGCGCCAATCCGCAGTCGATGGCCTTCTCGGAGGTTTACCAGGCGTTGCAGACCGGCGTGGTTGATGGCACCGAAAACCCGCCGTCCAACCTCTATACTTCCAAGATGTACGAAGTGCAGAAGAACGTGACCCTGTCCAACCATGGTTATCTGGGCTACGCTGTTATCGTCAACAAGAAGTTCTGGGACGGTCTGCCCTCCGATATCCGTACCGAGCTGGAAGGCGCGATGAAGGAAGCGACCAAGTACAACAACGAGATCGCACAGAAGAACAACGACGACGCGATGGAAGCCATCCGCAAGTCCGGCAAATGCGACATCCATACCATGACCAAGGCGGAGCAGGCCGAATGGCGTGCCGCGCTCAAGCCGGTGCAGAAGAAGATGGAAGGCCGTATCGGCAAGGATCTGATCGAGGCAGTCAACAAGGAATCGGCAGCGCTGGGTTTCTGATCGACAAACCTGTGTAGCACCTTCATGCGGCTTGTCCGGACCGGTTCCGGCAAGCCGCATCCAGTTAGAAAAGCGGCAGTGGAATGGGTGGCGTTCCGCTAACGCAAAGGAGTCAACATGAAATTTCTCGATCACCTGGAGGAATGGTTGATTGCTTTCCTGATAGGGGGCGCAACCATCATTACCTTTATCGCGGTGGTGCATCGCTATGCCTCCGGATGGCCGATTCCCGGGCTGCAGGATTGGCTGATCAGCCTTGATACCAGCTGGGCGCAGGAACTCACTATCTACATGTTCGTCTGGATGGCGAAATTCGGCGCCGCCTACGGCGTGCGTACCGGCATCCACGTCGGCGTCGACGTGCTGATCAACCAGCTGAAAACGCCGTGGCGCAACAAGTTCATCATTTTCGGCCTGCTGGCCGGTGCGCTGTTCACCGGGGTGGTCGGGTACATGGGCGGGAAATTCGTTTATGAACTGAGCCAGACCAGTACCGTCACCGAAGTGATGGAGCTGCCGAAGTGGATCGTCTACCTGGCGGTTCCGCTCGGCTCGGCACTGATGTGCTTCCGCTTCCTCCAGGTGGCATGGACGTTCACGAGGACCGGCGAGCTGCCGAAGCATGACCATGGACACGTCGAAGGACTCGACGAACAAGCCGGAGCGCAAGCATGAACACCGCATTCATTTTCATTCTGTTGATTGCCCTGATGCTGACGGGCATGCCGGTGTCGATTGCGCTCGGCCTCACGGTGCTGACCTTCCTGTTCGCGATGACGAACGTGCCGATCGAATCGGTGGCGCTGAAGCTGTTTTCCGGTATCGAGAACTTCGAGATCATGGCGATCCCGTTCTTCATCCTGGCCGGCAATTTCCTGACGCACGGCGGCGTGGCGCGGCGCATGATCAACTTCGCGACATCGATGGTGGGCCACTGGCATGGCGGCCTCGGCCTTGCCGGCGTGCTGGCCTGCGCCTTGTTCGCGGCAGTGTCGGGTTCGTCGCCGGCGACGGTGGTGGCGATCGGCTCGATCATGATGCCGGCCATGGTGCGCCAGGGCTATCCGAAGGGATTCGGCGCCGGCATTATCACCACTTCGGGCGCGCTCGGCATTCTGATCCCGCCGTCGATCGTGATGGTGATGTATGCGGTATCGACCAACAGTTCGGTCGGCAAGCTGTTCATGGCGGGCGTGATTCCCGGCATCATGCTGGCTTTCCTGCTCGGCATGACGACCTGGATCAAGGCGCGCAAGAACAACTATCCGCGCATGCCGCGGGCTACCTGGGCAGAACGCTTTGCCGCGTTCCGCCGCAGCGCCTGGGGCCTGTTGCTGATCGTGATCGTGATGGGCGGTATCTATACCGGGATTTTCACGCCGACCGAAGCGGCGGCGATGTCGGCGGTCTATGCATTCATCATCTCGGTGTTCGTGTACAAGGACCTGAAGCTCAAGCAGGTAGGGAAAGTACTGCTGGATTCGGCGTCGATGTCGGCGATGCTGCTGTACATCATCACCAACGCGGTCATGTTCTCGTTCATCATGACCAACGAGAACATCCCGCAGCTGATGGCGAACTGGCTGATCCACGCAGGTTTCGGTCACATTTCCTTCCTGCTGGTGGTGAACGTCCTGTTGCTGCTGGCCGGTAACGTGATGGAACCGTCGTCGATCGTGCTGATCATGGCGCCGATCCTGTTCCC
>CBIHOK010000195.1:0-6668 GCA_966211575.1 uncultured Noviherbaspirillum sp.
ATGTCTACGAGGCCGATGTGCGGCCGCCGGAGCGTTACCTGATGGAGCGCTTCATTACCGCGCCGGTGTGGTTCGGCGGCCAGCCGGGGGCCGATGACGGTGGTCCGCTGCTCGACGGCCAGATGAAGCCCGCGCCCGGCTATCGTCCGCGCCTGAAACTGGTGTCGCTGGATATCGAGACCAGCGCGCATGGCGACCTGTATTCGATCGCGCTGGAGGGCTGCAGCCAGCGTCAGGTGTATATGCTCGGCCCACAGAACAGCAGCGGCACCGTAGCTGATTCGGCGCTCGACTTCGACCTGGAGTACTGCGACAGCCGTGCACAAATGCTGGAGCGGCTGAACGACTGGCTGGCGCGGCACGATCCCGACGCCATCATCGGTTGGAACCTGGTGCAGTTCGACCTGCGCGTACTGCAGCGGCATGCGGAGCAGCTTGGCGTGCCCTTGCGCTTCGGGCGCGACGGCAGCGCGATGGAATGGCGCGAGCACAGCCGGCACCAGCATTTCTTCGCGGCGGCGGCGGGCCGGCTGATCATCGACGGCATCGAAGCACTGAGGTCGGCGACCTGGAACTTTTCGTCGTTCAGCCTGGAGCATGTGGCGCAGACGCTGCTCGGCGATGGCAAGGCGATCGACAATCCCTACGATCGCATGGCGGAGATCGAGCGCCGCTTCCAGGAGGACAAGCCCGCTCTCGCCCGCTACAACCTGAAGGACTGCGAGCTGGTGACGCGTATCTTCGCCAAAACCGATCTGCTGAACTTCCTGCTGGAGCGCGCGAGCGTGACCGGGCTGCCGGCCGACCGCAGCGGCGGCTCGGTGGCGGCGTTCGAGCACCTGTACATGCCGATGATGCACCGGCAGGGGTATGTCGCGCCCAACCTGGGCGATGTGGCGGGCGAGAACAGCCCCGGCGGTTATGTGATGGATTCGCGCTCGGGGCTGTACGACTCGGTGCTGGTTCTCGATTACAAGAGCCTGTATCCGTCTATCATCCGCACCTTCCTGATCGATCCGGTCGGGCTGGTGGAGGGTTTGCGCAACGTTGGCGATGCTGACGATGCTGAGGATGCCGACGCTGCGACCGTGCCGGGTTTTCGCGGCGCGCGCTTTTCGCGCGACAAACACTGCCTGCCGGCCATCGTCACGCAAGTGTGGCAGGCGCGCGAAGCGGCCAAGCGCGACGGCAACCGGCCGCTGTCGCAGGCACTGAAGATCATCATGAACTCGTTTTATGGCGTGCTCGGGATGGGCGGCGGCTGCCGCTTCTTCGATCCACGTCTTGCTTCGTCGATCACCTTGCGCGGCCACGAGATCATGCTGTGCACGCGCACGCTGATTGAGGACCAGGGCTATCCGGTCATCTACGGCGACACCGATTCACTCTTCGTCTGGCTGCAGTCGCCGCATACGGAAACGCAGGCAATGGCAATCGCCGACAGGCTGGCGGAGCACATCAACGCGTGGTGGAAGCAGCATCTGCGCGAGAAGTTCGGACTCGACTCGGCGCTCGAACTGGAGTTCGATACTCACTACCGGCGCTTCCTGATGCCGACCATCCGCGGCTCCGACGAGGGCAGCAAGAAGCGCTACGCCGGACTGGTCGTGCAGCCGGACGGCAGCGAGGAAGTCGTGTTCCGGGGCATGGAGTCGGCGCGCACCGACTGGACGCCGCTGGCGCAGCAGTTCCAGCAGGAGCTGTACCTGCGCATCTTCAAGGGCGAGGCGTACCGGGATTATGTGCGCGACTATGTGGAGCGCACCCTCGGCGGCGAGCTCGATGAACTGCTGGTGTACCGCAAACGGCTGCGCCGGCCGCTGGACGAGTACCAGCGCAACGTGCCGCCGCATGTACGCGCCGCGCGCCATGCCGACGACTACAACCGGCAGCAGGGGCGGCCGCTGCAGTATCAGAACAAGGGCTGGATCCGCTATGTGATGACGGTGGCCGGTCCGGAGCCATTGGAAACCCGACGCTCGCCCATCGATTACGAGCACTACCTGACGCGCCAGCTACAGCCGGTAGCGGACGCCATCCTGCCCTTCATGGGCGACGACTTTGCGGCGCTGACCAGCCGGCAGCAGATTCTGTTCTGAGCGCTTCCTTTACACGAAAGCCGGCAACCTGGACGACAGTCCTGTAACTGCTCCCCTTTTACTCTGCAGTTGGTAACTTCAGCGACAGTCGACAGCCCGCTCCCACTTCGTCCTGGCCGAGAGTCAAACACAAGCCTATGCGGTCGTCATTCTCCCCTCTCCCGCGCGAGTGGGAGAGGGGCCGGGGGAGAGGGTGCATCCACAGGCAATCACCCGTGCAAACGCCCTCTCCCCAACCCCGCTCCGCGCTCCACGGTTTGGCTTGCAAGCCAAACCGGCTGCGGGAGAGGGAGCAGAAAACAGTAGTCGAGGATTTGAGGGCAAATCTCCGCCTGGAACGTGAGCTGCTCGTGCTGCAGCGGCGTCTCGGCGCGCAGGGGACCTGAAGTCACGCGCAACACTTCAGGCGTCCGCGCCGTCTTTCGACTTTTCCCGCTTGCCGGCCTCTTCCAGCTTCAGGCGCAGGATCCCGGCTGCCAGCAGCAGCGTGATGCCGTTCGCGATGATGACAGGCCAGGCCCGGGTCATCAGGCCGTAGGCGAGCCAAAGCGCGACGCCGAGCGTAAACGCGAGGTACATCAGCAGCGAGATGCCGCTGACGTCGCGCGTGCGATAGCTTTGTGCAACCTGGGGAACGAAGGCCAGCGTGGTCAGCGAAGCTGCCAGGTAGCCGATCACGTCAGCGAGCATGATGCAGGATTCCGGTAAATATGCAGTGGATGAAGGAGTCCGCTCATCATACCGCCAACGCCTGCAGCAGCGGTGCCACCGCGTCAGCGATGCGGTCGAGGCTGCGCTCGCGCAATGCCGCGATGTCGATGCCTGCCGCCCCCTCCATTCCAGCCCAGCGCATCAGCGCCGCCAGCGCGTCCGGCGTATCGAACAGGCCGTGCAGGTAGGTGCCCAGAATCTGGTCGTCCGGCGTGCGCGCCCCTTCGGGGCGGCCGTCGATCAGAAAGGCCGGGTTTGCCAGTGCGCGGCCGTGCGAATTGCCCATGTGAATTTCGTAGCCGTGCACCGCGACATCGGCGAAGGCGCAAGTACCGGTGACTTGCGTCAGCCGCTTTTCCTTTCCCAATACGGTATCCATTTCCAGCAGGCCGAGGCCCTGCGATTCGCCGGGATCGCCCTCGATTCCGAACGGGTCGGCAATGCGCGTGCCCAGCATCTGGAAGCCGCCGCAGATGCCGATCAGCTTGCCGCCGTAGCGCAGGTGCTTCGCCAGCGCCGGGCGCCAACCTTGCTCCAGCAGCCAGGCCAGATCGGCACGGGTATTTTTGCTGCCGGGCAGGATGATCAGGTCGGCGGCCGGAATCGGCTGGCCGGGGCCGATGAAGCGCAAATCGATCTCGGGATGGGCACGCAGCGCGTCGAAATCGGTATGGTTGCTGATGCGCGGCAGGACCGGAACGATCACGCGGAATTGCCCGCGCGGATTCTGTGTCGGCTGGATCGCGTCCTCGGCATCGAGGAACAGGCCGTGCAGATACGGCAGCACCGCCAGCACCGGCTTGCCGGTCTGCTGCTCCAGCCATTCCAGCCCGGGCTCCAGCAAGCCGATGTCGCCGCGAAAGCGGTTGATCACGAAACCGACGATGCGCTTGCGTTCGCTGTCGGACAAACAGGCGAGCGTGCCGACGATGTGCGCGAACACGCCGCCGCGATCGATGTCGGCGACCAGGATCACCGGGCAATCGACCGCTTCGGCAAAACCCATGTTGGCGATGTCGCGCTCGCGCAGGTTGATTTCGGCGGGACTGCCGGCGCCTTCGACGATGACGGCGTCGTAGCCTTTGGCCAAGCGGCGGTAAGACTGCAGCACCGCTTCCATCGCGATCGTCTTGTATTGATGATAGTCGCGCGCATCCATGTCCGCGCACGGCTTGCCGTGGATGATCACTTGCGCGCCGGTGTCGCTCGATGGTTTCAGCAGCACCGGGTTCATGTCGGTATGCGGCGGCACGCCGGCGGCTTGCGCCTGCAGCGCCTGGGCGCGGCCGATCTCGCCGCCGTCGACAGTCACTGCGCTGTTCAAGGCCATGTTCTGCGGCTTGAACGGCACCACCCGCGCACCCTGCCTTGCCAGCAGCCGGCACAGCGCGGCGACCACGGTGCTCTTGCCAGCGTCGGAGGTGGTGCCTTGCACCATCAGTGTGTGGTATGGAAATTTCATGCATGCTCCCGCTGCCGATGCCAGCGTGCGATCAGCGCCTCGATCTGCATCAGTCCCTCGGTGATCGCGGACGGCCCCGGCGCCAGGATGTCGGCCGACTTGATTTCGGCGACCATCCCCTGCCTCACCGCCGGGATCGCATCCCATCCCGGACGCCGGCACAGCGCGTCGGGCTGGAACTTCTTGCCGCACCAGGAACCGATGATGATGTCCGGCATGCGCCGCACCACTTCCGCCGGGTCGGCGATGATACGCTCGCGGGCGCCGGGATGGCGGGCGAGTTCGGCGAACGCGTCGACGCCGCCGGCGATATCGATCAGTTCCGACACCCAGCCGATGCCGCTGATCAGCGGATCGTTCCATTCTTCGAAATACACGACCGGGCGCGCGTTTCGCTGCGCGGCGCGGGCGCGCACCGCATCGATGTGCGCCTGCAGAGCGGACACCAGTTGCTCTCCTTCGTCACGCCGCTCGACCAGCGCCGCGAGCACGCGCACCATGCGCAGGATGCCGGCGGTGTCGCGCTGGTTGAACAGATATACCTCGACACCGGCCGCCGCCAGGTCGCGGCAGATGTCGGCCTGCAGGTTGGAAAAGCCGATCGCCAGGTCCGGCTCGACTGCGAGGATGCGCTCGATCCTGGCCGACGAAAAGCCGCTGATCTTCGGCTTCTCGCGGCGCGACCGGGGCGGCCGCGTGGTGAAGCCGGAGATGCCGGCGATCGCATCCTGCGCGCCGAGCGCGTACAGCGTCTCCACCGCTTCCGTGCAGAGGCAGGCGATGCGTCGATAATGGCTCATTTCAGGTCTCCGGGCGGAACAAACCGGCGACCGCCTGCGGACACGACGGGAAGTACGCATGAAAGTACGAAGCGGTCAGCGCGCCGTTGCGATAGATTGCCTCGCCGGCATCGCCGGACGGATGCCGCCTCGTACGCGCTTTCGGTGCGAGATCGGTCTCCAGCCGCGAGTAATGAAATGCATGGCCGCGCAATTCGCCATGCGGCGTGCGCCAGTACTGCGAACCGATCGCAGCCAGGCGCGTCTGCATCAGCGCTCGCCCCGCGAGCAGGCCCGCCATCGACCAGGTGTTGCCGTCGAGATCGGTCAGGCTTTCAGTCAATGCCATCATGCCACCGCATTCGGCAAAAATCGGAATTTGTGCGGCATGGGCGGCGCGTAGCGAGGCTTGCCAGCGGTGCGCCCGCGACAGCGTCTGCGCATGCAGCTCGGGATAGCCGCCCGGCAGATAGATGGCATCGGCCTGCGGCAGCGGCCGGTTTGCCAGCGGCGAAAAGAACACCAGCTCCGCGCCCAGCTCGCGTAGACAATCCAGGTTGGCCGGATACAGGAAGGCGAAGGCGGCATCGCGCGCGATGGCGATACGCGTGCCGCGCAGCAGCGGCGCGACCGGCGGCATCTCTTCCCGCGCGAAGCGGGTGGCGGGCAACGCATTCCATGCCTCGTCGTCGAGCACAAGCTGTTCGGCCAAGCGCTCCAGCAGGGTATCGAGTGCACCGACTTCATCCGGCTGCACCAGGCCGAGATGCCGTTCCGGCAGCGCATCCTGCTGGCCCGGCAGCGTCGCCAGCAGCGGTACGCCGTGCATCGCATCCGCAATCATGCGCGCATGGCCGGCGCCGCTGACCCGGTTCGCGATCACGCCGGCCAGATCGACCGGACCGTAATCGCGCAGGCCGAGCACCAGCGCAGCGGCGGTCTGGGCCATCGCCGAGGCATCGAGCACCGCCAGCACCGGCACGCCGAACGCGCGCGCCAGGTCGGCCGACGACGGCGCGCCGGCGTACCGGCCCAACACGCCGTCGATCAGGATCACATCGGCCTGCGCCGCTGCCAGGGCCAGCAGGCAGCGGCCCCGTTCGAGGCCGACCAGCCACAGCTCGAGCGACTGCACCGGTGTACCGCAAGCACGCTCCAGCATCATCGGATCGAGAAAATCGGGGCCGGTCTTGAATATCCTCACACGCAAGCCTTGCCGCGTCAGCTTGCGCGCCAGCGCGGCAGTCACCGTGGTTTTTCCCTGGCCGGACGCGATCGCGGAGACCAGCACGGTGCGCGCATTGGCGGCAAGGTTCGTCTCCCCACCCAGCTTTCGCCCATCGCGTGCAAACCGGTGCTGTTGATCGATGTCTTCAGTCATCTTGCTTGTCCTGTCCGGGGATGTACAGGGTACGGCCGCCGTGCCGCACCATGTCGATCGGGTAGCCGAGGCAACGGCTCAGCAACGGCGCACACATCACCTCGTCGGCCGGTCCGGCCTGCCAGTGTCCCTCGCCCATCAGCAGCAGAGCATGGGTGGCGACGTCGTGCGCCAGGTTCAGGTCATGGCTGACCAGCACCACCGATTTTTTCTCGATGCGGCACAAGCGTCCCAGC
>CBIHOK010000196.1:0-6610 GCA_966211575.1 uncultured Noviherbaspirillum sp.
GTGAAAACTTCGGAACTCTTGCGCTGGCAGTGGGAAGGCTATCCGCGCTATCACAGCTCGCGCGCAAACCTGCTGCTGCATATCGTAGTCGTCCCGATATTCCTCGTCGGCAACGTCGGTCTCGTCGTCGCCCTGGTCGCGCATTCATGGCTTGGAGCGCTGGCGGGACTGGCTGCGATGGTGATCTCGGTTGCGTTGCAAGGACGCGGCCACAAACTGGAAGCCGTGCCGCCCGAGCCGTTTACCGGACCGCTCAATGCGGTGTCGCGCATCTTCCTTGAACAGTGGATTACCTTTCCGCGCTATGTGCTTTCCGGCGGTTGGCGCAATGCGCTGCGGCGGGCAACAATGGTGTAACGCCCGGCAGTTAGTTGTCGTCGGACCGGGTCGGCCGCGTGATGTGCTGCCTGCCCAACAACTCGCCGTCGCATCCGATGTCATCCGGATCGACAGGTTCGTTCCCGCCGCCGACCCAGGTTTTCTGCTCATCCTGATTGCCGTCGCCACCGCCGGCACCCCGGTTGCGCCTGCCGGATTGCTTGCTCTTCGCGGGCTTCGATGCATCGCTCGGTTCGTTCATGATGCACTCCTGTTGAGATTTGCCGAAGACTCAGTGCAACAACCTGCGCTTCAGGCTCGAAATCGCCTCATGGGCTTCGTACACTGCGCTGCGAACATCCCGGTTGACGGTACTGCCTGCCTGTTCGCATGCCTCCAGCACCCGGTCACCCATCTTTTCCAGCCGGAGCAGCGACTGGCGAATGTGTTCTTCGCTGCTCGGCTGATCCACTACCTGCCGCACATGGTCCGATTGACGGCCGAGTTCGCCCACGCTCTCGCGCACGTCGTCCGGCACGTCACGTGTGATCTGGCACAGCTCCGCCGCGTTGTCGATCGACCGTTTGATCTCGGGAAAATATTCTTTCACCTGGCTGGCTTGCATGTCCTCTCCTTTTCAATCCGACATGTCGGACATGATTGGTCCATTCCGCCCGGAGATAGTTCCGGCAGGTCAGGCGTCTCCGGCGCCGGCTTGTGTAATATGTACACTTCGCTTGCGCCGGATTGCCGTTCAACCCCTTCCATCCTGTTCCTCCACCCATGCCTGAACCCGCCATCGTCGAAGCTTATCTCCCCGGTTCGCTCGGCCGTATCGCCGAGCTGCATGGCAGCTATTACCATGAACGTGCCGGCTTCGGCCTGTTTTTCGAAGCCCGGGTAGCGCGCGAACTGGCGAGCTTCCTGGAGCGCTACGACCCGTCCCGGGACGGCTTCTGGCTGGTGCTTGCCGATGGGCGGGTGGAAGCGTCGGTCGCGATAGATGGCCTGCAGGCGCACACGGAAAGCGCGCATCTGCGCTGGTTCATCGTTTCGGAACGCCTGCGTGGCGCCGGCTTCGGCAACGCCTTGCTTGCAAAAGCGGTGGCATTCTGCCGGGGGCGGGGCTACCGGCGGGTCCATCTCGACACTTTCGAAGGCTTGCATGCGGCGCGCCATCTGTACCAGAAACACGGCTTTCGGCTGGTGCACCAGGAAGCCGGCACGCAGTGGGGCGCACCAGTCAACGAGCAGCGCTTCGAACTGCAACTGCCTGCCTGAACAACTCGCCCGCGCCATACCGGAAAAGAAAACACGATGACACTCGACAACAACGATTTCTCCCGCATCATCGCCGCCACGCCGCTGGTGTCCATCGATCTCGTGCTGCGCAACGCGCAAGGCGAAGTGCTGCTCGGCCGCCGCCGCAACCGCCCGGCACAGGGCTGGTGGTTCGTGCCGGGCGGCCGCATCCGCAAGAATGAGCGCAGCCGGGATGCGTTCATCCGGATCGCGCATGCCGAGCTGGGTATCGCCCTCGCGCCGGGACGCCTGATCGGCGTGTTCGACCATCTGTACGACGACAATTATTTCGGCACACCTGATCTTGGCACTCACTACGTGGTCATCGCCTGCGAAGCCATGCTGGACCAGGGACTCGTGCTGCGGCCGGACGAGCAGCATGCGGAGCTGCAATGGTGGCCGGTGGACCGTTTGCTGGCGAGCGAAGCGGTGCACGAGAACACCAAGCTGTACTTCCATGAGGTTCCCGGCAACGGGTTTCGCTGTGCGGGCGAGACACCGGCCTGAGCGGCGACTGCCCGGTGCGGCCGGACCGGCCTCGTAGGATAATCGAACCGGACATTTTCCACGCCGATATCATGACCATTATCATCCGCCCCGCCACCCCCCACGACGCTTCGGCGATCTGCGAAATCTACAACCATTACGTCCGCACCACGATCATCACCTTCGAGCAGGAACCGGTGAGCATGCCGGAGATGCAGGAACGCATTCGCAAGACCGGCGGCGAATATGCATGGCTGGTGGCTGAGCGCGATGGACGCTTGCTGGGCTATGCGTATGCGACGCGCTGGCGTTCGCGCGCCGCCTATGATCACACCGTCGAAAGCACCGTCTACGTGGACCAGGGTGCGGTTGGCGCGGGCGTCGGGCGGCCGCTCTACCTGGCCTTGCTGGCGGCGCTAAGGAAGAAATCGATACACGCGGTGGTCGGCTGCATCGCGCTGCCGAATCCGGCCAGCATCGCGCTGCACGAGAAATGCGGTTTCGAAAAGGTCGGGCATTTTCCGCAGGTGGGACGCAAGTTCGATCAATGGATCGACGTCGGGTTCTGGCAGATCACGCTGTAAGGATCACCCTGGATCACGCCGCAGGCGGCTGCCCGTCCACCAGCTTCCGAAGCGGGCGCGGGCAGGCACCGACAAATCAGGTTTTCGGCAACGTGACGCCGTGCTGGCCCTGGTACTTGCCGCCGCGGTCCTTGTACGAGGTTTCGCACATTTCGTCGCTCTCGAAGAACAGCACCTGGGCACAGCCCTCGCCCGCATAGATCTTCGCCGGCAGCGGCGTGGTGTTGGAGAATTCGAGCGTCACATAGCCTTCCCATTCCGGCTCGAACGGCGTCACGTTGACGATGATGCCGCAACGCGCATAAGTCGACTTGCCGAGGCAGATGGTCAGCACGCTGCGCGGAATGCGGAAATATTCGACGGTGCGCGCCAGCGCGAACGAATTCGGCGGGATGATGCAGACATCGCCCTTGAAATCGACGAACGATTTCTCGTCGAAGTTCTTCGGATCGACGATGGTGCTGTTGATGTTGGTGAAGATCTTGAATTCGTCGGCGCAGCGGATATCGTAACCGTAGGACGAGGTGCCGTAGCTGACGATCTTGTGACCGTCGACGCTGCGCACCTGGCCGGCTTCGAACGGTTCGATCATCCCCTGTTCCTGCGCCATGCGGCGTATCCATTTGTCGGATTTGATGCTCATTTGGCTTTGCGTTGGTTGGACTGGAATCGGCGGCGGTGCAATTGTTGCATCAGCGGCGGCGATTCCACGCGATTCTACGCGAAAACATCCGCTCTTCCCCATGCCGCGACTTCATCGGTAACAATTACCTGCCCGGTATAAGAATCGCCATGCCGGCGCGCCCGGCCGGATGTGCAAGACGGCTCGGCGCCCCGCTATTCGGCTGGCATTCAATTTGCACTGCCTACCCTCCTGAAAATCCGTTGCGCCCGCGGGCGCCGGATTCCCGCTGAACCCTTTCCAGACGGCCATGCCAGGACAGTCCCGCCCCGGCGAGCGCGAACCCGCAGCCCCGTCCGACACCCAGGCTGCAGGCCCGTCGCATCCTTCGCGCCGCCGCTTCATGCAATCGGTGCTACTCGCCGCCGGCGCGCTGCCCTTGCCCCGTGGCCAGACAGATGCAAGGAGCACTCCCATGTCATCTCCACCCGCGATGCCGCCGTTCGTTCCGGCGCAGCCGGTAAACCTGTTCATCAACGGCAGGCAGTACCAATTGTCGCTGGAACCGCGCACCACCCTGCTCGACACGCTGCGCGAAGTGATCGGCCTGAGCGGCACCAAGAAAGGCTGCGACCGCGGCCAGTGCGGCGCCTGCACGGTGCTGGTCGACGGCCGCCGCATCAATTCCTGCCTGACGCTGGCCATCATGCAGGAAGGCAAGGAAATCACCACCGTCGAAGGCCTGGCCGACGGCGAACAATTGCATCCGCTGCAGACCGCGTTCATCGAGCATGACGCGTTCCAGTGCGGCTATTGCACGCCGGGCCAGCTGTGCTCGGCGGCGGCGCTGCTGGACGAAGCGCGGGCCGGCGCCGCCAGTGCCGTCACCCCCGACCTGCAGGCACCGCGGGTAACGCTGGACGAAACCGAGATTCGCGAGCGGATGAGCGGCAACCTGTGCCGCTGCGGCGCCTACCCGAACATCGTCGCCGCGATCCGCGCGGTGGCCGACCAATCCTGAGCGCGCGGAGGAAACATGCATTCGGTATCCTACGAACGTCCGGCCACCATCGACGATGCGCTGCTCCTGGTACAGCAACCGGACGCGAAGTTCATCGGCGGCGGCACCAACCTGCTGGACCTGGTGAAGGGCGGCGTCGAGCGGCCGCTGCACCTGATCGACATCAACCGGCTGGCGCTGTCGAACATCACCGAGCAGGCCGACGGCGGCGTGCGCATCGGTGCGCTGGCGCGCAACAGCGATGCCGCCAACCACCCGTTGATCCGGCAGCGCTATCCGCTGCTGTCGGAAGCGCTGCTGGACGGCGCCTCGCCGCAGCTGCGCAACATGGCGACGGTGGGCGGCAACCTGATGCAGCGCACCCGCTGCTACTACTTCTACGACACCGGCTTCACCCAGTGCAACAAGCGAACGCCGGGTTCCGGCTGCGGCGCGCAGCAGGGCATCAACCGCATGCATGCGATCCTCGGCGGCAGCGAGCAATGCATCGCGGTCCATCCGTCCGACATGTGCGTGGCGCTGGCCGCGCTCGATGCGGCGGTGCGAGTGCGCGGCCCGCGCGGCGAACGGCAACTCGCGCTGACCGATTTCCACCGGCTGCCGGGCGATACGCCGCAGCACGAGACCCATCTTGCGCCCGACGAACTGATCGTCGCGGTCGATCTGCCCGCTTCACCGTTCGCCGCCCATTCGCATTACCTGAAGGTGCGCGACCGCGCCAGCTATGCATTCGCGCTGGTGTCGGTGGCGGCCGCGCTCGACCTGCGCGACGGCGTGGTACGCAATACCCGCATCGCGCTCGGCGGCGTCGCGCCCAAGCCCTGGCGGGCCGTCGCCAGCGAAAACGCGCTGCTCGGCAAGCGACTTGAACCCGCCCTGCTGGAACACGCGGCCGCACTGGCGGTCGACGGCGCCCGGCCCTATCGCGACAATGCGTTCAAGGTCGAACTGGCGAAGCGCGCGATCGTGCGCGCCTTGCAAACCGCCGCCGCGGGTGGAAGCGCTCGGCAAAGCAACGGAGGCCGCACATGAAACTCATCGGAACTCCGCTCGACCGTACCGATGGCCGCGCCAAGGTCACCGGCAGCGCGCGCTACGCGGCCGAGCACGCGCTGCCGCGGCTCGCGCATGGCGTGATGATCACCAGCAGCATCGCCAGCGGCCGGATCGAGGCGATCGACACGTCGCTGGCCGCCGACATGCCGGGCGTGCTGCTGGTGATGACGCACCGGAATGCGCCACGCCTGCCGCAGGGCGGCAAGGCCGGCGCCGGCATGCCGCCTGCAGGCCGGGTGCTAAACCTGCTGCAGGACGATCGCGTGCACTACAACCACCAGCCGGTTGCGCTGGTGGTGGCCGACACGCTGGAACATGCGCAGGACGCGGCCGCGCATGTTCGCATCCGCTACCGGAGCGAAGCGCCAAAGCTGGACTTCGCACAGGCCAGGCAGCACGCATACAAACCGGAAAAGGCGAAGGATGCGGCACCCGACAGCAGCCGCGGCGATCTGCAGGCGGCGCTGCGGACCGCCGATGCGCAGATCGACGCGGTTTATGTGATGGCCACCGAACACCACAACCCGATGGAACCGCATGCGACGATCGCCGACTGGGACGGCGACGGGTTGACGCTGTACGACTCCACCCAGTACGTGTCCGGCGTGCGCAAGACGGTGGCGAAGACGCTCGGACTGGCACCGGAACAGGTGCGCGTGATCTGCCCGTTCGTCGGCGGCGGCTTCGGCTGCAAAGGCTCCACCTGGTCGCACGTGGTGCTGGCAGCGATGGCGGCACGCAAGGCCGGATGTCCGGTCAAGCTGGTGCTGGAACGGCCGCAAATGTTCGGACCGGTGGGCGCCCGTCCGCATATCGAGCAACGGGTGCAGGCCGCCGCCGACGGCCGGCTGAGCGCGCTGCGGCATGACGTGATATCCGCCACTTCGCTGCAGGAAGACTGGCTGGAATCGTCGGCGCTGCTCACGCGCATGCTGTACGCATGTCCGAACCAGCGCACCAGCCACCGGCTGGCCGCGCTCAACATCGGCACCCCCACCTTCATGCGCGCGCCGGGCGAATCCAGCGGCAGTTTCGCCTTGGAATCGGCGTTGGACGAACTCGCGCACGAGATGGGCATGGATCCGATCGCACTGCGCCTGCAGAGCTATGCGGAACGCGATCCCGACAAGAACAAGCCGTGGTCTAGCAAGTCGCTGCGCGAATGCTACCGGCGCGGCGCCGAACGTTTCGGCTGGGAGCGGCGCAATCCGCAGCCGCGTT
>CBIHOK010000197.1:0-6577 GCA_966211575.1 uncultured Noviherbaspirillum sp.
CGGCAAATCGGAGCTGATCAACGCGATCTTCTTTGCCGACTACGGACAGCGCGTGCTGCCGTCGTCGGCCGGCCGCACCACGATGTGCCCGACCGAGTTGCTGTACGACGAAACCTTTCCGCCGTCGATACGCCTGCTGCCGATCGAAACCCGCGCCGACGCACAATCCACCAGCGACTACAAGCAGCAGAGCCAGGTATGGACGGTGCTGCCGCTCGACATCTCGTCGGCCGAGGGCATGCTGGAAGCCTTCCAGCAAGTCAGTCTGACCAAGCGCGTTCCGGTGGAGGAAGCGCAGCGTTACGGTTTGTACGACGAATCCGACGAGGATGCGGCGCTATCGGTCGGCGCCGACGGCCTGGTCGAGATATCCCAATGGCGCCACGCGATCGTAAATTTCCCGCACCCGCTGCTGAAACAGGGGCTGGTCATCATCGATACCCCGGGCCTGAATGCGATCGGCACCGAGCCGGAACTGACGCTGAACCTGATTCCGAATGCGCACGCGGTGCTGTTCATCCTGGCCGCGGACACCGGCGTGACCAAGAGCGATATCGATGTCTGGCGCAACAACATCGGCGGCGGACCCGGACGCATGGTGGTGCTCAACAAGATCGACAGCATGTGGGACGAATTGCGCAGCGAAGACGAGATCGAGCGCCAGATCGCCGGCCAGGTCGCGAGCGTCGCGCAAACCCTGAGCCTGCGCGAAAGCGACGTATTCCCGATATCGGCGCAAAAGGGCCTGGTCGGCAAGGTCAACCGCGATCCGGACCTGCTCGCGAAGAGCCGCTTGCCGGCGCTCGAGAATGCGCTGTCCGGCGAACTGATCCCGGGCAAGCAGGAAATCATCCGGACACAGCTGGCGGCCGACATCGACGAGCTGGCGGCAGTCCGTCAGGCGCTGCTGACGACGCGCCTGCGCAACGTGGTCGAGCAACTGGTCGAACTGCGCAGCCTGCGCGGCAAGAACCACAACATCATCGAACACATGATGAAGCGGGTCGAGCTGGAAAAGAAGGAGTTCGACGAAAGCCTGCTGAAGCTGCAGGGTACGCGCGCAGTGTTTACGCGGCTGTCGACAGAGGTCTTCACCAGTCTCGGAATGGACGTGCTGAAGGACGATATCCGGAATGCGCGCATCGCAATGGAAAAGAGCAAGTTCTCGTCCGGCCTGCGGCAGGCGGTGCGCGACTTTTTCACGCAGATAAAGAAGAACCTCGCGCTGTCGGGCCAGAAGACCGAAGAGATCGGTTCGATGATGTCGGTGATGTACCGCAAATTCTCCAACGAACACGGTCTGGCGTTGTCGTCCCCGATGCCGTTTTCGCTCGACAAGTACCGCAAGGAGATCGAGCTGATTGAGGACGTGTATCACAAGCAATTCGGCGCCGCCGCGATCATGACGACGCCGCAGCTGGTGCTGATGACGAAGTTCTTCGAATCGATCGCATCGCGGGTCAAGCAGAGTTTCCTGCAGGCCAACCGGGATGTCGAGGCCTGGCTGAAGGTGGTGATGGCGCCGCTCGAAGCCCAGATCTGGGAGCACAAGTCGCAGTTGAAGCGGCGTCGCCAATCGATCGAGCGCATCCATCTGGCAACCGACAGCCTGGAAGACAAGCTCGAAGCGCTGGAGCAGATGCAAGCCGAACTCGAAGGCCAGCAGCGCGAATTGCTGGCACTGGAGAGCGCGCTGAAGGAAGCAATAGCCAGCGAGCTCGCCGAATTCAGGGCAGCGGCCTAGCGACTAATCATGAAACGCGTGGCGCAACTGCCTGCGCCGCCAGCCGGCGCCGACGGGCAGGATTTTTTCGATCCCTCGTTTTCGGCCGCGGTGATCGCTTGGCAGAAGCGCCATGGGCGTCACGCGCTGCCTTGGCAGAACACGCGCGATGCGTACCGCATCTGGCTATCCGAGATCATGCTGCAGCAAACCCAGGTGAGCGCGGTCATTCCGTATTACCTGCGCTTCCTGGAACGTTTCCCCGATGTTTCGTCTTTGGCCGCCGCTCCTTCGGAAGAGGTGATGGCGCACTGGAGCGGGCTCGGCTACTACTCGCGCGCACGTAATCTGCACCGTTGTGCACAACTGGTGGTCGCCGAATACGGCGGGCGCTTTCCGGATGATCCGGTACTGCTGGCCGCGCTGCCCGGCATCGGCCGCTCCACCGCTGCGGCGATTGCCGCGTTCGCCTACGGTGTGCGGGCTGCGATCCTCGACGGCAATGTCAAGCGCGTGTTTTGCCGGGTATTCGGAGTGGAGGGTTTCCCGGGCGAAAAGGCGGTGGAAAACCTGCTGTGGCGGCGCGCAGTCGCGTTGTTGCCGGAAGCGGACGTGGAAGCCTACACGCAGGGCTTGATGGACATGGGTGCCACCCTGTGCACGCGCGGCAAGCCGGCTTGCGGCAACTGTCCGATGGCGGCGCGCTGCATTGCCTTGCACACCGGACGGGTGCAGGAATTGCCGGTGCGAAAACCCCGAAAGGCGGTGCCGGAGCGGAGCACCGCGATGCTGGTCGTGACGGATGGTGAACATGTGCTGCTCGAACAGCGGCCCGACAGCGGGATCTGGGGCGGCCTGCTGTCGCTGCCCGAAGTCGCACAGGCGGACGATGCGCAACAGCTTGCCACAGCCGTTGTGGCCCGCTACGGAATTGCCGGACTCTGCGAACCGCTGCAGCCGTTTTCACATGTTTTCACGCAGTTCAAGCTGCATGTCGCCCCTTACCGGATCCGCGTGTCCGGCCGCCATGCAGCCGCTGCCCAGGGAAACCGCCTTTGGTATCCGATGGCGCAACTCGAAGCGGCACCGTTGCCGGCACCCGTAAGGAAACTGCTGCAGGGAGTATTCCCGGCTTCGGATCTGTTCGGCGGCTTATAGTTAGTCAGCTCGATCACCTCGCATCAAGCAGCGCTATTGCGCGTCCACCCACTCGACCCGATTCCTGCCCAATTGCTTTGCCTGGTACAGCGCCGTATCCGCGCGTGAAATCAAATCGGTGATCTTTTCGCCGCTGCGGTATTGGGCAACCCCTATCGATAGCGAGATGTGCTTCTGGGCCAGCACCTTCCGGAAATCGAGGAAGTGGGCGTATACGCGTAGCCGCTCGGCGTGCATGACTGCGCCTTTCAGGTCGGTATCGGGCAGGATCTGCAGGAATTCGTCACCGCCGTAGCGGCCGAGGATATCGGTGTCGCGAATGCTGTCGCGCGCGACGTCCGCGAAGTCCCGCAAGATCCGGTCCCCTGCCAGGTGGCCGTTGCCGTCGTTGATTTCCTTGAAGCGGTCGATATCGATCAGGCAGATCGAGAACGGTACCGACAGCGTATCCGCCTGCAGCTTCGCCTGTTCCAGTTCCGCCTGCAGCTGGCGCCGGTTGTAGAGGCCGGTCAACTCGTCGCGTACCGACTTTTCCTCGTAATGCTGGAGCTGGTAGCGGGTGGCTTTCAGCAATTGCCGCAGGTTCTGGATCTGCTTGCCGACCAGGATCATCCCGGGCAAGGTGAACGCGAGCACGAACCATTGCACCAGGTCGATCCGGAAATTGCCGAGATGCGAATGGTTGCGCAACATGATGACGCCGAGGTAGCCGAGCAGGCAACCGACGCAGAGCAGCACCAGCGTGCCGGTGGAAAGCCGGAAGATGCCGAACGAGAACGCAATCAGGATGAACGGAACCAGCGCCGCCTGCGTGGAGCGTTCGAAATAGGAAACCGCGAGCATGATGAGCAGCGCCGTCACCAGTTGCGGCAACATCAGGCTGGAATCGCTGAAGCGAGTATGCAATCCGAACCGGAACACGCAGTAGAACAACAGCACGCATAGCAGAACGACCGCGGCGACGCCGACGAACACGGTACCGCTGATGAAGCCTTGCTGATAAAAAATGTAGAGGCTGAGCGCGTACAGCAGCGAGATCAGGCCAATCGGGGAAATCTGCGGAATGCGGACCGGCTGCTTGGGTCGGCGGCGGTTGATCGATTCCGGCCGCATGGTTTCGCGTGCATCGTCCAGTAGCATACGAGGGGGAGCGCTCAAATTGGCCATGCAGGTTGTGGGAGGGATACGAAGTTGGTGTCTGTATTTATCCTATGAATGCCGGTTCACGAATTTGCGCAGCGACAAACCGGGAACACAAATGGAAGTTTCCGCAAGGCAGGGCCGCGCAGGGTTTGCGCGGGATCAGATGATCTTGTGCTGTTGTAAATATTGATGAACAATCGATAGCCGGCTTTGCGCGTCTTCGAGCTCCATCAGCCGTTGGCGCGCCTTCAGCGGAATCGGCAGCACTTCGCACCAGCGGTTCGCGACCCAGCCGGCATTGTCGAAGCGTAGCGGCCGCGCGAACGGACTGTCGTAAGGAGCGCCGTCGCCGGCTGCGGCCGCGCCATTCGCATCGACATCGGCGATCACGATGCGTAACGCCTTCGCGCATTCGGCCTGCGGCTTGTCGAGCGGGACTTCCAGGTCGGCTTCGATCATTTCGATACGCGCTTCCAGCCGGTTGTCGGCCTGCACCCGGGTTTCCCGGATGCGGAACCGCTCGCCGCCCTCGGCGCGCAGCATCAGGACGCCCAGGCTCGGCATTTCGCATTGCCGGATGTATGCCAGGCAGCCTACCGCTTCCGGCTCCGCTGCTTCGCCGACTTCCTGGCCGGACCGGATCAGCACCACGCCGAACGGTTGCTCCAGCCGCAGACACTCGCGCACCATGTCGATGTAGCGGGTCTCGAAAACCTTCAGCGGCAGCACGCCGCCGGGGAACAGTACGGTTTTCAACGGAAACAGCGGAAGCCAGGCGTCGGTATGCGGCATGAAGAAGATGAGTTGGGGATGAGTTGGGCGTAGGGGAAGTCGGCGCAGGAAGCGACGTAAAGAGCTGGACCTCAGGCCAGTTCGCGGTGGCGCAGCAGCACATGCTCGCTGCGCCGGAAATGGTCCGCCAGCCGCTCCACTATATACACCGAGCGGTGCTGGCCGCCGGTGCAGCCGATCCCGACGGTCAGGTAGCTGCGGTTGTCATTCTTGAAAGCCGGCAGCCACTTTTCGATGAAGCTCCGGATGTCGGCCAACAGGTCCGCGACTTGCGATTGCGCATCGAGGTAGGCGATTACCGGCTGGTCGCGCCCGCTGTAGGGACGCAGCGCGATGTCATAGTAGGGATTGGGCAATACCCGGACGTCGAAGATCAGGTCGGCATCGAGCGGCACGCCGTATTTGAATGCGAACGATTCGAACAGCAGCGTCATCGGCGAGCGGTCGATATCCACCAGCTCCTTGATCCATTGCCGCAATTTGTTGGACGACAGCCCGGAAGTGTCGATCATGTGGCCGATACCCTCGATTACCGACAGCATTTCGCGTTCGCGCAGGATGCATTCGGTCAGGGTGCGGTCATCGGTTTGCTGCTGGTCGGCTCGCGGGCGATGCGACAGCGGATGGCTGCGCCGGGTTTCGGAAAAGCGGGTGATCAGCGATTCGGTTTTGGCGGTCAGGAACAGGACCTTGACGTCATGTCCCTCGTCCCGCAGCAACTTGATGTCGGCAGGGAGTCCGGCCAGCGAGTCGGCGCTGCGCGCATCGACGGCCACGGCCAGCGCCTGGGCGCCTCCCTCGTCGATGCGGGTTGCGACCAGTTGCCGCAGCAGCTTCGGGGGAAGGTTGTCGACACAGAAATAGCCGGCATCTTCGAGGGCGTTGAGGCCGACCGACTTTCCGGAACCGGAGATGCCAGTGATGAGGACAATGCGCATATCGGGATGATACCGCAAGCGCCGGCGTCGGAACCGCTTCCCGGCGGGGCGTCCGGCATGGAATTCCGGGCGCGGAATTCCATGCGCCGAATTTCGGGCACTATTCGTTGCCCATCGCCTTTTGCTGGCGCTCCATGAATTCCTTCAGGGTATCGATGCCGCGCAATTGCAGGATGGTGTTGCGTACCGCGGCTTCCAGCAGCACCGCGAGGTTGCGTCCGGCATCGACCGGAATGATCACCTTGCGGATTGCCAGTCCCAGCACTTCTTCGGTCTGCGAATGCAGCGGCAGCCGCTCGTAATTCTCTTCCAGCGTGCCGCGCCGGACCAGGTGCACGATCAGCTTGAGCCGCATCTTCCGGCGCACCGCGGTTTCGCCGAAGATGGTCTTGATGTCCAGCAGGCCGAGGCCGCGCACTTCCAGCAGGTTCTGCAGCAGCGGCGGGCAGCGGCCCTCGATCATGTTGGGGGCGATCCGGGAAAACTCGACCGCGTCGTCCGCCACCAGCCCGTGGTTGCGGGAAATCAGTTCCAGTCCCAGTTCGCTCTTGCCGAGCCCGGACTCGCCGGTGATCAGCACGCCGACGCCGAGCACGTCCATGAACACGCCGTGCATCGTGATGCGTTGCGCCAGTTCCTTGGACAGGTAGACGCGCAGGTAGTCGATCACTTGCGCGGCCGGCAGCGGAGTCGAGAACAGCGGGATGTTTTTCTCGTCGCAGATCGCGAGGATGTAGGGCGGCGTTTCCAGGCCCTGCGCGATGATGAACGCGGGCGGTTCGCCGGCTACCAGTTCTTCGGTCTGGTACTTGCGCGACGCCGG
>CBIHOK010000198.1:0-6554 GCA_966211575.1 uncultured Noviherbaspirillum sp.
GGTGGCGGGGCCTGCGGCGGGGGGGCGCGGCCGCGGGGGGCTCGCCGCCGGCGCGCCGCCCCGGGCCCCCGGCCCCCAGTAGCCGGTGCCGCGGCTGGTATACACCCAAAGCTGGCGCAAGCGCTTGAGTCCGGCGGTGTACGGCTGCTGCAGCGGCACGAAAAAATTCCACGGAAAGAATTGTCCGCCATGGGTATGGCCGGACAGCTGCAGGTCGAATCCGGCATCGGCCGCGGCATTCGCGGAACGCGGCTGGTGCGCCAGCAATATCTTCACGCCCACCTTGTCCGGCGCGCCCGCGAGCGCGGCATGCGGATCGCTCTTGTGGGAAGGATCGAAATGGTGGGCGCTGTAGTCGGTGACGCCGGCCACCAGCAACGCCGCGCCGTCGTGCTCCAGCATCACGTGTTCGTTCATCAGCACGGTCAGGCCCAGGCGGCGGATCTCGGCGATCCATTCGTAGGCGTTCGAATAGTACTCGTGATTGCCGGTGACGAAATAGCTGCCGTGGCGCGCGCTCAGGCGAGCCAGCGGACTGGTGTGCGGAGCCAGGCTGTGCACGCTGCCGTCGACCAGGTCGCCGGTCACGGCCACCAGGTCGGCATCGAGCGCATTGACCGCATCCACGATCGCGTCCAGGTAGGCGCGCTTGATGGTGGGGCCGACATGGATGTCGCTGATCTGGGCAATGGTGAAGCCTTGCAGCGCCGGCGGCAAGCCTTCGATCGGCACCTCGATCTCGACCACCTTCGCGGTTCGCCGCGCATTCAGGAAGCCGACCAGCGTCACCAGCGCGCTCAAGGTCGGAACCGCGGCCGCGCTGGTGGCGACGACAGCGGCCGAATGCAGGCCGAACAGCGCGCCGAGCCCGAGCGCGATATCGCGCAGCAGCGTCAGCACCAATAGCGAGGAAAACATGCCGAGCGCGAGCAGGCCTATCCACGCCAGGCTATCCGATAGCGGCTGGCGGGTGATGCTGCGCGCCAGCAGGCCGACCGGGATCAGCGCGAACGACAGCAACAGCAGCAGCGCGCCCAGCGCTTGCGGCCACGGCGCGCCGGGAAGCGGCGGCAGGATGCGCACGCCGATGTAGGCGTGCAGCAGCGCCAACAGCAGGAGGATGAGCAGAACCGGACGGCGTGAAGGCATGGGGACGGGGGGCTTTATGTGGTGATTTCCATATGGGGATGGATGGCGGCCGTTCAATGCGGGCCGGCTTCCTGGTAGCGCTCGCAGGCATTGGCGACCGAATCCTCGATCAGTTGCGCCAGCCGCAGCACGCCGGGACCGGCGCTGTCGCGGTCGGCGAACACCAGGTACAGGTCGACGAAACGGTCGCCGCCATGCTGCAGCGGCAGCGGCTTGAGCGTGCCGGCTTCCAGTTCGGCCCGTATCTTTGCCTCGGGAAACCAGGCGACGCCGTAGCCGGACCGCACCGCCTCGATCGTGGTGGCGCTGTGGCTGACGGTCCAGCGCTGGACGGCGTCGATGGACAGCACGTTGGCGTTGCGCTTGCTGCCGGAATCACGGATCACCAGGTGGCGATGCGCGCGCAGGTCGTCCATGCCAAGCGGGCGGCCGAGCCGGTGCAACGGATGGTCGGGATGGGCCACCGGGAAAATGCGCATGCGCATCAGCGCGCTGCCGAGGAAACCCTGCGGGATGCTGCTGGCAATTCCGATCTCCACCTGTCCCGTCAGCAAGGCTTCGGTGGTGCCGCTCAACACCGATTCGAACACCTCGATCCGGGTGTGCGGGCTTTCCTGGCCGAAGCGATCCAGGCAATCCAGCAGCAGCCAGGTCGGAAACAGGATCTCCACCGCCAGCCGGATTTCCCCTTCCCAGCCCGCCGACAGCCGCCGCGCCGCGCGTTCCAGCGCGCTGGATTCGGCCAGCAGCGCACGGGCGCGCCGCACCAGGAACTGCCCGGTCGGCGTCAGGATTGCCTTGCGCCCGGCGATCTCGAACGCCTTCACTCCCAGCAGCGACTCGATTTTCTGCACCGCGTAAGTGACCGACGACTGGCTCTTGTGCAGCGCCTCCGCCGCCTGCGCATAGCCGCCGGTATCGACCACCGCCAGCAGGGTGCGCCACTGGTCGAGTGTGATGTACTGGGTGTCTGGCATTTATCGGATGAGTGGATTGATATGAACTAAATATTGAACTTTTTTATCGACTCGGTAAATAGTTTAATGAGAACACCCCACTCAACCCGGAGAGAAAAAATGAAAAACCTGCTTCAGATCAACACCAGCCTGTTTTCCCAAAACGGCCAGTCCAGCCGCCTGAGCGACAAGTTCGTCGCGCAATGGCTGGCGGCCCACCCCGGCACCCGCGTGACGGTGCGCGACCTCGGTTCCGCCCCGGTGCCGCACCTGACCGCGGAACGCTTCGGCGCCTTCCTTTCCAAGCCGGAGGAGCGCAGCGCCGAGCAGCAGGCAGTGCTCGATTTTTCCGACGCGCTGATCGCGGAATTGCGCGCAGCCGACGTGATCGTGCTGGGCTTGCCCCTGTACAACTTCGGCATCCCGTCCGCGCTCAAAGCGTATTTCGATCATATTGCGCGTGCCGGCGAGACTTTCCGCTACACTGAAAACGGTCCGGTCGGCCTGCTGACCGGGAAGAAGGTCTATGTGCTGGCCGCGCGCGGCGGCAAGTATCTGGGCACGCCGCTCGACACCCAGACCGGCTATGTGCGCGATTTCCTGCGCTTCATCGGCCTGAACGATGTCGAGTTCGTGTACGCGGAAGGCTTGAACATGGGCGAAGACAGCAAGCAGGGCGCACTGAGCGATGCGCACGCGGCAATCGAGCAATTGTTCACGACCGCGCGCGCCGCCTGACAGCCCCTTCACAGGATACCGAGGAAACATCATGAAAACCGCAAACCCGCGCACGCTGCAGCGCGTGATCCATGCAGTGGCAACGTCCGACGGCGCCGGCGTCCGTTTGCGCCGCAGCCTGGGCGGCGGGCCGAACACGCGGCTCGACCCGTTCCTCATGCTGGACGAGTTTTCCTCGGAGAATCCGGGCGATTACATCGCCGGCTTTCCGGCCCACCCGCATCGCGGGTTCGAGACGGTCACCTACATGCTGGACGGCCACATGCGGCATGAAGACCATCTCGGCCACGTGGGCGAACTGCGCAGCGGCGGCGTGCAATGGATGACCGCCGGGCGCGGCATCATCCATTCCGAAATGCCGCTGCAGGAACAGGGGCGGATGCGCGGCTTCCAGTTGTGGATCAACCTGCCGGCCGGCGAAAAGATGAAGCCCGCGCATTACCGCGACATCCAGCCCGAGCAGGTGCCGGTCGCGGCGCTGCCGGAGGGCGGGACGGTAAAGGTACTGGCCGGCACGCTGCAACTGGACGACCGCGAAGTCGCGGGGCCGATCCAGGGGCTGAGCACCGACCCGCTGTACCTGGACGTGGAACTGCCGGCCGGCAAGCGCTTCGTGCAGCCGGCGCATCCCGGTTACCAGATGTTCCTGTACGTGTTCGAAGGCAGCGTCCAGGTCGGCCCGGCCGACGCTGCGCGCCCGCTGGGCACGCAGGCGGCGGGCGTGCTGTCGGATGGCGACTCGGTCGAAATCGCGGCCGGCGACGCGGGCGCGCGGTTCATCCTGCTGGCCGCGCGGCCGCTGCGCGAACCGGTGGTGCAGTACGGACCGTTCGTGATGAACACGCGCGAGGAAATCGAACAGGCGATTGCCGACTACCAAAGCGGCAAGTTTGCCGAACCGGCGTAGCAGCACGCTAAACTGGAAATCCTTGTTGCCACGGCGGGCAATGCGCAGCTCAAGCCGCATTGCCCGCCGTTATCCGTCTCATCGCAGTCGCCACCGGAGTCCCTTCATGAACGATGCATCCTTCACCCTGTTGAAACCGCATGTAAAAGACCTGGGCGGCTTCAGCGTCAAGCGCCTGCTGCCCGGACACCCGCACAAGATGGTGGGGCCATTCATCTTCTTCGATCACATGGGGCCGGCGCATTTCGCCTCCGGCCAGGGCATCGACGTGCGGCCGCATCCGCATATCGGGCTGGCGACAGTGACCTACCTGTTCGAGGGCAGCATCCTGCATCGCGATTCGCTGGGTTCGAAGCAGCAGATCGATCCGGGCGACGTCAACTGGATGACGGCCGGGCGGGGCATCGTGCATTCGGAACGCACCCCGCCGCACATCCGGCAGTCCGGCGGCGCGCTGCACGGCATCCAGACCTGGGTTGCGCTGCCGGTGTCGGACGAAGCGGTGGAGCCCGGTTTTGCCCATCATCCGGCATCCGAGCTGCCGCGCATCGAGCTGCCGGGCGTGAGCATGCGGCTGATCGCCGGCGCCGCGTTCGGGCAGCGGGCGCCGACCCGCACATTTTCCCCGCTGTTTTACCTGGCCGTCGAGATGCAGGCGGGAGCGCGCTTCACCTTGCCCCCGGAATACCCGGAGCGCGCGGTGTACGCGGTCGACGCGCCGCTGGTCGTGGCAGGGCAGCCGCTGGCGGCCAATCAAATGGCCGTGCTTGATTCGGGACAAGAAACTACAATAGAGGCTGAACACGCCTGCCGCGTGATGCTGTGCGGCGGCGAACCGATGGACGGCGACCGCTTCATCTGGTGGAATTTCGTCGCCAGCAGCAAGGAAGCGATTGCGCAAGCCAAGGAACGCTGGCGCCAGCAGCAATTCGGCAAGGTGCCGGAGGAAACGGAATGGATTCCATTGCCGGAGGAGCCGAAGCCGGCGGAATCGTTCAGCTAACAAATTAACAATGACTGAAACAGACAACACGGCAGGAGCAGGAGCGGAAGCGATCGATTTCGTCGCCACCTCGCTGCTGCCGACCACCCATGGCCAGTTCGACATCCACGTCTACCGCACCCGCGAGCAAACGCCGGTCGAGCACGTGGTGATGTCGATGGGCGAGCTGCGCGGCCAGGAGAAGCTGCTGGTACGCGTGCATTCCGAATGCCTGACCGGCGACGTGTTCGGTTCGCTGCGCTGCGACTGCGGCGCCCAGCTCGACCATGCGATGGCGCGCATCGCGAAGGCTGGCAGCGGCGCCATCGTCTACCTGCGCGGCCACGAAGGGCGCGGCATCGGGCTCGGCAACAAGATCATGGCCTACCACCTGCAAGACCAGGGGCGCGACACTGTCGAAGCGAATCTCGATCTCGGGCTGCCGGTCGACACCCGCGACTACCAGGCCGCCGAGCAGATGCTCGCGCATCTCGGCGTCAAGTCGATCCGCCTGATGACCAACAATCCGGGCAAGATGGCGAAGCTCAAGGCGGCCGGCATCGATGTCGCGGAGCGCGTACCGGTGCAGACCCGGCACACGCCGCACAATCTCAAGTACCTGCGTACCAAGAAGGAGACGCTCGGGCACATGCTCGACTTCGATTGATGCGATGACGACGACTGCGCAGCCGAGCGCTGCGGCTTCCGGCGCACGGCAGGCGGTGCCGGCCGACCGGCCCGCGCGGCTCGTGGAGCTGCGCGGCGACCTGAAGCTGCTTCCGGGTCCTGTGCAGCCGGATGGCGCGCCTTCGTGGCGCATCCACGATCCGATCCGCAATCGCTTCTTCCAGGTCGGCTGGCTCGAATTCGAGATGCTGCAGCGTTGGCACGCCGGCCAGACTCCGGCTGCGCTGCTGGCCCAGGTCGCCGCCGAAACCACGCTGGTGCCGACCGAGGAAGAGTTCGAGGAACTGGTCCTGTTCCTGTACGACCAGCAGCTGCTGCGTGCCGACGACCCGGCCCTGCGCGACCGCCTCTACACCCGCTGGCGCCTGTCTCAGCCCGAATGGCTGACCTGGCTGCTGCATCACTACCTGTTCTTCCGCATCCCGTTGCTGCACCCGGACCGCTTCCTGACGCGCACGCTGGAATGGGTGCGGCCCTTGTTCTCGCGCCGCTTTGCGCTGCTGCTCGGCGCGGTCGGGCTGCTCGACGTCTACCTGGTGGCGCGCCAATGGACCGAAGTGCAGGGCGCGTTTTCGTATTTCTTCAATCTGCAAGGCCTGGTCTACTACTTCATGGCGGCCAGCCTCGCGAAGGTGGTGCATGAGCTCGGCCATGCCTACGTGTCGAAATACTTCGGACTGCGGGTGCCGACCATGGGCATCGCCTTCCTCGTGATGTGGCCGGTGCTCTACACCGATACCAGCGAGAGCTGGAAGCTGGAAAGCCCGCGCCAGCGGCTGGCGATCGCGGCGGCGGGCATCGGCGCGGAAGGAGCGCTGGCACTGTTTGCGATCCTCGGCTGGGCGATCGCCGGCGACGGCGTGCTGCGCAGCATGCTGTTCCTGCTCGGCAGCAGCAGCCTGCTGATGTCGCTCGCCATCAACGTCAGTCCGTTCATGCGCTTCGACGGCTACTTCCTGCTGTCCGACGCGCTCGACATGCCGAACCTGCACGAACGCAGCTTCGCGCTGGCGCGCCGGGCGCTGCGCCGCATCTTCTTCCGGGTCGAGACGCCGGACCCGGAGCCGCAGTTGACGCCCGCCATGCGGCGCGGCCTGACCCTGTTCGCGATCGTGACCTGGCTGTTCCGTTTCTC
>CBIHOK010000199.1:0-6487 GCA_966211575.1 uncultured Noviherbaspirillum sp.
GGCGGTTGCGGGTGACCTCGATGGTCCGGCTATGCGCGGCATGCACCGTCACCAGTGCGCCATTCATCAATAGAAAGGTAACAGGCCTGGTTACAAGCTGCGTCAGGGCCGGGGGGATTCTTCGCTTCGGTTGCGTACTGCTGCCGGGCTCGCCTTGGCTTCCATCGTTGCCGGGCGCGAGTTTGCGGAACACGACCATCGCATAGTCGTGCGTCGAATCGAAGTACGACGGATGGGCGAGATTGGTTGCGTCGCTCAGATGAGGATCGTAAATGTGGACACCGGTGATGCGCTCTACCGTGTCGCGCCAGGCGCCTGTATCCGCCGCCACTTCCTCGTGCGTGGCGTCGAGCCAGAGAAAGCCGCGCGCAGGCGGTGCGGCCGGCGGCTCGGAAAGTTGGATGAAGTGGTTGCTATCGAGTTCGAAAATGTCCATGAACCGATCGAGGCTCCCTGAATGCCAGCTGCTCAGCCCTGCCGGAGAAGCCGTGCCACGTCGCGCGCGAAATAGGTGAGCACGCCATCGGCACCCGCGCGCTTGAAGGCGAGCATGGCTTCCATCATCGCCTTGTCGTGATCGAGCCAGCCGAGCTGAGCCGCCGCCTTGATCATCGCGTATTCGCCGCTGACCTGGTAGGCAAACGTCGGAACCCTGAACTCGTCCTTGACCCGGCGCACGATATCGAGATAGGGCATGCCGGGCTTCACCATGACCATATCGGCGCCTTCCGCGATATCGAGCGCGACTTCGCGCAGCGCTTCGTTGCTGTTGGCCGGATCCATCTGGTAGGTGCTCTTGCTGCCCTTGCCGAGATTGGCTGCCGAGCCGACCGCATCCCGGAACGGTCCGTAGAACGCCGAGGCGTATTTGGCCGAATAAGCCATGATGCGGGTATGAATGAATCCGTCGGCTTCCAGCGCATCGCGGACCGCACCGATGCGGCCGTCCATCATGTCGGACGGGGCGACGATATCGACTCCCGCCGCCGCCTGCGTCAGTGCTTGCCGCACCAGGATCGCGCTGGTTTCATCGTTCAGCACATAGCCGTTGGCATCGAGCACGCCGTCCTGGCCGTGGCTGGTGTACGGATCGAGCGCGACGTCGGTCAGGATGCCGAGTTCCGGAAAGCGCTGCTTCAACGCGCGAACTGCGCGCGGTACCAGGCCTTCCGGATTGGTCGCCTCGCTGCCGTCGGGCGTTTTCAGGGACGGCGCGATCACCGGGAACAACGCAATGACCGGGATGCCGAGGGCAACGCAGTCTTCCGCGGCGTCGAGCAGCAGATCCACCGACAGTCGCTCGACGCCGGGCATCGATGCGACCGCTTCGTGCTGATTCTTTCCTTCCTGAATGAACACCGGGTAGATCAGGTCTGCCGGCGTCAATATGTGCTCGCGCATCATGGC
This sequence comes from uncultured Noviherbaspirillum sp., assembly GCA_966211575.1. Taxonomy (GTDB): domain Bacteria; phylum Pseudomonadota; class Gammaproteobacteria; order Burkholderiales; family Burkholderiaceae_D; genus Noviherbaspirillum. Next base: position 1,408 of record CBIHOK010000199.1, read on the forward strand.
GCGCGAAAAAGCGTCTCGCCGCATGCGGCGCATACGGGTGGCGGGAAACCGGTGGGCAGGATGAGAGCTTGACATGGCGTTTGGCGATTTCAATCTGGATAGTGAATAAAACTGCAGGACGGCCCGAAACTTTTTCTTTCGACGCCCATCATAGCGTGAGGTGTTCAATCACCTCCCGCTTCTCCTCCCTGAGCGGGGCCTGTCGCGACATTCGCGCACAGGCGTTACTGCCCTGGAGATCTTCCCCTTTCTCCAGGGTTTTTTTTGTCCTCCAGATCGGCGCCGTCGTCTACGTCGTCCGCTGCGGAAGTTGCGTCGCCCAGTCCGAGCAGCGCAAGAATCTTTTCATTCGCTTCGTCCAGGCCGGAACGTTTCAGCGCCGAAAAAAGCTGCACGCTGAACGGCAGCGGCCGACCCTGCTCGTCGACGTAGCTGGCCAGTATCGAGCGGGCCAGTCGCAACGCATTGGTCGATTCGTTGCGGTTGAGCTTGTCGGCCTTGGTCAGCAGGCAATGTACCGGTTTGCCGGTCGGGGCGAACCATTCGAGCATCTGGACATCGAGGTCGGTGAACGGCCTGCGCGCATCCATGATCAGCACCAGCGCCGCCAATTGTTCGCGTTGCTGGATATAGGTGCCGAGCAACTGGTTCCAGTGGGATTTCGCCTCGCCCGGCACTTCGGCGTAACCGTAGCCGGGCAGGTCCACCAGCAGACCGCGGATTTCCTCGACGATGGTCGGATCCTTCCGGTGCTGGCCGACATGGCTGCCTCCCAGGGAAAAGTAATTGATATGCTGGGTGCGGCCCGGCGTCTTGGAGGCAAAGGCGAGTTTCTTCTGATTGCAGAGAATATTGATTGCGCTCGATTTGCCGGCGTTCGAACGGCCCGCGAACGCGACCTCCGGCACCGCGGTCCGTGGCAGGTCGCGCAGGTGGTTTACGGTGGTGAAGAATCGAGCTTGCCAAAGTAGGGACATAGAGGGCCAGAAAAAGCGGTGGGGAAGGCGAAAATGCCTTGAAGCTATTGTACAATAGGGGGTTATTGTATTGTTGCGGCGCAAAAGCAAGCGGGCCTGCAAGATACTCGGACAGCTGCAACAGGCCAGAATTTTAATATCAAGTCTCAGGGTGGTTGAATGAACCGTGCGTATTTACCGTTTGTGAAATCCTTGTTTGTCGCGATGCTGGCCGTTTCTTCCATCGCTTATGCCGCAGAACCGAAGGCGCCGGCGAAGCCGGACGCAGCCAAGGGCGAAATGCTTTTCGGCAGTGGTGACAGTGCGCGCAACATTCCGGCCTGCATTGCCTGCCACGGTGCCGCCGGTGCATCGACTATCGCACAGAATCCGAAGCTCGCAGCCCAGCATGAGGCTTATATTTACAAGCAGCTGGGAGATTTCAAGACGCCGCAGCGTCAAAATCCGGTGATGAGCCCGATTGCCAAGTCGTTGACCGAAAGCGACATGCGTAACGTGGCGGCCTATCTGAGCCAGACCGCGCCGTCGCAGGGGGCCGCAACGAACAAGGCCACCGTGGAACTGGGCAAGAATATTTTCCGGGCCGGCATTGCGGAAAAGAAGGTGCCTGCCTGTGCCGCTTGCCACGGTCCGGCCGGCCACGGCATCCCGGGCCAGTTTCCGCGCCTCGCCGGCCAGCATCAGGAATACCTGAGTGCGCAGTTGGTGGCGTTCCGCTCCGGCGCCCGCAAAAACAGCCCGCAGATGGAAACGATTGCGAAGCGCATGAGCGATGATGAAATCAAGGCGGTAGCCGACTATATGGCCGGTCTGAAATAGGCGGCAGAAGAAGACGGTAGAAGCCGCGAAAATAATACTGGAGGGGGTGGCGCGTGCCGCCCCTTTTTTGTTTTTTGAAGATCGAACATGACTGTTAGCACTTCCGGGTTGCAGATCAAGACCGAACGGCGCTGGCTGGCGGACACGGTGGAACTGTTGTCGTCGATGCGGTTCGCGGTGAGCCTGCTGACCGTGATTGCGGTGGCGTCCGTGATCGGCACCGTATTGAAGCAGAACGAGCCGCTGCCGAACTATGTCAACCAGTTCGGGCCGTTCTGGTTCGAAGTGTTCAACAAGCTCGGCCTGTACGGTGTCTACTCGACCTGGTGGTTCCTGCTGATCATGGGCTTCCTGGTGCTGTCGACCTCGCTGTGCATCGTGCGCAACGCACCGAAGATGCTGAAGGACGCCCGTAGCTGGCGTGAGAATGTGCGGGAGCAGTCGCTGCGCAATTTCCATCACAAGGCGGAATGGCGCTCGAACATTGCGCCGTCGGATCTTTCCGCAGAGCTGGTGCGACGTGTTGCCGCGCTCGGCTACAAGGTCAAGACGGTCGCCAAGGATGGCGCAGTGCTGGTGACGGCCAAGCGCGGCGCGGCGAACAAGTGGGGGTACATATTCGCGCATAGCGCGATCGTGATCATCTGTATCGGCGGCCTGCTCGATTCGAATCTGCCGATCCGTTTTCAGGAATGGTTCAACGGCAAGACGCCGTTCAGTGGAAACGGGCTGATTGCCGACATACCCGCGCAGCACCGGCTCGGCGTCAACAATCCTACCTTTCGCGGCAATACCTTCATACCGGAAGGCGCCAGCAGCAGCACTGCGATCATTCCCGAACAAAACGGAGTGCTGGTCCAGGAGCTGCCGTTCACGATACAGCTGAAGAGATTCATCATCGACTATTACTCGACCGGCATGCCCAAGCTGTTCGCCAGCGAAGTCGTGGTGCATGACAACAGCACCGGCAAGAGCTTTCCCGCCACCATCAAGGTGAACCATCCGCTGGTCTACAAGGGAGTGGCGGTATACCAATCGAGCTTCGATGATGGCGGCAGCAAGCTGAAGCTGACCGCCTATCCGATGAGCGGCCCCGGCGAGGCGCGGTTTCCGGTGAGCGGCGAGGTCGGCGGCCAGACCGCGCTGAAGAATGAAGCAGGCGGCGGGTATACGATCGAATGGTCGGGTTTCCGCGCGTTCAACGTCGAAAACATGGCCCAGAACGGGCAGGACGTGCGAGCCGTAAACACCAAGAAGGGATTCGGGGAAAAATTTTCGACCGACCTGCAACACGGTTTGCTGGGCGCCGCGGCCGACAACACGAACGACAAGCAACTGAAAAACGTCGGCCCCAGCGTGCAATACAAGCTGCGCGACCGGAACGGGCAGGCGCGCGAGTATAACAACTACATGTTGCCGATGAAGATAGATGGCGCCGAAATGTTCCTGGCCGGCATGCGCGAATCGCCGGACGAGCCGTTCCGCTACCTGCGCATTCCGGCGGACGACGTTAGTAGTGTCGACGAGTGGATGCGCCTGCGAGCGGCGCTGGCGAATCCGGACCTGCTGGCGCAGGCAGCGGAACGCTATGCGCGCCGTGCGATGCCGGACGCCAGGGGCGACAACGAAAAGCTGCGTGCCCAGCTGGCCGCATCCACGCTGAAAGGGCTGGAGATTTTTGCCGGTTCCGATAAGGATGGCCGTGACGGTAGCGGCGGTTACATGGCAGTTTCGCGCTTTCTGGAAAAAGTGCCGGCAGCCGATCAGGAAAAGGCTGCCGACATCTTCATGAAAATCCTGAACGGCGGTTTGTGGGAACTGTGGCAGGTTGCGCGTGAACATGATGGCCTGAAGCCGCTGCCGTTCGACGACAAGCATGGCCATTTCCTGCAACTCGCGACCAATGCCTTGTCCGATGCATTCTTTTACCCGGCTCCGGTTTACCTGCAACTGAAGGATTTTCAACAAATCAAAGCATCGGTCCTGCAGGTAACGCGCTCGCCCGGCAAGAAGGTCGTATATTTGGGCTGCCTGCTGCTGGTCCTTGGCATATTTTCGATGTTTTACGTGCGTGAACGCCGCCTCTGGATCTGGCTCAAACCGTCAGCAGAGGGCGGTTCGCAAGCGCTGCTGGCACTCAGCTCGCAGCGCAAGACCCTGGATTTCGACAAGGAATTCGATGCGCTGAAAGCGCAGTTGGCGAAGCCGGGTTAAGCTTTGCCGGTGAGGCGCCGGAATACCGGCCCGGAAGAGATGTCATATTGAGGCGCCGAGCATCCCGGCGTCGATGGAGATATTGATGGAACTGACTCAGCAGCAAAGCTATACACCGCCGGCCGGTTTTTTCCGCCGACTCGGCCTCCTAGACTGGTTGTACGCACTGGCTTTATGTGCCGGCGCTGCCATCGCGCTCGACCGTTACGGCGCCTACATGGATTACTACGAAAAGGCGATCCTGGTGCTGACGGTCCCGGTCTTTTCCTGGCTGGGCTGGAAATGGAAGTCGCTGCGTGCGCTGATGGCCTTGCTGGCGGTGCTGGCGCTGTCCGCGATCGGCCTGTATCACGGTTCTCTGGCCGCTGCCGATCACAGATTCCTGCTCAAATACCTGTTGTCCAGCCAGTCCGCAATCCTCTGGATGAGTACCCTGTTCTACCTGTCTACACTGTTCTACTGGGGCGGCCTGCTGACCCGTTCGCCGGTGGGCAGTGCGATCGGCAGCAAGCTGTGCTGGGCGGCGGTGGTGATGGGTTTCACCGGGATGCTGGTGCGCTGGTACGAGTCTTACCTGATCGGCAGCGACATCGGCCACATCCCGGTGTCGAACCTGTACGAGGTGTTCATCCTGTTCTGCATGATCACCGCGCTGTTCTACCTGTACTACGAGCAGCATTACGGCACTCGCCAGATGGGCGCCTTCGTGCTGCTGGTGATCTCGGCCGCGGTCGGTTTCCTGCTGTGGTACACGGTGAGCCGCCAGGCATCGTCGATCCAGCCGCTGGTGCCGGCGCTGCAGAGCTGGTGGATGAAAATCCATGTGCCGGCCAACTTCATCGGCTACGGCAATTTTTCGCTGGCGGCGATGGTCTCCTCGGCCTACCTGCTGAAGTCGAAAGGCATTCTGGCGGACCGGTTGCCGTCGCTGGAATTGCTGGATGACGTGATGTACAAGTCGATCGCGGTGGGATTTGCGTTCTTCACCATCGCCACCATCCTCGGCGCATTGTGGGCGGCCGATGCCTGGGGCGGCTACTGGTCGTGGGACCCGAAGGAAACCTGGGCCC
>CBIHOK010000200.1:0-6474 GCA_966211575.1 uncultured Noviherbaspirillum sp.
TCGCGCAACTGCTCGAACATGCCGCCCTGCACGATGCCGAACAGCGCGTTCGGGTTCTCGCCGTTGTCGAATTCGTCACGCGAACGGCGCGCCCAGCGCAGCGACATGCGCATCGATTTGGCCGCTTCCTCCTCGGTGGCGGGACGGCCGTCGATCGCATACGGCGTGCATTCGTCGAACTGCATCACGATATCGGAATTCAGCACGCGCTGGATCTGCATCGAGATTTCGGGCGACAGGAACAGCTTGTCGCCATTGATCGGCGACGCGAACTTGACGCCCTCCTCGGTGATCTTGCGCATCGCGCCCAGCGAAAACACCTGGAAACCGCCGGAATCGGTCAGGATCGGGCGGTTCCAGCCGATGAAGCGGTGCAGGCCTCCGAACTTGCCGACCACGTCGAGGCCGGGCCGCAGCCACAGGTGGAAGGTATTGCCGAGTATGATCCGGGCGTCGATGTCTTCCAGGTCCTGGGGCGACATCGCCTTGACCGAGCCGTAGGTGCCGACCGGCATGAAAATCGGGGTTTCGATCACGCCGTGGTTCAGCGTGAGGCGGCCGCGGCGGGCGTTGCCGTCGGTCTTGATCAGTTGAAAATTCAGCATGAAATCTCAAGTATCTCGCGCAGCGCCGCGACCAGCGCCTCGCAGTGTTCGCGGGTGCCGATGGTGATCCGCAGGAATTGTGCGATCCGGGCCGCGTTGAAATGCCGGACCAGGATCCTGCGGTCGCGCAGTGCTTGCAGCAATTGCCGCGCGTCGCGCTCCGGATGGCTAACGAACACGAAATTCGCTTGCGACGGCAACACCTGGAAGCCCAGATGCTGCAGTTGTCCATCCAGCCATTCGCGGTTTTCGATCACCTGCCGGCAGGTGGATGCGAAGTAATCGCGGTCGCGCAGGGCCGCGCTGCCACCGGCGATCGCAAGCCGATCGAGCGGATAGGAATTGAAACTGTCCTTCACGCAGGCCAGCGCGCGTATCAGCGCGGGCTGGCCGACCGCGAACCCGACGCGCAGGCCGGCCAGGCTGCGCGACTTGGACAGCGTCTGCACCACCAGCAGGTTGGCAAACTCGGCCACCAGCGGAATCGCGCTGGCCGCGCCGAAATCGACGTAGGCTTCGTCGATGACGACTACCGAATCGCGGTTTGCGGCCAGCAGCGCACGGATTTCGTCGATGGCCAGCGCACTGCCGGTAGGCGCGTTCGGGTTGGGCAGCACGATGCCGCCGTTCGGGCGCAGATAATCGCCGGGACGGACCCGGAACGTATCGTCCAGCGGCACCTGCTCGAAGTCGATGCAGTACAACCGGCAGTACACCGGGTAGAAACTGTAGGTCACGTCCGGGAACAGGATCGGCCGGGAATGCTTGAGCAAGCCGAGGAACGCATGAGCCAGCACCTCGTCGGAGCCGTTGCCGACAAATACGCACTCGGGCGCGATGCCGTGCAGTTCCGCGAATGCGGCTTTCAGTTCCCGGCTGTCCGGGTCCGGATACAGGCGCAGTTCGTCGTTCGCCGCGTGCCGGATCGCTTCCAGCGCGCGCGGCGACGGCGGGAACGGGTTTTCATTGGTGTTGAGCTTGATCAGCCCCGCTATCCGCGGCTGTTCGCCGGGCACATAGGGCTGGATGCCGCGTATCGATTCGCTCCAGTATTTTTCCTGTTCGCTCATGCCGCGCCTCCTTCAGCCTCGGGCAAATCGCTGCGCGTCAGCAGCATCGCGTCGCCATAGCTGAAAAACCGGTAACGCTGTTCGATCGCGTGGCGATAGGCGGCGCGCATCCGCTCGAAACCGGCGAATGCCGACACCAGCATCAACAGCGTCGACTTGGGCAAATGGAAATTCGTGATCAAACGGTCCACCGTGCGGAAACGGTAGCCGGGCGTGATGAACAGTTCGGTCTCCGCGCTGCCGGCTTGCAGCGGCCCCGATTGCGAGGCCGATTCGAGCGCGCGCATGCTGGTAGTGCCTACCGCCACCACGCGGCGTCCGGCAGCTTGCGTCGCCTTTACCGCTGCCGCCGTTTCCGGCGAAATCGTGTACCACTCGCGGTGCATCTTGTGCTCGGCCAGGTTTTCGGTGCGCACCGGCTGGAAGGTGCCGGCGCCGACGTGCAACGTGACGTAGGCGATCCCGATACCGGCCGCCTGCAGCGCATCCAGCAGGGCCTGGTCGAAATGCAGGCCGGCGGTTGGCGCGGCGACCGCGCCCGGCGTCTTTGCATAGACGGTCTGGTAACGCTGTTCGTCGAATGCCCCGGCGGCATGCTCGATGTACGGCGGCAGCGGCAACCGGCCCCAGGCGTCGATCAGCGGCAGCGCCTCGGAGGGAAAACACAGCGTGAAAAACTCGCCGGCCCGTTCGCCGACCGTCACCTCGAACGCATCCTCGAGCCGGATCACGGTGCCGGGCGGCGGCGATTTCGACGCCCGCACCTGCGCCAGCACCGTACGCTCATCGAGCACGCGCTCGACCAGCACCTCGACCTTGCCGCCGGTTTCCTTGACGCCGAAAAGGCGCGCCTTGAGCACCCGCGTATCGTTGAAAACCAGCAGATCGCCCGGCTGCAGCAGGCCGACGAGATCGGTGAACGAGCGGTCGCGCAAGCGGTCGCCGTCCACCTCCAGCAGGCGCGAAGCGCTGCGCTCCGGCAGCGGCATTTGCGCAATCAGTTCCTGCGGCAGGTCGAAATCGAAATCGGAAAGTGAATACATGGGAAGCGGGTACATGGGAAGCGAGCAGTGGCAGGCAAATACTGTTTATAAATACAGCCAATGCCTCTACAATGACGAGCCAAACCCGCTATTTTACGCCCTGCAATCCATTCCGATGCCAGTCACCAAGCAGAAGCCGGCCAAGCCGGCGCGCGCCAAGTCCGCCGGCGACAAGCTGGCGCGGCTCGGCTTGCGCTCGGACATGGACCTGGCGCTGCACCTGCCGCTGCGCTACGAGGATGAAACCCGGATACATCCGATCAGCGAGGCCGGTTTCATGGCCGGCAACGCGGTGCAGATCGAAGGCGTGGTCACCGAATGCGATATCCAGTATCGGCCGCGCCGGCAGCTGGTGGTGACGGTGGCCGACGATTCCGGCCAGTTGATCATGCGTTTCCTGAATTTCTACGGCAGCCAGCTCAAGCAACTGGCGGCCGGCACCCGGCTGCGCGCGCGCGGCGAGGTGCGGCATGGTTTTTTCGGGGCGGAAATGGTGCACCCGACCTACAGGGTGGTGCAGCCGGGAGATCCGCTGCCGCAGGCGCTGACGCCGGTCTATCCGGCCGGCGAAGGCTTGTCACAAGCCTTTCTGCGCAAGGCGATCGCGAATGCGCTGACGCGGATCGACTGGCGCGATACGCTGGCGCCGGAACAACTGGCGGCGCTCGGGCTGGCGGCGTTCGAACCCTCGGTCAGACTGCTGCACAATCCGCCGCCCGACATCGACGAACATGCGCTGAGCGAGCGCACCCATCCCGCCTGGATACGGATGAAGTTCGATGAATTGCTTGCGCAGCAACTCTCGCTCAAGCGCGCGCAGACCGCGCGCCGCGCCAGGAGCGCGGCGGCGCTGCCCGTGGTCGGCGCATTGTCGGCCGCGTTCCTGGCGCAACTGCCATTCCGGCTGACCGGCGCCCAGCAGCGCGTGCTCGACGAAATCCGCGCCGACCTGCGCGCATCGTTTCCGATGCAGCGACTGCTGCAGGGCGACGTCGGCAGCGGCAAGACGGTGGTCGCCGCGCTGGCGGCGGCGCAGGCGATCGACAGCGGCTTCCAGGCGGCGCTGATGGCGCCCACCGAGATCCTGGCGGAACAGCATTTCCGCAAGATCGCATTGTGGATGGAGCCGCTCGGCGTGAAGGTCGCCTGGCTGACCGGCAGCCTGCGCAAGAAGGAAAAGACCGAAGCGCAGGCGATGATCGAAAGCGGCGAAGCGCACCTGGTGATCGGCACCCATGCGCTGATCCAGGAAGGCGTCGAATTCGCGAAGCTGGGGCTGGTGATCGTCGACGAACAGCATCGCTTCGGCGTCGGCCAGCGGCTGGCGCTGCGCAACAAGGGACTGGAAGCGAATGCCGCCAGCAGCGTGCCGCACCAGTTGATGATGTCCGCCACCCCGATCCCGCGCACGCTGGCGATGACCTATTACGCCGACCTGGAAGTCTCGGTGATCGACGAACTGCCGCCCGGCCGCACGCCTGTCGTCACCCGCGTGATCGACCAGAACCGGCGCGATGAAGTCATTGCCCGGGTGCACGCGGCCGCGCTCGAAGGACGCCAGGCTTACTGGGTATGCCCGCTGATCGAAGAGTCGGAAGCGCTGCAGCTGCAAACCGCGACCGACACCCATGCGATGCTGAGCGCGGCATTGCCGGATTTGCGCGTGGGGCTGGTGCACGGGCGCATGAAGCCGGCCGAAAAGCAGATGGTGATGGATGCGTTCATCCGTGGCGACACGCATCTGCTGGTGGCCACCACGGTGATCGAAGTCGGCGTCGACGTGCCGAACGCTTCGCTGATGGTGATCGAGCACGCCGAACGCTTCGGCCTGTCGCAGCTGCACCAGTTGCGCGGCCGCGTCGGACGCGGGTCGACGGCCAGCGTGTGCGTGCTGCTGTACCAGGGGCCATTGGGGCCAGTGGCCCGGCAGCGGCTGATGACGATGCGCGAAACCACCGACGGATTCGAGATCGCACGGCGCGACCTCGAAATCCGTGGCCCCGGCGAATTCCTCGGCGCCCGCCAGTCGGGCCAGGCGATGCTGCGCTTTGCCGACCTGCAGACCGACCAGTGGCTGGTGGAAAAGGCGCGCGACCTGGCGCAAAACCTGTTGCAGAACGATCCGACCACGGTCGACGCCCACCTGGCGCGCTGGCTTGGCGGGCGGGAAGAATTCCTGAAGGTATGAGGATATGAGGAAGCCCGGCTGCCAGGCAGCTTCGCATTTCATCGGACTTTTTTGCACGCTCATGCTTTTGCACGCTCATGCCCGGCCAAGGACATGGCAATCAAGCGCGCGCTGAAAAAGCCTGTCAAAACCGAGCAGCTTTTCTGAAAAACTATTGAAATTCGGATTCCGATTGAATATTCTAAAGATATTCATTCCAAAATCCGCTTCTATGACACTTACCGAGCTGAAATACATCGTCGCAGTCGCCCGCGAAAAGCATTTCGGGCGCGCCGCCGAAGCCTGTTTCGTCGCGCAGCCGACGCTGTCGGTCGCAATCAAGAAGCTGGAAGACGAACTGGGCGTGGTGATCTTCGAACGCGGCGGCAGCGAGATTTCGATGACGCCGCTGGGCTCACAGATCGTCGCGCAAGCCGAGCGGGTGCTGGAGCAGACCGCCGGCATCAAGGAGATCGCCAAGCAGAACAAGGATCCGCTGGCCGGACCGCTGCGGGTCGGCATCATCTACACGATCGCGCCCTACCTGCTGCCGCCGCTGGTCAAGAACATGATCGAGCAGGTTCCGCAGATGCCGCTGGTGCTGCAGGAAAATTTCACGACGCGGCTGATCGAACTGCTGCGCCAGGGCGAGCTCGATGCGGCGATCATGGCGCTGCCGTTTTCCGGCCAGGGCTTGATGGTGCAGGCGCTGTATGACGAGCCTTTCGTCGTCGCACTGCCCAAGCATCACCCTTGGGCCCGCCGCAGCACCATCGACGCCGAGGAACTGAAGTCGGAAACCATGCTGTTGCTTGGCAACGGGCACTGCTTCCGCGACCAGGTGCTGGAAGTGTGCCCGGAAATGTCGCGCTTTTCGACCAGTGGCGACGGCATCGCCCGCACCTTCGAAGGCTCGTCGCTGGAAACCATCCGCCACATGGTGGCGTCGGGCATCGGCATTACCGTATTGCCGAAAGCCTCGGTGCCGGACATGGAAGCCAAGGACGGGATGCTGCGCTACGTGCCGTTCGCCGAACCGACGCCGTCGCGCCGCGTGGTGATCGCCTGGCGCAAGAGTTTCACCCGGGTCGCCGCGATCGAGGCGGTGCGCGACGCGGTGCTGGGGTGCGACCTGCACGGCGTCACCATGCTGACTTCCGAGGAAACAGCGGAAGCCTAATCGAGCCGCCGGCCGTTGCCGGCATCGAACCAGTGCATGGCGCTCGCATCGAAACCGGCCTCCACGTTCTGGCCGGCCGTAACCCGCGTACCGGCCGGTGCGCGGATCACCAACAGCTGGCCGCCGGCTTCGCCATGCACCAGCACGTCGGCACCCAGCGCTTCCACCATCAGCACTTGCAGCGCAAGCCCGGACTGCCCGAGCACCAGGTGCTCGGGCCGGATACCGAGCAAGCATTCGCGGCCGGCAAGCGCCGACTGCGCTGCCGGCAAGCTTATGCTCGCCCCATCGGCCAATGCAAAATGGGTTCCGTCGGCTGCGACCCGGCCGTTGAGCAGGTTCATCGGCGGCGATCCGATGAAGCCGGCGACGAAGGTGGTGGCCGGCTTCGCATAGACCTCGGCCGGGG
>CBIHOK010000201.1:0-6471 GCA_966211575.1 uncultured Noviherbaspirillum sp.
GCTCTTCCTTGGTCGGGTTGGTGTCGTCGAAGCGCATCGTGCAGCGGCCGCCGAAGTCGCGCGCGAGGCCGAAGTTCAGGCAGATCGATTTCGCGTGGCCGATGTGCAGGTAGCCGTTCGGCTCGGGCGGGAAGCGCGTGACCACGCCCGGCAGCGGATTGCCGTTGGGGTCGGTGCGGTTCGCGTATTTGCCGGAAGCGAGATTTTCTTCGATCAGGCTGCGCAGGAAATTCGAGGCCGGAGCGTTGGCTGCGTTGGCCGCATTGGCTGCGTTGTTCTTGGAGTCGTTGCTCATGAAGGGAATGGGGAAAATGCGCTGTGGATGAGAGGTTGGTGCATTTTACCGTAGCGGCCGGGCGCGCAAGCGGGCAGGGAAGAGGATGGGCAGGCGGCGGTGCCGCGCGCTTTTCGATGCCGCTGCAAGGATTTTGCCCTGTTTTTTTGTGTTGTCACTCTGATAGTGTAATCGCTGCAAATGCAGTGTAATATGCGCACGCAATTAAAAAAATCCAGCTTCAAGAAGTGAGGAGACGAGAACCCGCCCGCTAAAACCGGGCGGGTTTTCTTTATTGTTGCTCCAGATATATGTTTCCCGAATGTCTGGTATCACCATAAAAAAGAGGACAGTGATGTTGCGGTGCGATATAGTTGCACCTGTCTCCTCCAACTCTCCTTGAATTGGATTCAGCCCGCAAGCCGAAAGGTCTGCGGGCTTTTTTTTCGCCTGGGCTTCGGCCGGCAATGCGGGAAGCCTTCCGTGCACTTCAGACAAGATCGCAATGCGGGGCTTTCCGGCGCGGCCCCCGCCAGCAGTCCGGCGGTTTCTACCAGGCCCGGCGGCTTCCCCTGCCTTTCCGTTCTTCCATTTTTTCCAGCGGTTTTATCCCCGGCACGGGCATTCATTTCTTTTGCTGCGCTGCGGTATCCATGAAGCTGCTTCTTTTCTCGTGCTGTCCTGCGCGCGAGAAACGCTTTCCTTTCCTCCGGTTTTTGCGCCTCTCCCTCGTAACATCCCGGCGCTTCAACCCGGCCGGTTTGATCTGGCAGACATCCGCTTCGGATAGAACTTTTTCTTGCATATCCGCTTGATTTGCCTCTACGTCGTTTCAGCCAAAAATGTCTTAAATACGAAATGTGAACAGTTTGGCAACAAAACAGGCAACCTGAACCAAGGAGCGACGAATGAGCATTACACGCGAGGACCTTGCCGCGGCCGCCGCCGTCGGTGTCCTGCAGTACCGGCAGATCGACCCCTTGCTGGTATTCCTGCTGCAACGGGACGTGCGGGCGCGCCGCGTCGCTCTCGCCGAGCAGGTGCGCAGGCCGCGGGCAGGCGCCTGGCTGGCCTATGCCGCCGGCTTGCTGGCCCTCGTGTCGGCTGCGTTGTTCGTGATGCTGTACGCGTCCAGCGTCGAGGGATGGGCCGGGTTCATCCTGGTGCCGGCGGCTGCGCTGTACGTGCTGGCCGCGACCCGCGTCGCGATCTGGTTTCGCCGGCGCGGCTATTGCGCGCGGCTGCGCATCCTGGCGGCAGTGCTGATGGCGTCGGTGCCGCTGGCACTGCTGTTGCTGCAGCAAGCGCCGCGCTGAAAACTCCTTGGGCCGGCAATGCGCCGGCCTTTCCGCTTTCTCCATTGCGGAATTGCGTAAGGTCGGGCCTGCCTTGCGCGACCAAGCGCGACCCGCCCGCAAATGGAGAGCAAAATGGAAACCGATAGGCTGCCGCTACGCCGCATTGCCCGCATCCTTGCCGCCGCACTTTCCCTCAATATTCCGTTCGCCGCGCTGGCGCAGGCTTGCCATGCCAGGAGTCCGGCGCACAAGGTGGCGCTGCTGGAGCTGTATACGTCGGAAGGCTGCAGCAGTTGCCCGCCGGCCGACCGTTTCGTCGCCGGCTTGCGCGCGGCCGGGCTGGATGCGAGCCGGGTGGTGCCGCTGGCGCTGCACGTGGACTACTGGGATTACATCGGCTGGAAAGACCGCTTCGGCCAGCCTGCCTTTGCCGAACGCCAGCGCGCTCTGGCTGCGCTGGCTTCGAGCCGCACCATTTATACGCCCGAAATATTCGTTGCCGGACACGAGTTGCGCGACTGGCGCGGCGCACTGGATGCAACGGTGCGCGAGATCAACCGGCAGCCGGCGCAGGCCACTATCGAACTCACCTTGGGCAAGAGCGAGGGACAGCAGCTGCCGCTACGGGTGAATGCACGGGCGAACGGCGCGGCCAGCCTGTATCTCGCACTGTATGAAAGCGGCTTGCGCAGCGACGTGCGAGCCGGCGAGAACGGCGGCGTGGTGCTGCATCACGACTACGTGGTGCGCGACTGGGTGGGGCCGCTGCCGTTTGCTGCGCGAGGAGGCGGCGCTTTCAGCCCGGTGCTGGCGATTCCCGAGGGCGCGCGCCGCGAGCAGCTCGGGGTCGCGGCGTTCGTGCAGGATGCGCGCGGCGAGGTATTGCAGGCACTGGCATTGCCGCTTTGCGGCGCTTGAAGGGCGGGAGTGTCAGCCGCGCGGCGGCCTACATCTGCCGGAACAGGTGCGCGTACACCCGGCTCACCGCCAGCTGCTCCGGCCGTCCGCGCAGCTTCAGCGACAGCTTGCCGCTTTCTTCGCGCACCGCCGCTTCGATGCAGCGGCTGTTGACGATGGTGCCGCGGTGGATTTGCCAGAAGCGGGCGGGATCGAGCTGCGGCATCAATTCTCTCAGGCTGGTGCGGATCAGCGATTCGCTGTCGGCGGTGACCACGTTGACGTACTTGTCGGTGGCTTCGAAGTAATGCACGTCGGCGACCGGGATCATCCGCACCTGGTTGCCGACCGCGGCGCGCACGATGTCGAGGTAGCCGGCACCCGCTCCGGACGCGGGCGCCGGCACCAGGCTGCGCAACTGGCCGACGATGCGTTCCAGCTCCGCATTGTCCGCCTCCCGCGCGCCCAGCCGCGCCTTCAGCCGCTCGACGGTTTTCGCGAAACGGCTTTCGCTGACCGGTTTCAGCACGTAGTCGGCCGCCGCCTGCTCGAACGCCTGCAGCGCATATTGGTCGTAGGCGGTGACGAATACCACCAGCGGGAACGGCGTCTTGTCCGGCCAGTCCTCGGCCAGTTCCTGCGCCGCTTCCAGGCCGCTCTTGCCCGGCATCTTGATGTCGAGGAACAGCACGTCGGGGCGCAGCGCCAGCGCTTCCTGCGCGGCGGCGATGCCGTTTTCGGCAATGCCGCATACCTGCAGCTCGGGCCACAGCTTTTGCAGCGTCTGCACCAGTGTCAGCGCGAGTATCGGTTCGTCTTCTGCGATCAGGGCGCGGAGGGGGTGGCTCATAGCGGTATCGTGATTTGTGCGTGAACGCCGTGCGGCGCGTTCGGGGTCAGCGAAAACGCGGCTTGTGCACCGTATAGCGCCTGCAGCCGCTCGCGGGTATTGGCGACGCCGACCTGCATGCCGTCGGAAGGGGCGTCTGCGGCCGCGTCGAGCCCGAGGCCGTTGTCGCTCACGCTCAGCGTCAGCATGCCGTTGTCGGCGCTTGCCTTCACGTCGATATGGCCGCCGTCGATCTTCGGCTCCAGTCCGTGCTTGATCGCATTCTCGACCAGCGGTTGCAGCAGCATCGGCGGCACGCGCTGCGCGCGCAGCGGGTCCGGCAGATGCAGCGCGTAGCGCAGGCGCGTTCCCATGCGTACCGCCATCAGCCCGAGGTAGGCATCGATCAGCCCGAACTCCTGGGCCAGCGTAGTCTTTTCCGCGCGCGACGACGACAGCGTGGCGCGCAGGTACTGGATCAACTGGTCGAGCATGTGCTGCGCGCGGGCCGGATCGGCCGCGATCAGGCCCTGCAGGTTGGCCAGCGTGTTGAACAGCATGTGCGGCTCGATCTGCGCCTGCAGCATTTGCAGCTGCGCCTGCAGCGCCTGTTTCTCGATGGCGGCGGCACGCGCCTTTTCGGCTTCGAGGGTGCCTTTCAGCATCGCGACTTCGCCACGGCGCCAGAAGAACCAGGAGATGATCGCGCAGAACAGGAGTGTGAGGACCAGCGTTGACGTCGCATCGTGCGAATCGTGCCCGGCCACGAGGATCGGGTCGAGGCCGAGCAGGGCCGCCGCCAGCCGATCGCCGGCGACCTTGGCGATCGGCATCGTGATGACGACCAATCCGATGAAGGGCAGGCGCGGAGGCAGGTGACGGCCCCACAGCACCAGGCGGGCACTGTCGATCACGAACCAGGCGATGGTGCCGATGCATTGGGAGAACACCAGGTTCTTGAAGAAGCCGCCCTCCATGTGCATGCCGTAAGTGCTGACCACGGCAACGGCGATGTTGAAGAGGGTGGTGAGCGCGAAATGGTTCGCCATGATCGCCCAGACCGGACGCGGATCGGGGCGGTAGCCACTGTCGGACTGGATCGTGAAAATCGGTTTCATTCGCTCTGCTTGCCGGCGCTGCCTGCGCCACTGGCTTGTATTGTCGCTTGGAATCGCTTTGCCGGGAACGTCGGCACATCCCCGCCTCCTGGCAGGATGTGGGAGAGATTATCGACGAGCGAAGTCAACGGCGGAATGCCGACGCGACGAAGTGGTGAATGCAGGGTGCGAAGTGCGGCGGCGCGGCGCGAACCGCGTCAGAAACCCACCGCCTGTCCGTCGCGGCGCGGGTCGCTGGCGGCAATATAGCCGTCGGCGGTTTTCCAGATGAACTGGCCGGCGCCGAAATCCATGTAGCTATCGGCAATGGTCTCGATGCGGTGGCCGCGTGCAGCGAGTTCGGCCACGACGCCTGCCGGCATCGTCCGCTCGATGTCGACCGACATGCCGGTGTTCACCTTCCAGCGCGGCGCATCGCAGGCGGCCTGCGGCTGCTGGCCGTAGCTCAGCATGCGCAGCAGCGTCTGCAGGTGTCCCTGCGGCTGCATGTTGCCGCCCATGACGCCGAAACTCATCTGCGGTGCGCCGTCCCGGGTCAGGAAACCGGGGATGATGGTGTGGAACGGGCGCCGGCCCGGCGCGACGCAGTTCGGGTGCCTGGCGTCGAGGCAGAAGCCGTAACCGCGGTTCTGCAGGCTGATGCCGGTTTCCGGCACCACCACGCCCGAGCCGAAGCCCATGTAGTTGGACTGGATGAAGCTGATCATCATGCCGCTATCATCAGCGGCGGTCAGGTAGACGGTGCCGCCCTTGGGCGGTGTGCCGTGCCGGAAATCGGTGGCGCGTTTCAGATCGATCAGCTTCGCGCGTTCCGCCAGGTAGCCGTCGTCCAGCAGATGCTGCGCTTTCACTTTCGTCATGTTGCGGCTGTCGGCGACCCAGCGGTAGGTGTCGGCAAACGCCAGCTTCATCGCCTCGATCTGCAGGTGCAGGCTGTCGGCCGAATCCGGGGCGAAGCGCGTGATGTCGAGCTGGTCGACGATGCCGAGCGCGATCAGCGCGGCGATGCCCTGGCCGTTCGGTGGAATCTCGTGCACGGTGTAGCCGGCGAAATCCTTGCTGATCGGCGTCACCCATTCCGGCCGGTAGGCGTTCAGGTCTTCGACGCTCAGCGCGCCGCCGTTCTGCTGCGCATGCTGCGCCATCGCTTCGGCCAGTTCGCCGCGGTAGAACACTTCGCCGTGCGTTTCGGCGATCCGCGTCAGCGAATAGCCGGCCTCCCGGAACACGAAGTTTTCGCCGACCTGCGGCGCCCGGCCGTGCGGCATGAAGGCGCGTCGGAATCCGGGCTGGTCTTGCAGCAGCGGCACCGCGGCCGCCCACTTGTGCTGCACCACCGGCGCCACCATGTGGCCGCGCTCGGCCAGTTCGATCGCCGGCTCGAACAGGTCGGCGAACGGCAGTTTGCCGTAGCGGTCCGACAGTTCGACCCAGCCTCCCACCATGCCCGGCACGGTGACCGAGCCCCAGCCGCGCTGCGGAATCTTGCCGTCGTGCTTGCGCATGAAATAGTCGGGATTCCAGGCTGCCGGCGCCGGACCGGAAGCGTTCAGTCCGTGCAGTGCATTGCCGTCCCACACGATTGCGAACGCATCACCGCCCAAGCCGCAGGACACCGGTTCCACCACGATCAGTGCGGCGGCAGCGGCGATCGCTGCGTCGACGGCATTGCCGCCCTTGAGCAGCATGCGGATGCCGGCCTGGGCCGCCAGCGGTTGCGACGTGGAAACGACGTTGCGCGCGAACAGCGGCAGACGGGTGGAAGGGTAGGGGTTGGTCCAGTTGAAGTCGGCCATGGCGGATCGCGTCGGTTGGATTGATCGGCCGCCGCGGAGCGGCGGGAGGGCACGGACTGGGGATTGCTGCGCTTGTTGAAATTGGGATTCTACGTGTGTGCAAGCAGAAATGCTTAAGGGGATGTTTGATTGTTCACAAAAAATGATGCTTTAGGGAAGGGGGGCGGTTGCTTTTTTGGGTTTGTGCTTCGTGGTGGCTTGCCGGGCGGGAGTATCAGTAATTTCGTGTTCAAGGCATATCATGCTCGCAAGGAGAATG
>CBIHOK010000202.1:0-6469 GCA_966211575.1 uncultured Noviherbaspirillum sp.
GCGCCTTCATCATCGGCAAGCGGTTCCAGATCGTGCACGTGATGTTCGGCCAGGAGATCATCGAAGTCACCACCTTCCGCGGCGCGTCGGCGGAAGCCGCGCCCAAGGACGAGCACGGCCGGGTGCTGCGTGACAACACCTTCGGCGAACAACATGAAGATGCGGCGCGCCGCGACTTCACGATCAACGCGATGTACTACGACCCGGCCAGCCAGCTGGTGCTCGACTACCACCACGGCGTGAAAGATATTCGCAACAAGGTGCTGCGCATGATCGGCGTGCCGGAAGCGCGCTACCGCGAAGATCCGGTGCGCCTGCTGCGCGTGGTGCGCTTCGCCGCCAAGCTCGGTTTCACGATCGACCCCACGACCCGAGAGCCGATCCAGGTGATGGCGCCGCTGGTCAACAACGTGCCGGCCGCGCGCGTATTCGACGAAATGCTGAAGCTGCTGCTTTCCGGCCATGCGCTGGCCTGCCTGCAGCAATTGCGCAAGGAAGGCTTGCACCACGGGCTGCTGCCACTGCTCGACGTGGTGCTGGAACAGCCGCTCGGCGAAAAATTCGTGACCCTGGCGCTGACCGGCACCGACCGCCGAGTACGCGAAGGCAAGCCGGTATCACCGGGTTTCCTGTTCGCGTCGCTGCTGTGGCACCAAGTGCTGGAAAAATGGACCGCTTACCAGGCAGCCGGCGAATACCCGATCCCGGCGCTGCACCTGGCGGCCGACGATGTGCTGAACACGCAGACCGAGAAGCTGGCGCTGCAGCGCAAGATCACCACCGACATGCGCGACATCTGGGCGATGCAGCCGCGCTTCGAACGCCGCGCCGGCAAGTCGCCGTACAAGCTGCTCGAACATCCGCGCCTGCGGGCCGGTTATGATTTCCTGCTGCTGCGCTGCGAATCGGGCGAAATCGATGCCGAGATCGGCGAATGGTGGACCGCGTTCATTGCTGCCGACAGTGCCGAGCGCGAGGATCTTCTGGCGCGCAAGCCGAAAACCGAGACCGATGGCGCGGCCCCGAAAAAGCGGCGCCGCCGCCGCAAGCCGAAGACCGCGCAACCGGACAGCGGCGCATGAGCGGGCACTGGACCGTCTGCTACGTCGGCGTCGGTTCCAACCTGGGCGATGCGCGCGGCAATGTCGAACGCGCGATCCGGCGCCTGCGGCAATTGGCCGGCGCGCGCAATGCGGCGGCATCCGGCCTGTTTGCCAGTGCGCCGATCGACGCCGGCGGCGACGATTACGTGAATGCAGTGGTCCGTTTCGAGACCTGCCTCCCGGCGGCGGAATTGCTGGGCGAACTGCAGGCCATCGAGCACGAATTCGGGCGCGAGCGTCCTTACCGCAACGCGCCGCGCACGCTCGACCTCGACCTGCTGCTGTACGGTTCCAGCCGCATTTCCGGCGACACGCTGACGGTACCACACCCGCGCATGGCGCAGCGCGCATTCGTGCTGCTGCCGCTGCTGCAACTCGACCCGGCCGTCGTCATCCCCGGCTACGGTCCCGCATCGGTATTTGCCGCCGGCGTGGCAGGCCAGGCAATTCGCCCGCTCTGAGCATCCGCTCAGATCATCGATTCCCGCTTAGATTCCCGCTTACCGATCCATGAATTTCGACAAGTACAAGTACCTGGTGGTGGAAGGCCCGATCGGGGTCGGCAAGACCACGCTGGTGCGCAAGCTGGCAGAAAGCTTCGGAGCCCAGACGCTGCTTGAGCGTCCCGAAGAGAATCCGTTTCTCGAAAAGTTCTACCGCGATGCGAACCGCTACGCGCTGCCGACCCAGATGTTCTTCCTGTTCCAGCGGATGAACCAGTTGCGCGACCTGACGCAGACCGACCTGTTCGCTGCGCGCATCGTGTCCGACTTCCTGCTCGACAAGGATCCGATCTTCGCCCGCCTGACGCTGGGCGACGACGAGCTGAACCTGTACCGGCAGCTTTACGAGCACCTGCGGCCGCAGGCGCCACAACCCGACCTGGTGATCTACCTGCAGGCGCAACCGGAAACCCTGGTTGAACGGGTCAGGAAGCGGGGCATCGCGATCGAAGCCGGCATTTCCGAAATGTACCTGTACCGGCTTTGTGAAAGCTACAGCCGTTTCTTTTATCATTACGACGCTGCGCCGCTGCTGGTGGTGAACACCGAACACTTGAATCCGATCGACCGCGACGACGATTTCGACCTGCTGCTGAAACGCATCGGCAACATGCGCGGCAAGCGGGAATTTTTCAATCTTGGGGAATGACGATGGCGGGATATCTGCAAGACGGCGACGCCGCGGTCCGGCGCAAGGCGGTGACGGTGCCGTCGCTGCTGGCAATGCGCGCTTCCGGCGAGAAGATCGCGATGCTCACCTGCTATGACGCGAGTTTCGCGACGCTGATGGATGAATGCGGCGTCGACGTGCTGCTGGTCGGCGATTCGCTCGGCAACGTGTGCCAGGGCCAGAGTTCTACGCTGCCGGTGACCTTGGCCGATGTCGCCTACCACACCGCCAGCGTGGCGCGCGGCAACCGGACCGCGTTCCTGATCGCGGACATGCCGTTCGGCACCTATGCCACGCCGGAGACCGCGTTCGCGAATGCGGTAAAGCTGATGCAGGCTGGCGCGCAAATGGTGAAACTGGAAGGCGGCGCGTGGCTGGCCGAGACGGTTCGCTTCCTGACCGAACGCGCGGTCCCGGTGTGCGCCCATCTCGGCCTGATGCCGCAATCGGTACACCAGATGGGTGGTTTCAAAGTGCAGGGGAAAACCACCGAAGCGGCCGAACGGCTGAAAGCGGATGCGCTGGCGCTGCAGGCGGCAGGCGCCTCGCTGCTGGTGCTGGAAGCGATTCCCGCGCATCTCGGCAAACAAACGACGGAACTGCTGGCAATCCCGACCATCGGCATCGGCGCCGGTTCCGACTGTGCCGGCCAGGTGCTGGTGATGCACGACATGCTGGGCGTGTTCCCCGGCCGCAAGGCGCGCTTCGTGAAGGATTTCATGGAAGGCCAGGCCAGTATCCAGGCCGCCGTCCGCGCCTATGTCGCGGCGGTCAAGGACAAATCGTTCCCGGCCGCCGAGCACTGCTTCTGATTGCCGCTCGGGTCTACTAGGCCTGCTCGTAGCGCGCCAGGATGTCGGGCAACTTGAGCGCGAGTTTTTCCGGGCCGTCGATCTCCACCCCGAGGTCGCGCAACAAGCCGTCCTGCAGCCCGTAAATCACGCCATGCACGGTCAACGGCTGCCCGCGGTCCCAGGCATCCTGCACGATGGTGGTCTGGCAGGTGTTGACCACCTGCTCGATCACGTTCAATTCGCACAGACGGTCGTGCCGGCCCCGCTCCCCCAAGGCCTCGCCGAGGTAGCGGCCATGCTTCTGGTGCACGTCCTGCACGTGGCGCAGCCAGTTGTCGGCCAGGCCGACACGGCGCCCGGTCAGCGCCGCATGCACCCCCGAACAACCGTAATGCCCGCACACGATGATGTGCTTGACGCTGAGCACGTCGACCGCGAACTGCAGCACCGACAGGCAGTTGAGGTCGCTGTGCACGATCACGTTCGCGATGTTGCGATGGACGAATACGTCGCCCGGCAACAGGCCGAGCAATTCGTTGGCCGGCACCCGGCTGTCGGAGCAGCCGATCCACATGTACTCGGGCGCCTGCTGCGCCGCCAGCTTTTTGAAAAAATCGGGATTTTTCGCGACGATGGACGATGCCCACTCGCGGTTGTTCTGGAGCAGATACTCCAGCTTGCTGCCTTCCTGGTCAGTTTTGCTTGTCATTTCCTGGTCCGTCATTAGTTCCACGAGGCTTCCTTGCAGTCTTTGCAACGGAATACCCATATATTTTATAGAAAACAGCAGACGGAAATGGCAATTCGATCAATTCTCCGGAGGAAAGGCAGCGAAGCATCCTCCCGTTCAGAAACCGAAGGCGTTAGTAGCAGGCGCCTGGCCGAGCAGAATCGGCTTCAGATTGCTGTCGGCCGGATCGTCTCCGAGCCAGATGCGCAGGATCGCGTTGTAGAAATCGAGGCCCGGCAGTGGCGCCGACAATTGCTTTCCGTTGAGATGGATCACGGTGCCCACGCCCGGTACCCAGTCGGTGGTCAGGACGTCTCCCTTGTACAGCTCGGGCACCGCCGCAAAGATTTCCCCGAATCGCTGCAACTGCGCGATCATCTTGACCTCCTCCGCGCGCGGGGTATTCGCGTGAATGCCGGCCATGAACGCGTTGCCGAACTCTTCGCTGCCGACATCACGCAGCATCACGATCAGGATGCGGCGCGCCCCGGGAACGCTCATCACGCCGGCTGTCGTCTTCTGCTTGCTGGCGAGGTAAAGCCCGGCCACGTACACCTTGAAGATCGCCTTGTAGCGGACGCCCGCTCCATTCAGCTTCAGCTCCTGGTTCGCCACGTGCGCGGTTTCCTCGACCTTGACTCCGGCGATCTCGCCGGCAGCGGCCGCCTGCATGGCGGCGAGAAAAACGACGAGGCCCAGTATGCCAGCCAGCTTTGTCCAGCGGATGTGAAAGTTCATATGTGCTCCCGGTTACGTGCGCAGGATTGCGCCAAAATAGGACGAACGTTCTATTATCCGGATAAAAACTAGAGAATTAGCTCTAGAATCACATTTGCCGAAAAAACATCAAAATGGCTTGTAATCCGAAACAAAAAAGCCGCCGCCCTTGCGGGTCGACGGCTTGGTATTTCGGAACGGGAAGCAGCACCGTTTATTCGAAAAACTCCTTCACCTTGTCTTTCCAGGACTTGCTTTGCGGGCTGTGCTTGGCGCCGCCGGCCGTCATCAACTGGTCGAACTCCTGCAGCAATTCCTTTTGCCGGTCGGTCAGCTTGACCGGCGTTTCCACTACCACGTGGCAGAACAGGTCGCCCGCATAACCGGAGCGCACGCCCTTGATGCCCTTGCTGCGCAAGCGGAAGGTCTTGCCCGATTGGGTTCCCTCCGGCAGCGTAAACGATGCCTTGCCGTTCAGCGTCGGCACTTCGACTTCCCCGCCCAGCGCCGCCTTCGTAAACGACACCGGGATCTCGCAGTGCAGATCGTCGCCGTCGCGCTGGAACACCGGATGCGGCTTGATCCGGATTTCGACGTACAGGTCGCCCGGCGGGCCGCCGTTCATTCCCGGTTCGCCGTTGCCGGACGAGCGGATCCGCATGCCGTCGTCGATACCGGCAGGAATCTTGACTTCCAACGTCTTGTTTTTCTTGATGCGACCGGCGCCGCTGCAAGTGGGGCACGGAGTCGGCACGATCTTGCCGCTGCCGTGGCACTTCGGGCAGGTTTGCTGGATGCTGAAGAATCCCTGCTGCATGCGCACCTGGCCGTGGCCGGCGCAAGTGGGGCAGGTGACCGGCGACGTTCCCGGCTTGGCCCCGGAACCGTGGCAGGTTTCGCATTCGCTCCAGGACGGGATGCGGATGGTGGTATCGAAACCGTGCGCCGCCTGTTCCAGCGTCACTTCCAGGTTGTAGCGCAGGTCGGCGCCGCGGTACACCTGCGGCCCCGCGCCGCGGCGGCCACCCTGCTGGCCGAAGATGTCGCCGAAGATGTCGCCGAATGCATCGGAAAAGCCGCCGAAACCGCCGGCACCGGCGCCGGCGCCCATGTTGGGGTCGACGCCGGCATGTCCATAGCGGTCGTAGGCTTCGCGCTTGCTCGGGTCGGACAGCATCTCGTAGGCTTCCTTCGCCTCCTTGAATTTTTCTTCCGCGCCCTTGCTATCCGGATTGCGGTCCGGATGGTATTTCATCGCGAGCTTGCGATACGCTTTCTTGATGTCTTCGTCGGAAGCGTTTTTCGCTACGCCCAGAACCTCGTAAAAATCACGCTTTGCCATGTTTGGCACTCCACCCATTCAAACGAAAACGCCGAGCTGGGAATCGCATCGCGATCGCACCGGCTCGGCGGGTCGTCGCGGCGGACGCCGCGACCAATCAATTACTTGTCTTTCACTTCCTTGAAGTCGGCATCGACCACATCCTCGTCGGCCGACTTCGCTTCCGCGCCTGCCGCACCGGCACCGGCCGCTCCAGCCGCACCGGCGGCGCCCGCCTGCTGCGCCTGCGCATCGGCATACATCTTTTCGCCGAGCTTTTGCGCTGCGGTCGACAATGCCGCGACCTTGGCATCGATATCGGACTTGTCATTGCCTTTCAGCGCTTCTTCCAGGTCCTTGATCGACGCTTCGATCTTTTCCTTCTCGCCGCCATCGAGCTTGTCGCCGTATTCGGCCAGTGCCTTCCGGGTCGAGTGTACCAGCGCATCGCCCTGGTTGCGCGCATCGGCCAGTTCCTTCAGTTTCCGGTCCTCGTCGGCGTACAGCTCGGCGTCCTTCACCATCTTCTGGATCTCGTCTTCGGACAGGCCGGAATTGGCCTTGATCGTGATCTTGTTTTCCTTGCCGGAAGCCTTGTCCTTCGCGCCCACGTGCAGGATGCCGTTGGCAT
>CBIHOK010000203.1:0-6464 GCA_966211575.1 uncultured Noviherbaspirillum sp.
TCTGGAACACCATCGCGATGTCGCGGTCTTTCGGCTCCAGCTGGTTGACCACGCGTTCGCCGATCACGATGTCGCCGCCGGTGATTTCCTCCAGCCCGGCCACCATCCGCAGCAGCGTGGATTTTCCGCAGCCGGATGGTCCGACCATCACGACGAATTCGCCGTCGGCGATGTCGATCGAAATGCCGTGGATGACGGCGACCGCCTTGTCGCCCTTGCCGTAAGTCTTGGCGATGTTTTTCAGATGTACTTGTGCCATGTTATTTCTCGGAATCGACCAGCCCTTTGATGAACCACTTTTGCATCAGCACGACGATCAGACCGGGCGGCAGCATCGCCAGGATCAGCGTCGCCATCACCACGTTCCACTCGACCGCGGAATCGCCGCCGGAAATCAGCCGCTTGATGCCGATGCCGATCGGGTACATGTTCTGGTCGGTCGCGGCCAGCAGCGGCCACAGGTACTGGTTCCAGCCGTAGATGAACATGATGACGAACAGGGCCAGGATATTGGTGCGCGACAGCGGCCACAGCACGTCCTTGAAAAAACGCATCGGGCCGGCGCCGTCTATCCGGGCCGCTTCCGCCAGCTCGTCCGGCACCGTCAGGAAGAACTGGCGGAACAGGAAGGTCGCGGTGGCCGAGGCGATCAGCGGGATCGTCAGTCCGGCATAGGTATTGATCATGCCGAGGTCCGACACCACCTGGTAGGTCGGTGAAATGCGCACCTCGATGGGCAGCATCAGGGTCAGGAAAATCATCCAGAAGAACATGCTGCGCCCGGGGAAGCGGAAATACACGAGCGCGAAGGCGGACAGCATCGAGATCGATATCTTGCCGAACGAGATGCAGAGCGCGGACACCAGGCTGATCCACATCATGCGGCCGATCGAGGCGACGTCGACGTGGCCGGAGGAGCCGTTGACGAATACCTGCAGATAGTTGTGGATGAATTGCGTGCCCGGGATCAGCGACAGCGGCGCCTGGGCCGACTGCTCGGCGGTCTGCGTGCTGGCGACGAATGCGATGTAGAGCGGAAACGCGATGAGCGCGACGCTGCACAGCAGCACCAGGTGACCGATCAGGTCCAGGATGGGCCGGCGTTCAATCATGATGTTCTATCCTGTAACGGGAGCGGCGTGGTTGCGGAGCGTGTCATGAGTACTGCACCTTGCGTTCGACATACTTGAACTGGACGACCGTCAGCGTGATCACCACGATCATCAGGATCACCGACTGCGCGGCCGAACTCCCGAGATCGTTGCCGCGGAAACCGTCGAAGAACACCTTGTAGACCAGCGTCTCGGTATCTTTTCCGGGGCCGCCCTGGGTGGTGGCATCGATGATGCCGAAGGTGTCGAAGAACGCGTAGACGATGTTCATCACCAGCAGGAAAAACGTGGTCGGCGAGAGCAGCGGGAAGACGATGGTGAAGAAGCGCCTGACCGGCCCTGCTCCGTCGATGGCGGCGGCTTCGATCAGCGATTTCGGGATCGATTGCAGGCCGGCCAGGAAGAACAGGAAGTTGTAGCTCAGCTGCTTCCAGACGGCGGCAATCACGATCAGGATCATCGCATGCCGGCCGTTCAAAACGCTGTCCCAATGGATGCCGACCTGCTCCAGCGCATGGGCAATGATGCCGAGCGACGGGCTGAGCATGAAGCTCCACAGGGTGCCGACCACCACTGGCGCTACCGCGTAGGGCCAGATCAGCATCGTCCTGTAGAAAGCCGATCCCCGCACGACACGGTCGGCAAAGGTGGCGAGTATCAGCGACAGCGTCAGGCCGAGGACGGCGACGCTGGTCGAAAAGACCGCGGTGGTCTTGAAGGATTCGATGTAGCTGCCGTCATGGAACAGGTCTTTGAAGTTGTCCAGTCCGACGAATTGCGAGGAGAGTCCGAATGCGTCCTGCATCAGCACCGACTGGTACAAGGCCTCGATGGCGGGCCAGAAGAAGAACAGTACCGATACGATGATCTGCGGAGCGACCAGGGCGTATGGCAGCCAGACGGACTTGAAGCGGGCGCGTTTTTCCATGATGACTATTCAGTTGCGCTGCAGGATGCGGCGGACGGAGCGCGTCCGCCGCATCCCGGAGCAGGCTTACTTGTTTGCCTTTTCGAAACGCACCAGCAGTTCGTTGCCGCGTTTTACCGCATTGTCGAGCGCTTCCTTCGCGGTCTTCTTGCCGGCCCAGACGGCTTCCAGTTCCTCGTCGATCACGCCGCGGATCTGCACGAAGTTGCCGAGGCGGATGCCGCGCGACTTGTCGGTGGTCTTGACGATCATCTGCTGAACCGCCACGTCCGTTCCCGGATGCTTCTCGTAGAAGCCGGATTTCTTGGTCAACTCATACGCAGCCACCGTGGCCGGCAGGTAACCCGTTCCCTGGTGCCATTCGGCCTGCACTTCCGGCTTGGACAGGTAGGCGAAGAACTTGGCGACCGCCTTGTATTCCTCCGGCTTCTTGCCGCCCATTGCCCACAGCGAGGCGCCGCCGATCACGGTGTTCTGCGGTGCGCCGGGCACGTCCGGGTAGTAAGGCAGCTGCGACACGCCGAACTTGAATTTGGCGTTCTTGACGATATTGCCGTAAGTGGCGCTGGACGAAGTCAGCATTGCGCACTTGCCGGTGAAAAACTTGGAATCGCCTTCAGTCCTGCGGCCGGGATAGATGAAATAGCCCTGCTTGACCCAGTTCGCCATGTTCTGGATATGCCGCACGTGCAGCGGGCTGTTGAATTTCAGGCGCGCACCCATGCCGCCCATGCCGTTGGCCTTGCTTGCGAACTCGACGTTATGCCAGGCCGAAAAGCTTTCCAGCTGTACCCAGGACTGCCACGACGTGGTGAAAGGGCACTGTTCGCCGCTGGCTTTCAGCTTTGCCGCGTCGGCGACCACGTCTTCCCAGGTGACCGGCGGCTTGTTCGGATCCAGGCCCGCCTTCTCGAACATGTCCTTGTTATAGAAGAAGACCGTGGTCGAGCTGTTGAAGGGCAGCGACATCATCTCGCCCTTGTTGGTCGTGTAATAGCTGGCAACCGCCGGCACGTAGGCTTTCGGGTCGAATTTTTCGCCGGCATCCTTCATCAGCTTGGTCACCGAAACGACCGCGCCCTTTGCATGCATCATGGTCGCGGTGCCGACTTCGAATACCTGCAGGATGTTCGGCGCATTGCCGGCGCGGTAGGCGGCAATCGCGGCCGCCATCGATTCGTTGTAGCCACCTTTGTATATGGCCTTGACCTTGTAGTCCGACTGGCTCTTGTTGAAGTCGGCCACCATGTTCTGGATGCGGTCGCTCAAGGCGCCGGTGTTCGAGTACCACCAGGTAATTTCCGTTACCGCGTGGGCGGAACCGGCCACGGCCATCATCAACGCTGCAGCCGCCAGGGGTTTGAAGTTGAAATTCATGGAGGTCTCCTTGTTTGTTAGATAGGCGAAAGTCCTGCGGCCGCCGAAAATCGCGGACACGCGATATTGCAGGGGCGAATATACGGGATATTGCACATTCGTGCAACATTGATGAAATTCTGTGCGGAGGCGATGGGGAAATTGCCACGAAGCCGGCAAAATCGGCGCCCCACAGGTCCGCGAGCAGCTCGGCTTCCGGGGCAGGCTGAACGGTGCATTGCATCGGGACAAGTAAATATCCGGGGCGCGCCCGGTGCGGCGCCCGATACGATTGAGGCAGTAGCGTGCGGGACATCGATCGCCGGCTCGCAGAGTGTCTCGAATTTGTGGCGGGTTCCGGCTGTAGCGGATAAAATACCCTACCCCCCTACTCTATTGATGAGTGTGCACCATGAGCCATGTCGCTCGCGAAAAAACCAGGTTACTGGGCCGCGTCCGCCGCATTCGCGGCCAGGTGGAAGCGCTGGAACGCGCACTGGAGGCGGAGAAGGGATGCGCGGACGTGCTGCACCTGATTGCCGCCGTGCGCGGCGCGATGAACGGGCTGATGGCGGAGGTGATCGAGGAGCATGTGCGTGGACATATTGCCGATCCGGCCATCGAGAGCGATGAGGAACGCAGCAAGGGCGCCGACGAGCTGGTCGACGTGATCCGCACCTACCTGAAGTAACTGCAATGGCGCGCGCAAGCGAGGGTATGCGCCCCGATCACGCAGGCAAACATGAAGGAACTCCGATGAGCGGCAACGGGCATCAAGACGACACGTTTTCCGAATGGATCCACGACCATGTCTTCGACGAGGGCAGTTCGGTTGCCGAGCGCGGCACGCGCGTGGTGATGCGGATTACCGCGGCGATGATGGTCATCGAGATCGCCGCCGGCTGGTGGTTCAACTCGATGGCCTTGTTGGCCGACGGCTGGCACATGAGTTCGCACGCGCTCGCGATCGGGTTGAGCGCGTTCGCATATGCGGCCGCGCGCAAGTACGCGCGCGATCCGCGCTTTGCGTTCGGCACCTGGAAAATCGAAATCCTGGCGGGTTATACCAGCGCGGTATTCCTGCTCTGCATTGCCGCGTTGATGGCATTCGGTTCGATCGAACGCATTTTTTCGCCGCAACCGATCCACTACGTCGATGCGATGGTCATCGCGCTGGTCGGCCTCGGAGTCAATGTCGTCTGTGCCTTCATTCTCGGCGATGCCCATCATCACGGGGAACATGGCCATCGGCACGATCATTCGCACGGCCACGCGGATGAGCATGGGCATCATGCGGGCCACGACCACAACCACGACCACGACTTGCATCGGCATCATCACGATCTCAACCTCAAGTCCGCGTATATCCACGTCATCACCGATGCGGCGACTTCCGTGCTCGCCGTCGCCGCGCTGGCTGGCGGCTGGCTGTACGGCTGGGCATGGCTGGACCCGGTGATGGGCATCGTCGGCGCGATCGTGGTGGCGATCTGGGCGAAAAACCTGATCGTGGATACCGGCAAGGTGTTGCTGGACCGCGAGATGGATGCGCCGGTGGTCGACGAGATCCGCGAAGCGGTCGAGCGCCGGGATGACGTCGCCCGCACCCGGCTGGTCGATCTGCATGTGTGGCGGGTCGGGCGGCAGTCCTACTCCTGCGCGCTGAGCGTGGTGACGTCCGATCCGGGTCTTTCGGCAAGACGGATTCGCGACCAGTTGCGAATCCATGAAGAAATCGTGCATGCGACCATCGAGGTCAATCACTGCGACATGCAGTGAATTCAACGCGAGAAGGAAATCCGCTTCCTGCTTTCCTTCGGCTGCATTACGTGGCCGACCGGCAGCACGTGCGTATGCTTGATGCTGCGCAGCGTGATGTTGGACTTCACGTTCGCGATTCCCGGCATGCGCAGCAGGTGGGTCGTCACGAATTGCGACAGCGCTGCCAGGTCCGGTGCAACGATCTTCAGCAGGTAATCCGACTGCCCGGCCAGCGAATAGCATTCGAGCACTTCCGGCAGGTCCGCTATCTCCCGTTCGAAGGTTTCGCTTGAGCGCGAGCTTTGCCTGTCCAGCGTGACTTCCGTGAAGGCGGTGACGTCCAGGCCCAGCGCGGCCGGCTCGATGATTGCCGAATAATGGTCGATGACGCCGGCTTCCTGCAGGCGCAGGATGCGCCGGCTTACCTGCGACGTCGACAAGTGGATTTTTTCGCCGAGCGCGCTGTTTGTCGCTTGCCCGTTGCGTTGCAGCTCGTCCAGCAATTGCAGGTCGTGCCGATCTACGGTAATGACAGTCAAAATGCCCTCTCTTCGCGTTTTCCGCGCAAAATTTTCCCGGATATCGGTGCTTATATCGCGCAATTTAATCACAAATTTCGCATTTCGCGGACTACACTTATTGCATGCAAAACATTGTTCCATTTGCTGCCAAACGAGGTAATCCATGGAAAAACTGAATCCCGAAGAGGC
This sequence comes from uncultured Noviherbaspirillum sp., assembly GCA_966211575.1. Taxonomy (GTDB): domain Bacteria; phylum Pseudomonadota; class Gammaproteobacteria; order Burkholderiales; family Burkholderiaceae_D; genus Noviherbaspirillum. The sequence continues at coordinate 5,868 of CBIHOK010000203.1, forward strand.
GGCCACGCTGCTCGCCTCGCTGCCCGCGTGGACGCATGACGGCAAGCGTGACGCGATCACCCGCAGCTTCGCGTTTGCCGACTTTTCCCAGGCATTCGCGTTCATGACGCAAATCGCGCTGGCCGCCGAAAAGCGCGACCACCACCCGGAGTGGTCGAACGTGTACAACAAGGTGACGATCACGCTCACCACGCACGACGCCAACGGCCTCACGCACCGGGACATCGACCTTGCCCGCTACGCAGATGCGACGTTCGCGCGCTTCGGGCAGGGCCGGTAAATACGCGTGCCGTCGGGATATTTATACGGAGCTGCAGGAGAACATGATGCAAGCTGAAGCGATCGCATCCGAAAAGCACGGGCTGGCCGCCGGCGATGCGGCCCGGCCCGCGCGCGCGGACTGGACCATAGACCAGGGCTGGGAGCGCTATACCGCCGATGAACACGCGGTCTGGAAATTCCTGTACGAGCGCCAGACCGCGCTGCTGCCGGGGCGCGCCAGCGACCAGGTCGGCGCAGGCCTGCGCACGCGGCCGAGAGGGCCCCGCCGGATTACCGCCGTTCGCCCACAGAGCGCGGGGCTGGTGCGCCATACAC
>CBIHOK010000204.1:0-6363 GCA_966211575.1 uncultured Noviherbaspirillum sp.
CCAACCCTCCCCCTGCAAGGGGGAGGGAGCTTGACGGAGGATTCATCGCCGCTGGTCACCGTGGTGACCGTCAGCGGAAAATGAAAGGCAACTTATTTCGAAGCAGTCACCATATCCGCCGCCTGCGCGGTCCGCTCCGAATCCGATCCGGCCTCCATTGCCGCCGTCTGCGCAGTCACCGGCGCGCCGGCATGCACTCGCTGCAAGCCGTCGACCACGATCCTTTCGCCCGGCTTCAGGCCGCTGCGCACCACGCGCAGGCCGTCCACCACCGGCCCCAGCGTGATCGGCCGGTATTCAGCCTTGCCGTCATTCGTCACCACGAATACGAACTTGCGGTCCTGGTCGGTGCCGATGGCGCGGTCGGCGATCAGGAGAGTCTTGCTTGCTTCGCCGCTGCCGTTGCCGGTGGCTACCCGCACCCGCGCGAACAGGCCGGGCGCCAGCGCGTGGTCGTCGTTGCTCAGCAGCGCGCGCATGCGCACGCTCCCGGTGGCCGGGTCGACCCGGTTGTCGAGAAACTCCAGCTTGCCGTGATGCGGGAAGCCGGATTCGTCGGCCAGGCCGACCTGCACCGCGACCGGCTTGCCGGCGCGCTTCAGCGCGGCGACGCGCAGGAAACTGTCTTCGTCGCCGTCGAAGCTGGCGTAGATCGGATTGCTCGATACCACCGAAGTCAGCACTGCGTTCGTATTGACCAGGTTGCCGGCGGTGACTTCGGCCTTGCTGACGCGCCCGTTGATCGGCGAACGCACTTCGGTGAATCCGAGATTCAGGTGCGCCGCTTCGGCCACTGCCTGCGCAGCGCGCGCTTCGGCATCGAGCTCCTTCACGCTGGACGCCTTTTCATCGAGCTCGCGCTGGGCGATCGCTTTCTCGGCCACCAGTTTTTCGGTGCGTGCCAGCTCCACCTTCGCCAGCTCGGCCTTGGCGCGCGCGGCGGCGGCCGCTGCGTCGGCACGGCTCGCTTCGGCCTGGTAAGGGCGCGGGTCGATCACGAACAGCAGTTCTCCCTTTTTGACTTCGGTGCCCGGCTTGAAGTGGACCGAGGCGATCACGCCGGCCACGCGCGGGCGGATTTCCACGCTGTCCACCGCTTCCAGCCGACCCGAGAATTCATGGGTCTCGACGATCGATTTTTCGAGCACGGCGGCCACGCTCACCGGCGGCCCGCCGGCAGCCTGCGGCGCTTCCTTGGCGGCCGGTTCATTGCAGGCGGCCAGCACCAGCGCGGCGCCGCCGGCGGCCAGTCCGGCCAACCCGGCGCGGGTCAATGCTTTCAACGATGAGGGCTTGTTCATATTGTTTTCTTTCAGGTTGATTTCAAATTTGCCCGGCGTCATTCGACGCCGGGAGGAGTCTTTGCCGGCATCCGGAGCGCGGCCAGCATATTGGATTGCGCTGCCGGTTTCCGGCCAGAATCGGACACGATTCCGTTCTGCCTGTTTCATGCATCAGGCACTGCTTGTTCGAGTCCACCGATGAAGCAGGCGATTTCCCGCAGCGCACTTTCCTTCCGGACGCAGCCGCAGCGGGCATCCGGATCTTCCAGCCCGATCGGCGGCATGCGCTTGACCAGGGTCTTGATTCCGGCCGCGATCAGCTTCGCCGCATACTGCTCCGCCTCGTCGCGCAACGGATCGTCGTCGGCCGACAGGATCAGTGCCGGCGGCAATCCTTTCAGGCGGCGCGACTGCAGCGGCGACGCGTACGGATGGATACGGTCGCTCGCGCGCTGCAGGTAGCAGCGATAGCCGCTGGCGCAGGCGCCGGCCGCGCGCTCGGTGCCGAAGCGGCCCGACAGCGCGCGCATCGACGCGCTCGACAAGCCGGCGTCCAGCATCGGCATGATCAGCAGTTGCGCTGCCAGCGCCGGCCCGCCGCGGTCGCGTGCAATCAATGCCGACACCGCCGCCAGGTTGCCGCCGGCTTCGATGCCGGCATTGATCATGCGCTCGCCGTTCCAACCCAGCTGCGCGCGCTGCCGGTAGGCCCATGCCAGCACCGCGTAGGCATCTTCCGCCGCAGCCGGGAACGGGGCACTGCCGGCCAGCGTGTAGCATGACCCGAGCACCCGGTATCCGGTGCGCGTGGCCAGCAGCTGCATGAACGGCTCGCTTTTATCCAGCTCGTCGGACACGAAGCCGCCGCCCGGGAAAAACACGATCAATCCGCCGGCCTCGACAGCGGCGGGCGTATATAGACGAGCCAGCAGCGGCGAATGTGACGCGGGGATCTGCAGCGCAACGGTGCTGACACCGGCAGCCGCCCGCGCCCGCAAGGCGGCCATGGCTGCGTCGCTGCCTGCCGGGACGCTCATCGGGCCGGCTCCGGCCGGGCAAAAGGGAAACTGGGGTATCGCATGGAGTACTCCGAAATTGATGATCCACGGCCCGAACTATATTTTTTTACGCAAGGGCGATAAACAGTGCGGGAACGAATTGACTGTTCATGGATATGAACAATGCAACGCCGCGGTTGGTGGATAATGTGTCGTACCCTCCGACCGGGAGGAATATGTCGGCGCGATCCGCCGGACAACGAAATGGGGAACCAACATGGACAAATTGCAGGCGATGGAAGTCTTCGTCCGGGTAGTCGATACCGGCAGCTTTACCCGAGCCGCCGACAACCTGCAACTGCCGAAAGCCACGGTATCGAAACTGATCCATAGCCTCGAAACCGCGCTGTCGGCCAAGCTGCTCAACCGCACCACGCGCCAGGTCAGCGTGACCGCCGACGGCGCCGCCTATTACGAGCGCTGCCTGGATATCCTGGCCGATGTGCGCGACGCCGAGGATTCGCTGTCCAAGACGCGGCTGAGCCCGAGCGGACGGCTGCGGGTGGACGTGCCCACCGGCCTCGGCGCTTCAATGATCGTGCCGGCGCTGCCCGACTTCTTCGCCCGCTATCCCGACATCGTCCTGGAACTCGGATGCGGCGACCGGCCGGTGGACCTGATCGAAGAGGGCGTCGACTGCGCGGTGCGCGGCGGCGAGCTGCCGGATTCCTCGCTGATCGCGCGCCGTATCGGCGCCTTCCACTTCATCACCTGCGCGGCGCCGTCCTACCTGGCCAGCCACGGGCGCCCGGTCCATCCGCACGACTTGATGCGACACCAGTGCGTGAACTATTTTTCGTCCAAGACCGGCAAGATATTCGAATGGGATTTCGCGCAGGGCGAGGAGCGCATCCAGATCCGTTTCCCGGGCCGGATCGCGGTCAACGATTCAAGCGCCTACCTGGCCGCCACGCTGGCCGGGATGGGGGTGGCGCAGCAGCCGCTGTTCACGGTGCGGCCCTACCTGGAATCCGGGCGGCTGGAATGGATACTGCAGGACTGGTGCGTGGCGCCGTTGCCGGTGCACGTGGTCTACCCGCAAAACCGCCACCTGTCGGCCAAGGTGCGCGCGTTCGTCGAATGGGTCGCGGAATTGTTCGGCAGCCATCAGGAATTGCAGTTCGATGCGCTGCGGTGTCCGGCCATGAGGGCGGTGGCGGACCGTTCGCTGGAAGCGCCGGCGGCAAGCCAGAAGCGAAGCAGGAAACAGCCGGTGGTGCAGGACTAAGTAACGGGCTGTCGGACCGAAGGCAGGCCGGATCAGCGCCGGTCTGCCGGACTTGCTCCCAGCCTTTCCGACAAGCGATTGGCCAGCGCGCGGATCGCGCGTCCGGCCTTTTCCTGCGTCGCCGGGTCGGCCTCCAACGCGAGCAGGCTGACCGCGACGCCGGCCACCGCGCGCTTGCCGCTGGAATCGAATACCGGCGCACCGAAGCAATGCATGCCGTCGCGTACCTCGCCGCTGTCGATCGAATAGCCGCGCCGGCGAATTTCCCCTATCTGTTCAAGAAGCGTATCCAGCCCGGGCGTGCCGGCTGAGGTCAGCCGTTCCGGCCACGGTCCCTCCAACACCTGCCGTATTTCATCGTCGCTGAGCGTGCTCAGCATCGCCTTGCCGGTGGCAGTGAAGGGCGCCGGCAGCCGCATCCCGGTGCGGAAGGTCACGCCCAGCGGACGGTCGCCATTCCTGCAGGCGATGTACACCACGCTGCTGCCGTCCAGCACCGACAGCGTGATCGTCTCCTGCGGCAGCACGCTCACTTCGTCCCAGGCGGCAAAAAATTCCTGCGTGATTTCGCTGCGCGAGACGAAGGCGTTGGCCCAGCTCATCAGGTGCGGACCGAGCGCCATCTGTCCGCCTTCCAGCCGGGTCAGCAAGCGCAAGTGCACCAGCGTATTGCAGATCGTATGCGCGGTGCTCTTCGGCATGTCGAGCTGGCGCACCAGTTCCGCCAGCGACAGCGGCGACGAGGATCGCGCAAATACGTCAAGCACCTGGGAAGCCTTCAGCACGGCCGGAGCGAGATTCTTTTCGCCGGCCGACTCGGTGGCGGCAACCGGGGGAAGGGCGAGGCGGTTTTGGGGCTGTGTGCGCGGCATGGGACGGCAATGTCCTTCAAAAAAGAAAAAGCATAACAAAACCGGAGATGGTTACGGGCGTGTTCGAGCGCGCTTCCCGAACCGGTTCATGACGTTTGGGCCACGCGCGGGGAAGTCCAGGTTTGCGTACGACCGTGCTTGAAATAGTCCTTGACGCTCCTCCAGCGCTTGCCTAACATTCACTCGTCCCAAATACAGAATAACGTCCCGTATGCGGGACAATATCAGAATAACGCAAAAGGTGCATGCAATGAAGCTATCCGACCCCGGTTTGCTGAAAACCCTGGCTTATGTGGAAGGGCGCTGGACCCCGGCCGACAGCGGCCAGACCTTCCCGGTGTGCGATCCGGCGAGCGGCGACGTGCTGGCGCAGGTCGCGTCGCTCGGCGCCGCCGAAACACGGCGCGCGGTGCAGGCTGCCCAGGCGGCGCAGCACGACTGGCAGGCGCGCACCGCCAAGGAACGCGCCGGCCTGCTGCGCGCCTGGTACGACGAAGTGCTGCGCCACATCGACGACCTCGCGTTGCTGATGACGCGCGAGCAGGGCAAGCCGCTGGCGGAGTCGCGCGGCGAAATCCAGTACGCCGCCTCGTTCATCGAATGGTTCGCGGAGGAGGGCAAGCGCGTCGACGGCGACGTCGCCCAGCATCCGCAGGCGGACAAGCGCATCCTCGTGCTGAAGCAGCCGGTCGGCGTGTGCGCCGCGATCACGCCGTGGAATTTCCCGGCCGCGATGATTACCCGCAAGGTCGCGCCGGCGCTGGCTGCCGGCTGCACGATGATCGTCAAGCCGGCCGAGCAGACGCCGCTGTCGGCGCTGGCGCTGGCCGCGCTGGCCGAACGCGTCGGCATTCCGGGCGGTGTGTTCCAGGTCGTGACCGGCGATGCGCGTGCGATCGGCGGCGTGCTGACCGCCAGCCCGGTGGTGCGCAAGCTGTCCTTTACCGGTTCCACCGAGGTTGGACGGCTGCTGATGGCGCAATGCGCGCCGACCATCAAGCGCCTGTCGCTGGAGCTCGGCGGCAATGCACCGTTCATCGTGTTCGACGACGCCGACCTGGAAGCCGCAGTCGAAGGCGCGCTGGCCGCCAAATACCGCAACAGCGGGCAGACCTGCGTCTGCGCGAACCGCTTCCTGGTGCAGGATGGCATCCACGATGCATTCGTCGCGGCGCTGGCCGAACGCGTGGCGGAGCTCAAGGTCGGCAATGGAACCGAACCTGGCGTGGTGCAGGGGCCGCTGATCGACGGCGCGGCGCTTGCCAAGGTCGAGCAACTGGTGGCCGACGCCCGCGAGCGCGGCGCGCGACTGCTGACCGGCGGCGCGCCGCATCCGCTTGGCGGCACCTTTTACCAGCCGACCGTGCTGGCCGGAGCGACGCCGGACATGCGGCTCGCGCGCGAGGAAATCTTCGGCCCGGTCGCGCCGGTGTTCCGCTTCCGCGACGAACGCGAGGCGATCGCTCTTGCCAACGACACCGAGTTCGGGCTGGCCGCCTATCTGTACACCCGCGACGTCGGCCGTTCATGGCGCGTGGCCGAGGCGCTCGAATACGGCATGGTCGGGCTGAACACCGGCCTGATCTCCAATGAGGTCGCGCCGTTCGGCGGCATCAAGCAATCCGGCATCGGCCGCGAAGGCTCGCGCCATGGCATCGACGAATACCTCGAAATCAAGTATCTGTGCGTACAGGTATAAACCGGGAAACACATCATGACTCCTTTCGAATTCCGCACCGTTCCTTCCGTGATCGTCGAATACGGTGGCGCCCGCCGGCTGGGCGCCATCCTGCGCGAACGCTTCAATCTGAAGCGCCTGTGCGTGGTCACTGACAGCTTCCTGCACCGCAGCGGCATGCTGACTCCGGCGCTGCTCAGCCTGCACGAAGCGGGATGGCAGGTCGAAGTGATCGACGACGTGG
>CBIHOK010000205.1:0-6333 GCA_966211575.1 uncultured Noviherbaspirillum sp.
GCTGTCGGTCGGAAAATAGAGCAGCTGCCCCCCGACGCCGCGGTACATTTCTTCGTAGATGCCGCCGGACAGCCGGGCGTACCAACGCTCGGCCGGCATCATGTACTTGTTGATCATCAGCTTGTACAGCTTGAGCCGGCTGGCGCGCTTGTAGTCGGCCACGTCGGTGCGCACGTGTGGCAGCAGGCTGTTCGAAGGCTGGGTGACGCCGCTGACGTTTTCGTAGATCTTCATGCCGAGCGCGCTGTTCAGGTACAGGCCCTGGCCCAGCCGCTTGTCGTAGTCGGCCTCACCGAGGATCTCGTAGCGGAAGGCGCCACTCGGGTCATTGAAGTAGACGCCCAGCTTTGGCCTGATCTTCAGCCGATTCGCTTCGCGGTCTTCCGAGCGCACCTGGACGATGTCGCCTTCGTGGCCCACGAGCACACCGACGCCGGAATCCTCGTTGATACCCGCCAGCATGCCCTCACGGTTTGCGGAAATCTGGTCGTCCGGGTTCGCGTAGCGCACTAGCACGTAGTCGAGGAATTCCTTGCGCGGGATCTGGCCGGTCAGGTAGTCGGTCAGCTTTTCGAGATTGAAGAACTCGAAGGTGGCAACCGGCTGTTCCTTTTCGGTGTAGGTGACGTGGATGCTGTTGATGCCGGTTGGCGCGAACGCGAGCGCGGTGCGGGTGGCACGTCCCACTGCCCTACCGAGGTTCGAGATGCGGTTATTGGTCAGTTCGAGATACAGGTTGTAATCCTTGACCTGTACGCGGATGTTCTTGAAATCCTGCTTGGCGAGCGCATCGATCAGCGCGGCAGCGTAATGCGCGTTGTGCCGCCACTGATCGATTGACGGCCGGGATGGCAGCTTTTCCTGGAAATACGGCGGCTCGGTCAGCTTCGGCACGAACTCCCGTTCGGAAAACGGAATGCTGACGAAGGCGTTGATGCTGTTGTGGTCGGAATGATGCGCGGCCTGCACGCCGAGCCAGCCCCAGCGGTATTCCACGCCAACCGCGGGCCCCTTGCTGCGCTGGCCGGCGAAGGTCTCCGAGGCGCGGAAATCCTTCTTGTAGTTGTTGGCGTCGTACTCGGCCACCAGCGACCAGCGCGGCAGCGAAAGCGGCGTCCAGCGCATGCCGGCGAAGGCGCCTTCCGGCCGCCTGCGGCCGTAGCCGACGCTGGCTTCGAGATTGCGGTTTTGACCGAAGGTCTTGGTGGCGACGAGGTACTGGCCCTTGAACAATTCGGTGCCTTGCAGGTCGGTGGCGCCGAGAGCGACCGACGGCAGCCAGCCGGATTCCTCCCACAGCCTCAGCTTCGCATCGAATACCTTGTCCTTGTAGCGCCCGTAGTTGTAGCCGTAAGCGCCGGGGGTATTGGTGAAACCGGGAATGCCGTTGATGGCGACGTAGTGCCCGGTCACCTGCAAGAAGGGAAGGAACGTGGAAGACAGCCAGAAATCGGCGTAAGGGCTGTCGTAGCTGTAGCCCATGCTGAACGTGCCGTCGGCTTCGACCGACGCGCTCGGCATGCTGATGTAGCCGGACTGGCCGTGCAGGTTGGGAGTGGCGGCAAAGGCGTACGCGGTCCCGAGCGCGAGCCAGCCGTAACAGGTATATCTCGCGGATTTTTGAAGGACCGATAACACCGACAACCCACACGGAACGACCATCGACAACGACTGGAATCCAAGACAAGGATCCCGGGGGACGCGCCGAGGGGACTAATCTAAAACCGGCGACCCTCCAGGCAAATCCTTACAGGAAGTCAACGGTGCTGCTGCGCGCAAAAATCGAACGCTTGAACTAATTACCTTACAGAAATATTTAGTCAAAACAACCACTTGGGGCAATATGTTGACTTTTCTCAATTGCCGCGTAGTTTAGCACCGTTAGTTATCGGAAAGAATGGTGATATGCGGAAAATGCGACGGGTGGAAAGCAAATTTAGGTGGCAGCGCCGGGTCGCATGCGCTGCAAGTGAAAAAACTCCCATGAATATGGGAGAGAAAGATCCGGACAGTTCCGGTTGCGTATGGTTGCGCGCTGAAAAGCCGGCTCAGCCCAGCGGATCGCGCATGAATACCGGCACAGGTTCGCCGGCCTCCCGGCAGGCAAGGAACCGGGCCGCGCTGTCCAGTGCCTCGGCTATCGTCACATGCATGTCCAGGTAGCGATAGGTGCCGAGCCGGCCGACGAAGCTTACGCCTTGCTCGCTCCGGGCAAGCCGGACATAACGCACCAGCTGAGCCTTTTCATCGGCCAGACGGATCGGGTAGTACGGAATGTCGCCGTCTTCGCAATGGCGGCTGGTTTCCTTGAAGACCAGTGTTGCTCGATGCGTTTCCCATGGGGCAAAGTGCTTGTGCTCGGAACTGCGGGTCCAGGGAACGTCTTCGTCGCAGTAGTTGATCACCGCGTTGCCCTGGTGGTCGCCCTCGTACCTTTCGGGCGTGAAATCCAGCGTCCGGTAGCCGAGACGGCCTTCGCAATGATCGAACCAGGCATCGAGAGGGCCGCTGTAAAACACGTGCGCATAGTCTGCGCCCATGGCGCGGGTAAAGCGGGTTTCCAAGTGAAGCGAGATGCCGGGATGATCGAGGATGTTTTCGACCAGCCGGGTATAGCCGTGCCTGGGCATGCCCTGGTAGGGGCTGGTGTAGTAATTGTCGTCGTAGTTGAAACGCACCGGCAGGCGGCGCAGGATGCTGGCCGGCAGCTGCGAGGGGTGCAGCCCCCATTGCTTGATCGTATAGCCCTTGAAGAAGGCCTCGTACAAGTCCTTGCCGAGGTAGCGCAGCGCCTGCTGCTCGAAGGTTTGCGGCGCTTCGATCGAACGGTCGCCGAGCGAGTCGAGGAAAGCTTCGGCCTGGGCCGGGTTGAAGGTTTTCCCGAAAAACTGGTTGATCGTCAGCAGGTTGACCGGCAACGAATAGACGCGCCCCTGCGCGACGGCCTTGACCCGATTCGTGTAGGGCATGAACTCGTCGAAGCGACGCACGTAATCCCATACCGCCGGGCTGTCGGTATGGAAAATATGCGGTCCGTAGGCATGGACCAGCACGCCGGACTCCGGGTCGCGTTGCGTATGGCAGTTGCCCGCGACATGCGGCCGGGTATCGAACACGTCGACGGAGTAATCGGCCTCGGCCAGCTCGCGGGAAATGACCGCGCCCGAAAAGCCTGCCCCGACTACCGCGATCCTGTTCAATCCCGACCTCGCTACAATCCCGGCGCAGCGCGCAGGGTGGCTCTGTCCACCGAGGCGATCACCTGGCGGAAGAAGGCGACCAGTTCCGGCACGTGGAAGTCGAACGTGAACCGCTCGCGCTTTCTCCATACCTCGGCCCGTAGTGCCTGCATCCGGTCGCACTCGCGCAGGCGGGCGCCCACCTCCTCCACGCTGTCGAAGAACAGGCCGATCCCGAGCTGCCTGGCCAGGTTTTGCGTAGCGACGATCGCGCCCGGATTCGCCTGCTGGATCATCGGCAGGCCGGCCGCCGCCAGTGTTGCCATGCGTGCCGGGTAGTTCAGATCGTCCCAGTTCGCACGCCGGATCTCGCCACCGTTCGTGCTCCTGAAGAAGTGCAGCCAGCCCGCGTCGTAACGCGAAAACTCTTCCACCCAGCGGCCCTGGTCGACGTTCGCGTGCAGATGCAGATGCGCGGGCGCCAGTGTCCTTGTCTTTGCTATCCAGTCGCGCCACTGGCCATGCGTGAAATCGCCGTAGAAATGCAGGTGGACCCGCTGGCGGCCAAGCGCGGCCACCGTTTCCGGATGCAGGCCGATCGGGCGGCCCGGCACCACCGTGTGGATATCCCCGTCCGCTGCGGACAGTAGCGGCGTTCGCGGACGGTCGAACCAGTCCCGCTTGGGCAGGTCGCCATCCAGCACGCATAGGGGCGAGGACAGGCCGGGAATCACGGTATCGAACCAGTCGCGCATTTCCGGGCTGGAGTAGATCCGGCCGCCCGCCTGGCGATAGAGGTCGACCAGTTGCGACCAGCTTCCCTTTTCCAGGCAAATGAAGGGGCCTTCCTTGAAGTGCCAGACGAAAGGAATGCCGGGAGTCGCTTGCAATACCTGGTGGGCGAACGGCACCGCCTGCCAGTTCAAAAGCGCATAGATGATGTCCGGCTGCACGCGGCGGATCGCCTCGCGCCAGTCATCCCGCGGCAGGTCTTCGACGTGGCCGAACGGCAGCGGGCCGACCGTGTTGTACCAGTAGGGATCGGGCATCCAGAGCCCGTACAGCTTGTGGCCTTGCTCCTCCAGCGCGAGCACACGGTCGGCGTTGTAGGCCAGTTCGCCGACCAGCAGGATTTTCAATCCGTCCGGTGCCGGCGGCGTGTCGGGGCGTTCGCGCATGCGCCGATACTGGTCGGCCTCGTCGATCAAATTGCCGGCCGAACTGTGGAAACGCAGCGGCTGCTCCACACGGTAGTAACGGCGGAACGGATTGATGCCGCCGGTCGGTTCGCGCATCAGCTTGTGGCGCTGCATCGGATGATCGACCCATTCGCAACCGAGGCTGCCGCTGGCGACGAAGCTGCCGAGGCGGCGCAGCTTGCTCCAGAAGAGACGATCCAGGTCGTCGGATTCCAGTTCGTCGCGTTCGGTCCAGCGGGCCTCGGTCTTCCGGTGCATGCATTGCGCCAACTGCAACGGATAGCCGTCGATCGCGCCGCCGGCTTCGCGATTGTAGTGATGCCGGATACCGGAGTAGGCGAGCACAGCTTCAGGGTCGCGATCGAGGCAGTCTTTCAGGCTGCACAGATGGTCGCGGTAATAGACATCGTCGCTGGGGAGATAGGCAAGCAATGAGGCGCGTGCGCAGATCAAGCCCTGGTTCAGCGCGTGCCCGAGGCCCTGGTTTTCGGGGAGACGGAAGTATCGGATGCGGATATCGTCGGTGTAGCGGGCCAGCAGCTGCCCGGTGCCGTCGCGCGAGCCGTCGTCGATGATGATCGCTTCCCAGTCAACCAGCGTTTGCGCGAGCAGGCTGTCAAGCGCGCGCTCGATGAAACGGGATTGCTCATAGGTCGGCATCAGTACGCTGACCGAGGGCGGCTCCGCCCGGCGCACCGGCTTAGCCATGGCCCAGCGCCATGCGTAAGCGGCCCGCGGCCGGGCGGTACGCCGATGCGGCCGATAATGCAGGGAAATACGCTGCCAAGGAATAGTCTCCGCAAGACTGATGAAATCAGCTTAATGGGTTTGCGGGGAAGTCTTCTTGATTTTTGACACGCTTTGCCGGCGCCGGTGCATGGCAGGAATTCGACGCAGCAAGCTTATCGCGCGGAAACGGCACAGGCGACGGAGATCGGGAAAGCCGGGCCAACAATGCAAAAAGCCGCTTGCGCGGCTCTTGACTGGTGAATCTCACTGAAGCGTGGGGAGTGCTGGTGCCGCTGACCGGAATCGAACTGGTGACCTTCGCATTACGAATGCGCTGCTCTACCGACTGAGCTACAGCGGCACGCTGAGTAAGCAGGCTCTCAGCGAAAACGCGTATTCTATCAAAAACGAAATGGCATAGCTAGAAGGCATTTTGTCCGTGATCAAGAGAGTGGATGACCGTACTTCGTGGATTGCCCCTCTCCCCAACCCCTCTCCCCCATTCGGGGGCGAGGGGCTCCCGGGTGGAACGCTTACTCGTTGTGGTAGGCGGTGACGCGTTCCACCTCGCTCTTCGATCCGAGGAATACCGCGACCCGCTCGTGCAGCTTTTGCGGCTGGATGTCGAGGATGCGCTGCTTGCCGTTGGTGGCGGCGCCGCCCGCCTGTTCGACGATGAAGGCCATCGGGTTTGCCTCGTACATCAGGCGCAGCTTGCCGGGTTTTTCCGGTTCGCGGGCATCGGCCGGGTACATGAAAATGCCGCCGCGGTTCAGGATACGGTGCACGTCGGCGACCATCGATGCGATCCAGCGCATGTTGAAGTTGGTTCCGCGCGGGCCAGTGTCGCCGGCGAGCATTTCGTCGATATAGCGCTTGACGGGCGGGTACCAGTGGCGCGCGTTCGATGCATTGATCGCGAATTCCTTGGTTTCGGTGGGGATCTGCATGTCGCGGTGGGTGAGCACCCATGACCCCATTTCGCGGTCCAGCGTGAAGCAGTTGACGCCGTCGCCGGTGGTCAGCACCAGCACCGTCTGCGGACCATACACCGCGTAGCCGGCCGCGACCTGCCGGGCGCCCGGCTGCAGGAAGGCCTGCTCGGTCGGCTCCTTCATGCCTTCCGGCGCCTTCAGCACCGAGAAGATGGTCCCGATGGAAACGTTGACGTCGATGTTGCTGGAGCCGTCGAGCGGATCGAACAGCAGCAGGTATTCGCCCTTCGG
>CBIHOK010000206.1:0-6303 GCA_966211575.1 uncultured Noviherbaspirillum sp.
AGCACCAAGCTGATTCACGGCGGCCTGCGCTATCTGGAGTATTACGAATTCAGGCTGGTGGCCGAAGCGCTCGCCGAACGCGAAGTCCTGCTCGGGATTGCGCCCCATATCGCGCGTCCGCTGCGCTTCGTGATGCCGCACGCGAAGGGCTTGCGGCCGGCGTGGATGATCCGCCTCGGCCTGTTCCTGTACGACCGCCTCGGCGGCCGCACGACGCTGCCGAAATCGAAAGGCGTGCGCCTGCTCGATACGCCTTACGGCGCGGGACTGAAGCCGGACTACCGCAAGGGTTTCATCTATTCGGATGCCTGGGTCGATGATGCCAGGCTGGTGATACTCAACCTGCGTTCGGCCGCCGAACACGGCGCGACCATCCTGCCGCGCACGCGCTTCGTCGGCGCGGAACGCAAGGACGGCGCCTGGCAGGCCCGGCTGGAAGACCGGCGCAGCGGCGAAACGCTGCATGTCCGCGCTCGCATGCTGGTCAACGCGGCCGGCCCGTGGGTCAGCCAGGTGGCCGGCACGCTCGGCCGCAGCGACAGCGCGGCCAGCGTGCGGCTGGTGAAGGGCAGCCATATCGTCGTGCCCCGGCTGTTCGAAGGCGAGCATGCGTACATCGTGCAGGATGCCGGCAAGCGCATCATTTTCATGATTCCGTATGAACAGGATTTCACGCTGATCGGCACCACCGACGTGGTGGTGAAGGCCGTCGGAGACGGTGCCAGAATCACCCAGGAAGAGATCGATTATCTCTGCACGTCGGTCAGCCGCTACACCCGGCGCCCGGTCACGCCCGAGATGGTGGTGTGGAGCTACAGCGGCGTGCGTCCGCTGTACGACAACGGCGTGGACGATCCGTCGGCGGTGACGCGCGACTACACGCTGGTGCTCGAAGACGGCGGCCAGAACATTCCGCAACTGTCCATCTTCGGCGGCAAGATCACCACCTATCGCAAGCTCGCCGAAGCGGCGCTGGAAAAGCTGCAGCCCTGGCTCAGCTCGCGGCCGGGCGGCTGGACCGGCGACGAACCCCTCCCCGGCGGAAACCTGGAACGAGGCGGCCAGGCGGCACTGCTCAACCGCCTGACGAAACGCTATCCGCAATTGCCGGCGGCATTGCTGACGAGCCTGATGCGGCGGCATGGAACGCTGGCGTTCGACGTGCTGTGCCAGTCCTACGGCATCGAAGACCTCGGGCGGGATTTCGGCGGCTGCCTGTACGAGCGCGAAGTGCGCTACCTGATGGCGCACGAATGGGTGGGCGAGGCCGACGATATCCTGTGGCGCCGCACCAAGGCCGGCCTGCACATGACGCAACAGCAGCGCGAGGATTTTCACGATTTTTTTGCCCGTGAACTCGCGACACAGCCAAGCAGGACAGTGGCATGAGCCGCCACTGCCCGGCATTCCCGATTTCCTTATCCCTCCCCTGCTCTTTATGCGCCCACTGAATGATCTGTCCGACGCCGTGCTGTCCGGCGTCAAGGGCGTTTTCGTCGATATCGACGATACGCTGACCACCGAAGGCAAGCTGCACGCATCCGCCTATGCTGCGCTGGAAAACCTGCGCGACGCCGGTGTGAAGGTGATTCCGATTACCGGAAGGCCGGCGGGATGGTGCGACCATATCGGCCGCATGTGGCCGGTTGACGCCGTGGTCGGCGAAAACGGGGCGTTCTATTTTTATTACGACACCGCCGCGCACAAGTTGCGCCAGCGTTTTCTGGCGGATGCCGAAACCCGCGCGAAAAATACGCGGCGCCTGGCGGAAGTGTCCGAACGCATCCTCGCCGCCGTGCCGGGCTGTGCGCTCGCGTCCGACCAGTTCTGCCGTGCTACCGACCTGGCCATCGATTTCTGCGAAGACGTGGCACCGCTGTCACATGAAAGCGTGGAGCGGATCGTGGCGCTGATGACCGAGGCCGGCATGACCGCCAAGGTCAGTTCGATTCACGTCAACGGCTGGTTCGGCCAGTACGACAAGTTGACGATGGCGCGCATGGTGATGCAGGAACGTTACGGCATCGATCTCGACCAGGCGCGCAACGAGTATGTATTTGTCGGCGACTCGCCGAATGACGAGCCGATGTTCCGCTATTTCCCGAATGCGGTCGGCGTCGCCAACGTGCTCGCATTCACCGGCGACCTCGAACATCCGCCGGCATTCGTGACGCGCCAGCGTTGCGGCGCGGGATTCGTCGAAGTGGCCCGGCGCATACTGGGCGCCAGATAGAACAAAGGCTGCCGGGCGGCGGCCTTTACTCCCCAGTCGATAACTTGAGCGACAGTCGACAGCTCACTCCCGCTCCGTGCAGGCCGATAGTCGGTCACAAACCCACGCGGTCGTCGTACCCCCCTCTCCCACGCGAGTGGGAGAGGGGTCGGGGGAGAGGGTGCATCCATAGGCAATCCCCCTTGCAAACGCCCTCTCCCCAACCCCGCTCCCGCTTGCGGGAGAGGGAGTAGAAAACGGTAGTCGAGGACTAGGATTAATATTCGGGCACTGTCGCTCAAGCTGACGACGCCTGAGTAAATCAGGAAAAGTCGGGACCGATCAGGTCGATGCGATCGGTGCAAAAGGCATCCACGCCCCAGGACAGGAGTTCGCGCGCGCGGGCCGGGTCGTCCACCGTATAGCAAAACAGCCCGAAGCCCGCATCCTTGATCGCCCGCGCCTGTTCGGGCGTCAGGTTCTTGTGATTCGTGTGCAGCGCGATTGCGCCGAGCTCGTTCAGCAGGGCCTGCCAATCGTCCGGCACCGATCCGATCAGCAAACCGCGCGGAATCTCGGGCGCGGCTTCCCGGGCCGCCAGCAAGGCATCCATCGAAAACGATGAAAACAAGGGCTTCAGGCCGCCGGCATCCTGGCGCCGCTCGAGGCATTCCTTCAGCAGGCTTGCCGCGGCGCGGCCGGTTTCCGTGGCAAAGCCGGGCGACGGCTTGATCTCGACGTTCATCCAGATACCGTTTTCCTGGCAGAAGTCGATCACCTGGCGGAATGTCGGCACCTTCTCGCCGGCGAAGCGGTGGTCGAACCACGCGCCCGCATCCATCTCCGTCAGTTGCGCGGCGGTAGAGGTGGCTACGCTGCCCTCGGCGGCGATGGTGCGTCCAAAAACCGGATCGTGCATCAGCACCGGAACGCCGTCGCCGGACAGCATGACATCGAATTCAACGGCATGAAAACCGTGCGCGAGGCCGCAGCGCATCCCGGCAAGGGTGTTTTCAGGGGCGAGCGTGCCGCCGCCGCGGTGAGCAATGATTCTGGGGAAAGGCCACATGACGATGCAGGAGTAATCGGGTTGGTCGAAAAAATCGGATTCAGGTATCGGATGGCGTGCCCGACAGCAGCAGCCGCGCCGATGGTTCGTCGATGATCAGCTCGTTCATGAAACCGCCGCGCAGCGCCGCGCGAATCGCGTCGATCTTGCCCAGGCCGGACACCACGCAGATCGAATGCTTCACGCGGCGGAACAGCGCCAGGTCCGGCCCGCTGGTGCGCGCGTTCAGCGCGATGTCGCTGTAGCTGCCGTCGGCGCGGAAGAACACGGTGGCGATATCGCCCACCACGCCATCCGCGAGCACGGATTCGAGGTCTTGCGGTTCGAGATAGCCGCCGCTGTGGATCTGGCTGGGGATGGC
Source organism: uncultured Noviherbaspirillum sp. (assembly GCA_966211575.1). Lineage (GTDB taxonomy): Bacteria > Pseudomonadota > Gammaproteobacteria > Burkholderiales > Burkholderiaceae_D > Noviherbaspirillum. The sequence continues at coordinate 3,643 of CBIHOK010000206.1, forward strand.
CGCCGAGAACGCGCCCATGCTGAACAGCATGATGTCCGATCGCTGCTGCAGATCCAGCAGGCGCCGCACGCTGCGTTCGCGCCAGAGCGCGGCCTTGGTTTCCGGATATTCGAAGAAGGCCGGCACCGGGAACGGCTGCGGCCGGGCGTCGTAGTTGGCGGCGAACTGCATGATGATTTCGCTGCTGAACGCGTTGCTCATGCTCTGCGCGGTGCCGGCGCCGTTCAGCTGCACCACGTCGACGTTGACGGTGGCTTTCGGCGTCAGGCGCGAGACGATCGCCTTGACGGTATTGCCCCAGGCCAGGCCGATCACCATGTTCGACGCGACCACCGTGTTCAGATAGGCCGCCGCATGGCTGGCCACGCGTTGCAGCCATTCCTGTTCCCCTGCGGTCTCCGGCACCGACACCACCTGGACGCGCTGCAGGCCGAAGCGTTCCTTCAGCAGCGATTCGAGCTGCTTCGAATGCTCGCGCGGATCATGGATATGGATTTCCACCAGGCCGTTGTCGCGCGCGAAACTCAGCAGGCGCGACACCTTCGAGCGCGACAGCTTCAGTTCGCGCGCGATGTCGGTGGTCGTCATCTCCTGGTAGTAATACAGGCGCGCGACCGTGATCGCGTTGGCAAACAGATCCGGTTCGTCGACCGGCTGTGCCGGTATGTCGTTTTGCATCATCGAATTCGCATGCGGCTGCGCATGGAGCGTGGCCACTATCTGAAGGAAGGGATGTCCTCTAGATAAATCATTATTTGCAAAGAGTCAAGCTGACGGGCGGACGGCACGCCTGCCCCGCTCCGCCGTCATTGCAGTTTGCCGACGTCGACGCGGAACACCACCGGGAACACGGTCTTCCATTTCGACCAGCGCGGGGAACCGGCTTCGGATACACCCCACAGCCTGCCCTGCGGATCGAAGCCGATGTCTTCGATGCCGTTGACCATCGCATGCTGTTCCAGCATCGTGCCCGACACCGGATCCACTTTCTGCAGCAGGCCGTGCTTGCTGTTGCTGAACGTCAGCCAGAGATAGCCTTGCGCGTCGAACGCGGCGCCCTGCGCCATTGCGGTGATCGGGAAGCTGCGCGCGACCGCATGTTCGTCGACGACCGTATCGACGGGCCGGTCGAACAGCGCGTATGGAAGGAAAAACACTTTCGACTTGGCCGGGTCCTTGTCGTAGGAGCCGGTAAGTATCCAGTCCTGATGGAAGTCGACGAACGACCCCTTCACCGCGCCGCCAAGCGTGATCGTACCGAGCAAGGCATGCTCGGTATTGCCTTCTGCGAAGGCTTTCGCCAGATCGATCTTGTACAGGCGACGGGTATCGGCGACGATCAGCACACCATTCCCCGCGTAGACGATGCCGCCCGCGTGCTTGATGGTGGACGGCAGGTCGAACTGGCCGTCGGTGCGGCCGCTGCGCGGATCGACCCGATACAAGCGGGTTGGGCCGCCGCCGATTTTCGGATCATTGCTCTTGTAGCTCGATACCAGCACGTGGTCGTCGGCAAACGTAATGCCTTGCGGCACGTAGCCGTCGTCGAGGCCGGGCGCCCAGATCATGGTCGAGATCGCCTGTGCATTCGGTACCGGGGTGGCGTCGCCGGAAAGGTAGGCCGGCTTCGTTCCCAACATGTCCGCCGCGGCGGCGCTACCGCCTGCCAGCGCGCCAAGCATGCAGATAGCCGTTCCGGCAAGCAATCGTGTCGTGATTTTCATGAAGGTCTCGTCTCGTGTTCTTGTTGTGTTTCGGGTGTCCGCTCTCCCGGCGCCCGCCGGGGATGCGTCAGTCCATCCGGTGTGTCGTTTCCGGATCGAACCAATGGATGCAGGCGGGTTCGAATCCTGCCGTCACCCGGTCGCCGGCGGCGATGCGGGTGGCAGCCGGAGCGCGCACCACGACCGGCTGCCCGCCCGCCAGCGCATGCACCAGCAGGTCGGCGCCGAGCGCCTCGACCATCTCGACGGCCAGTGCGATGCCGGGTTGGCCGATCACCAGGTGTTCCGGCCGCAGGCCGAGGATGCATTCGCGGGATGCGGCCGGCGAGCCGCCGCCGGGAAGCGCCACGGTACTGCCGTCGCCGAGTTCGAAGCGGGTGCCGCTGCCGTCGATCCTGCCATTGAGCAGGTTCATCGGCGGCGAACCGATGAAGCCGGCGACGAAGGTGGTGGCCGGCTTCGCATAGACCTCGGCCGGGGTGCCGATCTGTTCCGCGCGCCCGGCATTCATCACGATCATGCGCTGGCCCAGCGTCATCGCCTCAACCTGGTCGTGCGTCACATACAGGCTGGTGGTGCCGAGCGCCCGGTGCATCTTCTGGATCTCCAGGCGCATCTGCACCCGCAGCTTGGCATCGAGATTGGACAGCGGCTCGTCGAACAGGAATACCGCCGGCTCGCGCACGATCGCACGTCCCATTGCAACCCGCTGCCGCTGGCCGCCGGACAACTGGCGCGGGGTCCGCTGCAGCAGCGCGCCAAGCTCCAGGATCTGGGCTGCCTTCTGCACCCGCGCCTCGATGTCGGCCTTGGAAAAGCGACGGATCTTCAGGCCATATGCCATGTTGTCGTACACGCTCATATGCGGATAGAGCGCGTAGTTCTGGAACACCATCGCGATGTCGCGGTCTTTCGGCTCCAGCTGGTTGACCACGCG